>NZ_MSJP01000023.1 GCF_014596525.1 Streptomyces sp. CBMA291
GGATCGTCGCCCTGGTCGTCGTCCTCGTGCTCGCCGTCGCGGGCGGGATCGGCTACCTCTGGTCCGCCGGTCTCCTCCCCGGCTCGTCCGACGACGACGCCAAGGGCGCGACCGCCCCCAGCGCCAGCCCGGCCCCCCGCAGCCCGACCCGTACGGCCGCCAGGGCCAGGGCCAGGGCCCGCAGGGCGCGTACGGACAGCAGCAGGGTGCCCCGTACGGCCAGCAGGGGCAGCAGGGACAGCAGCAGGGCCAGCACGGCCAGCACGGACAGCAGGGCCCGCAGGGCGGCCAGTACCGGCAGAACCAGCCCCCGCAGCCCTACCCCCCGCAGCGCCCCGCGCCCCAGCAGTACCCGCCGCAGCCCCCGCCGCAGCAGTACGCGCCGCCGCCGCCCGCCCCCCAGCAGTACGCGGCGCCCCCGCAGCAGCAGTACACCCCGCCCCAGCCGCCGCCCCAGGCCCCCGCGCCCCGCGAGCCGCGCCCACCGCGTCAGCGCGGCGCCAACCCGGTGCACATCCCCGGTCTCGGCTGCCTCAAGGGCTGTCTGATCATGATCGTCCTGTTCGTGGTCGTCGGCTGGCTCGTCTGGGAGCTGACCCCGCTCCAGGACTGGGTCGCCCAGGGCAAGGGGTACTGGGAGGCCATCGGCGACGGCATCTCCTCCATCGCCGACTGGGCCTCCAAGCTCGTCGACAGCACCGGCTCCGTCACCACCAACGGCGGCTGAGACCGTCACAGTGCCGATTTATCGACTTCCGAGGGGTGATTTCCCCTCGGAAGTCGAGTCCGGCGGCCGGGGACGCGTACGTTGGGCGTGAACCGCAGCCGCTGAGGGAGCAGTCTTGGCACGGAACATCGGCAGCCGCTACACCACCCACCAGATCCTGGGCCGGGGCAGCGCCGGAACGGTGTGGCTCGGCGAGGGACCCGAAGGACCCGTCGCCGTCAAACTCCTGCGCGAGGACCTTGCCTCCGACCAGGAACTCGTCGGCCGCTTCGTCCAGGAACGCACCGCCCTGCTCGGCCTCGACCACCCCCATGTGGTCAAGGTCCGCGACCTCGTCGTCGACGGCAACGACCTGGCCCTCGTCATGGACCTGGTCCGCGGCACCGACCTGCGCACCCGCCTCGACCGGGAGCGACGGCTCGCCCCCGAGGCGGCCGTCGCCATCGTCGCCGACGTCGCCGACGCCCTCGCCGCCGCGCACGCCGCCGGGATCGTCCACCGGGACGTCAAGCCCGAGAACATCCTGCTCGACATGGAGGGACCCCTCGGCCCCGGCGGCGCCCACCCCGCCCTCCTCACCGACTTCGGCGTCGCCAAGCTGATCGACACCCCCGGCCGTACCAAGGCCACCCGGATCATCGGCACCCCCGACTACCTCGCCCCCGAGATCGTCGAGGGCCTCCCGCCGCGCGCCGCCGTCGACATCTACGCCCTCGCGACCGTCCTCTACGAGCTGCTCGCAGGCTTCACCCCGTTCGGCGGCGGCCACCCCGGCGCCGTCCTGCGCCGCCATGTCACCGAGACCGTCGTCCCGCTCCCCGGCATCCCCGAGGAGCTGTGGCAGCTGGTCGTGCAGTGCCTGGCCAAGGCCCCCGCCTCCCGGCTGCGCGCCTCGGAGCTGGCCGCCCGCCTCAAGGACGTCCTGCCGACGCTCAAGGGCATCCCGCCGCTCGACGTGGACGAGCCCGGCGCGGAACCGGCGGCGGAGCCGTACGAGGAGGACGCCTACGCCACCGCCGGGGGCGCCGAAGCCGCGCCGCGCCGCTCCGCCGTCCCGCTCGTCCCCGGCTCGTCCGCCGACTCCCACCGCGACACCCACACCTCCATGCGGGTCCCCGCCCCCGACGAGCTGTCCGGCGGCCCCCTCGGCACCGCCCGCGCGCCCCGCCCCGCCGGTGCCCGGCGCCCCGGCTCGGCCCGCCACAAGTCGGGCACCGTCCGCAAGCGCCGGATCACCTTCGCGGTGGCGACGGTCGTGGTCGTGGGCGCCCTCGGCGTCGGCGGTTACCTCGCGGTCTCCGGGGGCGGGGACACCCCGCCGCAGGACACCCGGCGGTCCTCCCTGCCGTAGGGACGCCGACAAGGGCGTCGTCGGGACGCTTCCGACCGCCCCGACGGCCAAAGGTTCGGCTCCCGGCCCGGAGCCGTTACGCTGGACGCGTGGCAGTCGTCGATGTATCCGAAGAGCTGAAGTCCCTCTCCTCGACCATGGGGTCGATCGAGGCCGTCCTGGACCTCGAGAAGCTGAGGGCCGACATCGCCGTGCTCGAAGAGCAGGCCGCGGCCCCGTCCCTGTGGGACGACCCGGAGGCGGCGCAGAAGATCACGAGCAAGCTTTCGCACCTCCAGGCCGAGGTCCGCAAGGCCGAGACGCTGCGCGGGCGCATCGACGACCTCGGGGTGCTCTTCGAGCTCGCCGAGGAGATGGACGACCCGGACACCCTCGCCGAGGCCGAGACGGAGCTGGTCTCCGTCCGCAAGGCCCTCGACGAGATGGAGGTCCGCACCCTCCTCTCCGGCGAGTACGACGAGCGCGAGGCCCTGGTCAACATCCGGGCCGAGGCCGGCGGCGTCGACGCATCCGACTTCGCCGAGCGGCTCCAGCGCATGTACCTGCGCTGGGCCGAGCGCCACGGCTACTCGACGGAGATCTACGAGACCTCGTACGCCGAAGAGGCCGGCATCAAGTCGACCACCTTCGTGGTGAAGGCGCCGTACGCCTACGGCACGCTCTCGGTCGAGCAGGGCACCCACCGGCTCGTCCGCATCTCGCCCTTCGACAACCAGGGGCGTCGCCAGACCTCCTTCGCCGGTGTCGAGATCCTGCCGGTCGTCGAGTCCTCCGACCACGTGGAGATCGAGGAGTCCGACCTGCGCGTGGACGTCTACCGCGCGTCGGGCCCCGGCGGCCAGGGCGTCAACACGACCGACTCGGCCGTGCGCATCACGCACCTTCCGACCGGCATCGTGGTCTCCTGCCAGAACGAGCGCTCGCAGATCCAGAACAAGGCCAGTGCGATGAACGTGCTCCAGGCCAAGCTTCTGGAGCGGCAGCGCCAGGAGGAGCGGGCCCGGATGGACGCCCTCAAGGACAGCGGCAGCTCCTGGGGCAACCAGATGCGTTCGTACGTCCTGCACCCGTACCAGATGGTCAAGGACCTGCGCACCGAGTTCGAGGTCGGCAACCCGCAGTCCGTCCTCGACGGCGAGATCGACGGCTTCCTCGAAGCGGGCATCCGCTGGCGCAAGCAGCAGGAGAAGTAAGCCGCACGACGGCTCGTGTCCGGCCCCGCACCCTTTCCGGTGCGGGGCCGGTTCCTTTCCCTCCCGGTGCTTCCGCACCGCCACCGATTCGCTGACGCAAGCGAAAGAGGGGGCGAGAGGGAGCTTTGTCGACAAGGTAACCGGCCCCGCGCACCCGGTAGTTCACGGTCTACGTCACAGTTGCATCCCCGTATGCGGGGCAGGTGGTGACCTATCGGGCATCGCACGCGCAACGACCTTGACGCCTTATCCGAAAGTAGGAAGGGTGGCCCATCGGCATGCGCTTTTCCGGGGCGCGTGCGCACGGGGGCCGGTCCAGCAGAGAGCCGCCCCTGACCCGTGCCCCGAGCGCTGCCCCATGACGAGATGAGCTACTGGGGGTAGCAGCCAGATGACCAAGCAGATGCGGATCCGTATCGCGCGCATCGCGGCCGGCGCGGTGATCGCGGCCGGTGCGTCGCTCACCGCGGCCGGTGCCGCACAGGCCGTGGGTGCCTTCGGCGACTCGCCGGAGCCGACGGAGACCTGCATGCCCGGCGGAGCCGGTTGCGAGACGCCGGAGCCGACGCCGACGAAGCCGACGACGGAGCCCACCACCGAGCCGACGACGGAGCCGACCAAGGAGCCGACGACCGAGCCCACGACGGAACCGACGACGGAGCCCACCAAGGAGCCGACCAAGGAGCCGACGACGGAGCCGACGACGGAGCCCACCACCGAGCCGACGACCGAGCCCACCACCGGCCCGACCACCGGCCCCACCACCGAGCCCACCAAGGAGCCGGGCACCAGCGGCACCACCGGCCCCACCACCGGTCCGGGCACCGGCCCCACCACCGAGCCCGGTCCCGGCACGACGGACTCTCCGGCCACCGACGACGGTGACGACTCCGCCGGACCCGGCACCTGCACCGTCGACCTCGACGGCGCCGAGTGCGTCGACTCCGGCAACGGCAACACCGGCACCAACGACGCCGGCTCGCAGCCCGTGCAGCAGGGTGAGGCCAAGGAGGAGCTGGCCGAGACCGGCGCCGCCGAGACCTCGTTCCTGGTCATCGGCGCCGCGACGATGATCGCCGGTGGCATCGGCTTCCGTATGCTGCCGCGCCTGGTCGGCGGCGGACGCGCCGCCGTCTGACCCGACGCGCCGGGCCCCGCACGCGTACGCGAGGCGCCCAGGGCATGAGGAAGGGCCGGGGAAGACTCTCCCCGGCCCTTCCTTCACGTCCGGCGGCTCATGGCGTCCGGGTGGGGTCCCTGAAGACCGCTCCTAGGCCGTACGGACCACGGCGAGCAGCGCGATCGCGGCCAGCAGTGCGATCGCCAGCGTCAGCAGCATCGCGGGCGACGGACCCTGCGGGGTCAGCCGCTCCCGGTTCGCGCGGCAGACGGGGCAACGGCCCTCGGCGACCGGGGCCGCGCAGTTGGCGCACACCAGTCGGTCGTAGGTCATGCGCTCTCCTCCTCCCGCACTGGACTACACACCAGGGCAACGCCCGGTGGGGTCCGGACGTTCCCCCTACCACTGTGCCAGCTCGACGGCGTTTCGGCGCGTCCCGCCCGGTCGCCCCGGTCCCGGCCGTCGGGGCGAAAAGGATAAACCGCGCAAGGCCGGTCCGCGACTGCGCGGGCCTTCCCCGTTCGCGTAAGGTCACGCACACCTACTCCCGGCCGACCGTGGTGCATTCGTGATCCGATTCGACAACGTCTCCAAGTCCTATCCGAAGCAGAACCGCCCCGCGCTCCGGGATGTATCCCTGGAGATCGAGAAGGGGGAGTTCGTCTTCCTCGTCGGTTCCTCAGGCTCCGGAAAATCGACATTCCTGCGGCTGCTCCTGCGAGAGGAGCGCGCCAGCCAGGGTCAGGTGCACGTCCTCGGCAAGGACCTGGCCCGGCTGTCCAACTGGAAGGTGCCGCACATGCGGCGTCAGCTCGGCACCGTCTTCCAGGATTTCCGCCTGCTGCCCAACAAGACCGTCGCGCAGAACGTGGCCTTCGCCCAGGAGGTCATCGGCAAGCCGCGCGGCGAGATCCGCAAGGCCGTGCCACAGGTGCTCGACCTGGTCGGTCTCGGCGGCAAGGAGGACCGCATGCCGGGCGAGCTGTCCGGCGGTGAGCAGCAGCGCGTCGCCATCGCCCGCGCCTTCGTCAACCGTCCGATGCTGCTGATCGCCGACGAGCCCACCGGCAACCTCGACCCGCAGACCTCCGTCGGCATCATGAAGCTGCTCGACCGCATCAACAGGACAGGGACCACCGTCGTCATGGCGACCCACGACCAGAACATCGTCGACCAGATGCGCAAGCGCGTCATCGAACTGGAGAAGGGCCGGCTCGTGCGCGACCAGGCCCGCGGTGTCTACGGATACCAGCACTGAGCAGGTAGGGGACAGATCACCATGCGCGCTCGGTTCGTGCTCTCCGAGATCGGCGTCGGGCTCCGGCGCAATCTCACGATGACCTTCGCCGTCATCGTCTCCGTGGCCCTCTCGCTCGCCCTGTTCGGCGGTGCCCTGCTCATGCGCGAGCAGGTCGGCACGATGAAGGACTACTGGTACGACAAGGTCAACGTCTCCATCTTCCTCTGCAACAAGGCGGACGCGGCCACGGCGGCCAAGTGCGCCAAGGGCGCGGTCACCGCGCAGCAGAAGCAGCAGATCGAGGCCGATCTGAAGAAGATGGACATCGTCGAGACCGTCCAGCACGAGACGGCCGACCAGGCGTTCAAGCACTACAAGGAGCAGTACGGCGACACCGCCATCGCCTCCGTGGTGACGCCGGACCAGATGCAGGAGTCCTTCCGGGTCAAGCTCAAGGACCCGGAGAAGTACCAGGTCGTGGCCACCGCGTTCGCGGGTCGGGACGGCGTGGAGTCGGTCCAGGACCAGCGGAGCATCCTTCAGAACCTCTTCGACCTGATGAACGGCATGAACGTCGCCGCGCTCGGCGTCATGGGTCTGATGCTGATCATCGCGTTGATGCTGATCGTCAACACGGTGCGCGTCTCGGCGTTCAGCCGCCGCCGGGAGACCGGCATCATGCGGCTCGTCGGCGCGTCCAGTTTCTACATCCAGATGCCGTTCATCATGGAGGCGGCCTTCGCGGGGCTGCTCGGCGGCGGAGTCGCCTGTGTGCTGCTGCTCATGGGCCGGTACTTCCTCATCGACCACGGCATCGCGCTCGCCGACAAGATGCAGCTGGTCAACTTCATCGGCTGGGACGCCGTCCTCGCCAAGCTGCCGCTGGTCGTCGCCATCGGCCTGCTCATGCCGGCCGTGGCCGCGTTCATAGCGCTGCGCAAGTACCTGAAGGTGTGAGAAGCCCCCGCCGGGGGTGAGGGACGCCGTGGGGGGACAACGCCCCTGCGGCGTCTTTCGTTTGTCCTAGAGTGGGCGCCGTGTCGGACGGCCGGGACCTCTTCCGTATCCGGCCCCGCGGAGTGCTCCGGGGGGCCGTTCTGACGTTGGTCTTCACCGGTGTCCTCGCCACCGCCGCCGCCACCGGGGCGCTGCCGCGGCAGCACTCCGCCGCCGGTTCGGCGGAGGCCGCCGGGCGCGCGGGGGACGGCGGGACCGTCGACAGCGCGGCGCTGAGCCGGGCCGCCGCCGCCGCGATCGCCGACGGGAAGTCGGGCAAGAAGGCGGCCGAGGAGTTCGTCAGCCGCAGCGGCGACCGCTGGGGCGCGGTGTACGACAAGAAGGAGTACGCCGAGTTCGAGCAGGCCCTCGACGGCGCCTACACGGGAGTGGGGCTCTCCGCCGGGCGGACCGAGGGCGGGCGGGTCCGGGTGACCCGGGTGCGCGCCGGAGGGCCCGCAGAGAAGGCCGGGCTGCGGGTCGGCGACCGGCTGGTCTCGGTCGACGGGCGGCCGGTGGACGGGCTCTCGGTCTCGGAGGTGGTCTCGCTGCTGCGGGGCGGGGGCGTGGCGGGTTCGCCGGTGGTCCTGGGCGTGGAGCGGGACCGGGCCGGCTGGACGCGGACGCTGCGCCGGGCCAGGGTCGCGACGGAGCCGGTCACGGTGGACCGGCTGGACGACGGCACCCTGCTGATCCGGGTCGCCGCCTTCACCAAGGGCTCGGGGACGCGGGTGCGGGACGCGGTGCGGGAGGCTCCGGCGGGCGCCGGTGTCCTGCTCGACCTGCGGGGCAACGCGGGCGGTCTGGTGTCGGAGGCGGCGGAGGCGGCCTCGGCGTTCCTCGACGGCGGTCTGGTGGCCACGTACGACGTGGAGGGCGAGCAGCGGGCGGTGTACGCGGAGGGCGGCGGCGACACCGGGCGGCCCCTGGTGGCGCTGATCGACGGGGGCACGATGAGCGCCGCCGAGCTGCTGACCGGCGCGCTCCAGGACCGGGGCCGGGCGGTCACCGTCGGGTCGCCCACCTTCGGCAAGGGGTCGGTGCAGATGCCGAGCGCGCTGCCGGACGGCTCGGTGGCCGAGCTGACCGTGGGGCACTACCGCACGCCGTCCGGGCGGGCGGTGGACGGGCAGGGCATCGTCCCGGACCTGATGGCGGAGGAGAAGGCGGAGGAGCGGGCGAGAACGGTATTGAGTGGCCTCGGAGGGGGCTCGTAGTGCGAAAATGACCGCACTATGGCCAAGGGACTCGTGAACGTGCAGGGCAAGCCTGCCAAGAAGACTCAGGACAAGGCGCCCGAGCGCAAGCTGATCGCGCAGAACAAGAAGGCGCGCCACGACTATCACATCATCACGACCTATGAGTGCGGTCTGGTGCTCATGGGCACGGAGGTGAAGTCGCTCCGGATGGGCCGTGCCTCGCTCGTCGACGGCTTCGTGCAGATCGACAACCACGAGGCGTGGCTGCACAACATCCATGTGCCCGAGTACATGCAGGGCAGCTGGACCAACCACTCGGCGAAGCGGAAGAGGAAGCTGCTGCTGCACCGGGAGGAGATCGACAAGCTGGAGGCGAAGGCGCAGGAGACGGGTCACACGATCGTGCCCCTCGCGCTGTACTTCCTGAACGGCCGGGTCAAGGTCGAGATCGCGCTCGCGAAGGGCAAGAAGGAGTTCGACAAGCGCCAGACCCTGCGGGAGAAGCAGGACACCCGGGAGACCAGCCGGGCCATCGCGGCGGCCAAGCGGAGGCAGCGGGCGGCCAAGATCGGCTAGCCGTCGGGCCGCGCTTAATGTGCTGGCGGCGGCGCCCGTCGGTCACGTACCATGGGCATCGCACCTCACAGCGGGTGCGACCTTTGAAAAATCAACATGGGGATGATCGGTTTCGACAGCGGATGTCGAGGCAGAGGAAGCGTGTCGAGGAAGCGGCAATGATCTCGTAAACCATATGTCGCAACCAATAATCGCCAACACCAAGAGCGATAACTCCCGCTTCGCCCTCGCTGCCTAATTTTAGGTAACGACAAGAAGCCTCTGTGAGGAGCGTCAGCCCGGGGATGGTCCCGACCCGGATCCTGGCGTCATCAAGGGATCTAAACCTCTTACCCCGGTCACGGGGGTAGGAGGGAAATCAAACAGTGACTGAGCCCGTCGGAGACTTGTCCGCGTGATCTCCGGGGCTGAGAAACTCGTAGCGGACTGCGCACGGAGAAGCTCTGTTTCCGCACCGTTGGACGCGGGTTCGATTCCCGCCATCTCCACCGAGAGCCCGAGGGGGCCACCCCTCGGACACCTCACCCCATGTGGGCGAAGGCCCGGCAGTCATCAGACCGCCGGGCCTTCGTCATGCCCGGACGGTCCCGACTGCCCGGACAGTCCCGGACGGCCCGGCTGCCCGGACGATCCCGGACGGCTTCGGGACGGCCCCGGCTGGCCTGACGGCCCGGGGCGGCTCCGGGCTCAGACGGGCTCCGGGCTCCGGTCGTGCCCGGTGCCCCGGCCGCCCACCCCGGTCGCCGCGCAGAGGGCGAGCGCGAGGGCCGCCGCCGCAGCGGGGACCAGGAAGCCGAAGGCGGCGAAGGGCGCGTGGTCGGCGGTCCAGCCGCCGATCGCGGAACCGGCCGCGATCCCGCCGAGCAGGGCGGTCACGGCGAGCGTCATGCCCTCGTTCAGCTGGGACGGCGGGGTCATCCGCTGGACCAGGCCCATGCCCGTCACCATCGTCGGCGCGGTCGCCATGCCCGCCACGAGCAGCCCGCCCGCGAGCGCGAGCAGGGAGCCGGTCGAAGCCGCCAGGAACGGCACCGTCATGAGCACGCTCATCGCGGCCAGACAGGTCCGCAGCCGAACGGTCCTGCGGGCCCGCCCGTAGAGCAGTCCCGCCGCACAGGATCCGGCCGCCTGGAGCGCCAGTACGGGCCCGGCGACGGGACCGTCGACGAAGGCGAGCGCCCCCACCTCCATCGACCCGAAGACCGCCCCGGTGGCCAGGAACACCACGAGCAGCGGGGCCATCCCCGGCCTCCGCAGGGGCGAGCCCGCGGCCGTGCGCGGGGCCACCGGGGGCTCCGTGGCGCGCTGCGCGGTGAAGAGCAGCATCCCGCCGAGGAAGAGGACGGCCGCGGTGAGGGTGCCCGCCTCGGGGAAGAGCGCCGAGCAGAGGAACGCGGCGATCACCGGGCCCAGCATGTAGCACAGCTCGTCCGCCGCCTGCTCGAAGGCGTTCGCGGTGTGCAGTTCGTCCGGCCGGCCCGACAGCAGATGGGCCCAGCGGGCCCGGGACATGCCCCCGGTGTTCGGGGCGGTGGCGGTGAGCGCGGTCGTCACGAACAGGGCCCACACCGGGGCCCCGCCGTGCACGCAGAGCAGCAGCACCAGATGGCCGAGGGCCGCGTAGGCGGTGGCCGGGACGGCGACCCTTGCCTGCCCGTACCGGTCGACGAGCCGGGCGATCCAGGGGGCGGTGACCGCTCCCGCCGCCATGCCGGTGGCGGTCACGGCCCCGGCGAGCGCGTACGAGTCGTACGCCGCCGCGATCATGATCACGGCGCTGACGCCGAACATGCCGACGGGAAGCCGGGCGATCAGATTCCCCGCGGTGAAGGCCTTGGCCCCGGGCCGCGCGAAGAGCCGGAGGTAGGGGTTACGGGGGAGGGGCACGGGGACGGGCCCGGCGGCGTCCGGGGGCGTCCCGTCCGGGGGTGACGTGGAGGGCGTCGCCTCGGGGTCCGGGAAGGCGGGGCCTGCGACGGGTCCCGTTCCGGGGTCCGGGAAGGTGGGGCCTGCGATGGGCTCCGTCCCGGGGGGCGGGAAGGCGGGGCTTCCGGCAGGCTTCGGCTCGGGGGGCGGAGGGGCTTCGTGGTAGCGGGGGGCGAGGGCCGGGCCCGCCGGGGTCGGGATGAGGTCCGGTTGCGGCATGGGTCAAGCCTCGGGGCGACCCGCCCGGCCGGTCCAACACCTGTTCGGTGGCCATTCACGCACCTGTGTTGTTGAATGCGCCGGTGGCCCTCCCGACCGGTTCCCCCGCCCCGCGCGACCTCGACCCCCGGCTGCTCCGCGCCTTCACCGCCGTCGCCGAGGAACTGCACTTCACCCGCGCCGCCGCCCGCCTCTACCTCGCCCAGCAGGCCCTGAGCCGGGACATCCGGCGCCTGGAGGCCGAGCTGGGCGCCGAGTTGTTCACCCGGACCACCCGGCAGGTCGCCCTCAGCCCGGACGGCGAGCGTCTCCTTCCGTACGCGCGCCGGGTGCTCGCCGCCCACGACGAGCTGACCGAGGCCTTCCGGGCGCCGCTCAGGCCCCTCCTCGTCGACCTCAACAGCCCCGGCCTCGCCCAGGAACGCGTCCTCGCCCGCGCCCGCGAACTCGCCCCGGAACAGGAGCTGATGGCCCGCTACGAGAGCGGACTCACCGGAGCCGTACGGGAGATCGCCGCCGGGCGCCTCGACGCCTCCTTCGGACGGTACGGAGGACTCGCCCCCGCCCTGCGGGCCCGGCTGGACACGCAGTTCACCCGGTACGAGCGGCTGGCCGTGATCCTGCCCCGGGACCATCCGATGGCCGGGCTGCCCCGGGTGCCGCTCGCGGCGCTCGCGGGGGAGCGGATCTACGCGGGCGCGGGCAACGACCGCACGCCCGAGTGGACCGACCTGGCCGCCCGGCTCTTCGCGGGGCGCGGGATCGAGGTCGCCCCGCCCGCGCCGCTCGCGGTCGGCAAGGAGGAGTTCCGCCGCATCATGGCCAAGCACCGCCACCCGGTGCTCGCCTCCGTCGACTTCCCCGCCATGCCCGACTGTGTGCTGCGGCCCCTGGTGGACCCCGTACCGCTGTCGCCGGTGAGTCTGGTGTGGCGCAAGGGGCTGCGGCATCCCGGGCTCGACGCGCTGCGGACCGCCGCCGCCGAGGTCGGCGCCCGGGAGGGCTGGCGGACCCGCCCGCCCGGCTCCTGGCTCCCGGCGGACGAACCGGGCCTCCCGCCCGGCTGAACGGGCCTCCCGACCGGCCTCCCGACCGGCCTCCCGACCGGGCCCGGCCCGGGGCCGTACCGGTGCCTTCCGGAGGCCGTACCCGTACCCGTACCTGCTCCGGAGGCCGTACCCGTACCCGCCCCGAAGGCCGTACTCGTACCCGTACCCGCATCAAGCCCGGATCCGTACCCGCTCCGAAGGCGCCCCTGTTTCGCTCCGGAGGCCGGTCCTGCATCCTCCCGGAGGGCTCACACGTGCTCCGCCCTCCCCGTGAGAGCAAGGTTCCGTCATCGTCATCTCGTGGAACCGGGGCGAAACGCCGCCTCCCCTAGCGTCGTGTCCCGGTGGACCGGGGCTGTGGACGCCCCAGGACCCGACACCCGCGGAGGTACGACATGGGCGGCGGCCGGTGGATCGAGCGGTGGGAGCCGGAGGACGAGACCTTCTGGCGCGAGACGGGGAAACGGACCGCCCGGCGGAACCTGCTCGTCTCGGTCTTCTCCGAACACATCGGCTTCTCCGTCTGGAGCCTCTGGTCCGTCATGGTCCTCTTCATGGGACCCGAGTACGGCGTCGATCCGGCCGGGAAGTTCTTCCTGATCGGGACCACCACCCTGGTCGGCGCCCTCGTCCGGATCCCGTACACCTTCGCCGTGGCCCGCTTCGGCGGACGGAACTGGACGGTCCTCAGCGCCCTGCTGCTCCTGCTGCCGACCGGCTTCGCGTACGCGGTCATGGAGCCGGGTACCCCGTACCCCGTCTTCGTCCTGGTGGCCGCGCTCACCGGGGTCGGCGGCGGCGGCTTCGCCTCCTCCACGGCCAACGTCAACGCCTTCTTCCCGCAAGCCGAGAAGGGCTGGGCCCTCGGGCTCAACGCGGGCGGCGGCAACATCGGCGTCCCCGTCGTCCAACTCGTCGGCCTCCTCGTCATCGGCACGGCGGGAGCGGCCCACCCGAGGATCGTGCTCGGTCTCTACCTGCCCCTGATCGTCGCCGCCGCCCTGTGCGCCGCGCTCTTCATGGACAACCTCGCCCCCGTCAGGAACGACACCGGGGCCGCCCGCGAGGCCCTGCGCGACCGGCACACCTGGCTCATGTCCTTCCTGTACGTCGGCAGCTTCGGCTCCTTCATCGGCTTCGCCTTCGCCTTCGGTCTGGTGCTCCAGTCCCAGTTCGGCCGCACCCCGCTCCAGGCCGCCTCGCTCACCTTCGCGGGACCCCTGCTCGGCTCCCTGCTCCGGCCGCTCGGCGGCCTCCTCGCCGACCGGCACGGCGGCGCCCGCGTCACCCTCGGCAGCTTCGCCGGGATGACGGTGGCGACCATGGTGGTCATCCACGCCGCCACGAACGACTCCCTCCCCCTCTTCCTCGCCGGATTCGCCGGGCTCTTCGTCCTCAGCGGCCTCGGCAACGGCTCCACGTACAAGCTGATCCCGGCGGTCTTCCTCGCCCAGGGCCGGCGCAAGGGGCTCACCGGCACGGCGGCCGAGGCCTACGGGCGACGGCTCTCCGGCGCCGCCATGGGGCTCGCAGGAGCGCTCGGCGCGCTCGGCGGACTCGGCGTCGACCTCGCCTTCCGCGAGTCCTTCGGGACCACCGGAACCGGCACGGACGCCTTCGTCGCCTTCCTCGTCTGCTACGCGCTCTGCATGGGCGTCACCTGGGCCGTATACCTTCGCCGCCCCCGCACCGCGCCCCTGGACTGCGCTTCCGTCCGGTAGCGGCCCCGGCGCGTGGCGCGGACCGTAACGGCCGGGAAATACCGGTGAACCCCGTCCGTCACGCGCACCCGGCAGGCTCGCGTCTCATGGACGAGCCAGAACCCGCCCCCCTCACCGGTTTCACGGTCGGCGTCACCGCGGCCCGCCGCGCGGACGAACTCCTCGCGCTGCTGCGCAGACGCGGCGCCGCCGTCGTCCACGGGCCCGCCCTGCGGATCGTCCCCCTCGCCGACGACACCGAACTCCTCGCCGCCACCCGGGAACTCCTCGCCCACGCCCCGGACCTCACCGTCGCCACCACGGCGATCGGCTTCCGGGGCTGGATCGAGGCGGCCGAGGGCTGGGGGATCGGAGCGGAACTCCTCGGCGTGCTGCGCGGCGCCCCCCTCCTCGCCCGGGGCCCCAAGGTCAAGGGAGCCGTACGGGCCGCCGGGCTCACCGAGGACTGGTCGCCCGCGTCGGAGTCCATGGCCGAGGTCCTCGACCGGCTCCTCGGCGAGGGCGTCACGGGCCGCCGCATCGCGCTCCAGCTGCACGGGGAACCACTGCCCGGCTTCGTCGAGGCGCTGACCGCCGCCGGAGCGCAGGTCGTCGCCGTCCCCGTCTACCGCTGGATGCCCCCCGAGGACACCGGCCCCCTCGACCGGCTCCTCGACGCGGCCCTCACCGGCGCCCTGGACGCCGTCACCTTCACCAGCGCCCCCGCCGCCGTCTCGCTGCTCGCCCGCGCCGAGGGCCGGGGCGCGAAGGACGCGCTCGTCGCCGCCCTGCGCCGGGACGTGCTCGCGGTGTGCGTCGGCCCGGCGACGGCGCTGCCCTTGCAGAGCGAGGGCATCGACACCCATCAGCCGGAACGTTTCCGCCTCGGCCCGCTCGTGCAGCTCCTCTGCCGCGAACTGCCCGCCCGCGCCCAGGTCCTGCCGGTGGCCGGGCACCGGGTGGAGGTGCGCGGCCACGCCGTCCTCGTCGACGGCGTCCCCCGCCCCGTCCCGCCCACCGGGATGGCCCTCATGGGGCTCCTCACCCGCCGCCCCGGCTGGGTGGTCTCCCGCGCCGACCTGCTGCGCGCCCTGCCCGGCGCGGGCCGCGACGAGCACGCCGTGGAGACCGCGATGGCCCGGCTCCGCACCGCCCTCGGCACCCCGAAACTCATCCAGACCGTGGTCAAACGCGGCTACCGGCTCTCCTTCGACCCGACGGCGGACAGGGCCTGCGAGGGATGAGCCCTCCCGGGGCTCCCGCCCGCCGGACCCGGGCCCCACCGGGCCCCGCGCTGTACCGTTCACGGATGATCGCCGAAGGAGTCCTCATACGGCCCGCAGTCCCCGGGGACGCGGCCGCGCTCGCCGCCGCGCTGCTGCGCAACCGGGCCCACATGAAGAGCCGTGAGCCCTACCGCCCCGAGTCGTACTACACGCCCGAGGCGCAGGCGGAGCGGATCGCGGACGGCGGGGCGCGCTGGTTCGCCGTCGTGGGCGAGCGGGTGGTGGGCGCCGCCATCCTCTCCGGGATCGTCCTCGGCCCGCTCCGCAGCGCCTCCCTCGGCTACTGGGTCGACGAGGAACACACCGGGCGCGGTCTCGCCACCGCGCTCACCGAGGAAGTCTGCCGCGCCGCCCGCGAGGAACTGGGCCTGCACCGCGTCGAGGCGGGCACCCTCCTGGACAACCACGCCTCCCAACGGGTCCTCGCCAAGTGCGGGTTCGAACGCATCGGCACCGCGCCCCGCTGCCTGCACATCGACGGAGCCTGGCGCGACCACCACCTCTTCCAGCGCATCCTGCACGACGACCCGCCGCCCGGCATTCCCGCCGCCACGACCCCTTCCGGGGATCTCGCCTGACACGGCGCCTTTCCGTGGCGTACGCTCGACGGCTGCCCAGTGCACATCAGAAGGGGGCCTTAGGTGGCCGCGCAGGAAGCCGTGGACACGGTCAGGGACCGTGAGATCGGTGTCGAACAGGAACATCTGGATCACGTCTACCGCCGACTGGAGGAGAAGATCCACGAGGCGGAGTTCCTGATGAACGACGCCGCCCAGAAGGGCCACGTCGGCACGCCAGGCGCCCTCGCCGAGCGGGACGCGCAGGTCTTCCGGGCCGGCATCCACCTCAACCGGCTCAACAACGAGTTCGAGGACTTCCTCTTCGGCCGGATCGACCTGCTCCACGGCAAGGACGGAAAGAAGGGCCCCGACGGCGCCTTCACCTCCGTGGAGCCCGCCGAGGACGCCGTACGCGCCGACAACACGGCCGAGATCGGCGAAACCCTCCACATCGGCCGCATCGGCGTCCTCGACTCCGACTACGCGCCGCTGGTCATCGACTGGCGCGCGCCCGCCGCCGCGCCCTTCTACCGCTCCACCCCGGTCGACCCCGGCCGGGTCGTGCGCCGCCGGGTCATCCGCTCCAAGGGCCGCCGGGTCCTCGGCGTCGAGGACGACCTGATGCGCCCCGAGCTGCGGGCCACCCTCGACGGGCGGGAACTGCCGGTCATCGGCGACGGCGCCCTGATGGCCGCCCTCGGCCAGGCCCGCAGCCACACCATGCGGGACATCGTCTCCTCCATCCAGGCGGAGCAGGACCTCGTCATCCGCGCGCCCGCCGCCTCCGTCACCTACGTGGAGGGCGGCCCCGGCACCGGCAAGACCGCCGTGGCCCTGCACCGGGCCGCCTACCTCCTCTACCAGGACCGGCGGCGGTACGCGGGCGGCATCCTGATCGTCTCCCCGACCCCGCTCCTCGTCTCGTACACCGAGGGCGTCCTGCCCTCCCTCGGCGAGGAGGGGCAGGTCGCCATCCGTGCCGTCGGCTCCCTCGTCGACGGCGTCGAGGCCACCGCCTACGACGAGCCCGCCGTCGCCCGGATCAAGGGCTCCTCGCGGATGCTCGCCGTGCTGCGCAAGGCCGCGAGGGGCGCCCTGGAGACCCCCGCGCCCCGGGCCCAGCGGGAACTCGGCGAGGACGAGCAGGCCCCGGCGGGCACCCCCACCCGGCTGCGGGTGGTCGCCTTCGGCCGCCGTCTGGAACTCGAAGCCGACGAGCTGCGGCGCATCCGCCACAACGTCCTCGGCGGCACCGCCCCCGTCAACCTGCTCCGCCCGCGCGCCCGCCGTCTCCTCCTCGACGCGCTGTACGCCAAGTCGGGGGCGGTCGGCCGGCACAGCGACCCGGAACTCGCCGCCGAGCTGCGCTCCTCCTTCGACGAGGACGTCACCACCGAGGACTCCTTCCTCGGCTTCCTCGACGCCTGGTGGCCCGAGCTGACCCCGCGGGCGGTCCTCGACGCGATGGCCGACGAGCGGCGGCTGAGCCGCTGGGCCCGCCGGATCCTCAACCCTGGCGAGGTGCGGCGGCTCGCCCGCTCGCTGCGCCGCCGGGAGCCGTCCGTCCACGACGTGGCCCTCCTGGACGAGCTGGGCACCCTCCTGGGCGCCCCGGTGCGGCCCAGGAAGCGCAGGGAGTACGACCCGCTCGACCAGCTCACCGGCCTGGAGGAGCTGATGCCGGTCCGCGAGGAGACCCAGCGGGAGCGGGCCGAGCGGCTCGCGGCCGAGCGCACCGAGTACGCGCACGTCATCGTCGACGAGGCGCAGGACCTCACGCCCATGCAGTGGCGGATGGTCGGCAGGCGCGGCCGGCACGCCACCTGGACGGTGGTCGGCGACCCCGCGCAGTCCTCCTGGTCGGACCCGGACGAGGCGGCGGCGGCACGGGACGAGGCGCTCGGCTCCCGGCCGCGCCGCCGCTTCGAGCTGACCGTGAACTACCGCAACCCGGCGGAGATCGCGGACCTGGCAGCCAAGGTCCTCGCCCTGGCCATGCCGGGCAAGGAGTCGCCGCGCGCGGTCCGCTCGACGGGCGTCGAGCCCCGCTTCGTCGCGGTGCCGGAGAAGCCCCGCGAGTCCGGGACGCCCGGGACGCCCGATCAGGCCGCCACGGGCGGTCTGGCCGAGATCGTACGGTCCGAGGCGCGGCTGCTCCTGGAGCGGGTCGAGGGCACCGTCGGCGTGGTCGTCGCCATGCGGCGGCGCGAGGAGGCGGCCCGCTGGCTCGCGGCGCTGGGCGACCGGGTGGTGGCGCTGGGCTCCCTTGAGGCGAAGGGCCTGGAGTACGACGCCACGGTGGTCGTCTCGCCCGCCGAGATCGCGGACGAGTCCCCGGCCGGACTGCGGGTGCTCTACGTGGCCCTGACCCGGGCGACGCAGCAGCTCACGGTGGTCGCGGCGGCGGCGGACATGCCGGACGCCGACGGGGTCCCCGACCTGCTCAGGGAGTAGCGCCGGGCCGGTGGCGAGGGCCCCGGGGAAGAGGCCCCGGGACCATGGCGCGGGTCCGGGGCGAACGGTCCCGGGCCCCCGGCGCAGGTCCGGGGGAGTGGCCTCGGGACTGATTTCCGGTCAACCTGTGGCGCTGGAATCACTGGGCAGGGTGGTTTGTTAGCCTTGTCGTGGCACCGGCTCGATCCAAGCCCCCGGGCCCAACCTTCGTCCCTCAGAGGGACCACTTGCCGCGAGGCGAGCATGGCGGGTCGGTGCCACTCAGCGTCATCTTCACGCACGGGCGTGAAAGTCGAGGTCCTCGTCACCCAAGGTGGCGGGGACCTCTTCTGTTTGCCCCGGATCTCTCGTATGGTGGAAAATACTTTCCGAAAACTAAATGACCGCATTACCTGCTACCGGCGGGTAGGTGCGACCATCGGAGGGCGCAGCCAGGCAACCAGCCGGGGCGGCGTAGCAATGAAGCTCAGGGAAAGCAGAGGAACTCGGCCATGGCAACGGCGCCCAGCGTCTCGTACTCGATGACGGTCCGGCTGGAGGTTCCCGCGAGCGGAACCGCGGTCTCCCAGCTCACCACGGCGGTGGAGTCCCACGGCGGCTCGGTCACCGGCCTCGACGTGACCGCCTCAGGCCACGAGAAGCTCCGCATCGACGTCACCATCGCCGCGACCTCCACCGCGCACGCGGACGAGATCGTCGCGCAGCTGCGGACCATCGAGGGCGTCGTCCTCGGCAAGGTCTCCGACCGTACGTTCCTGATGCACCTCGGCGGCAAGATCGAGATGGCGTCCAAGCACCCCATCCGCAACCGTGACGACCTCTCCATGATCTACACCCCGGGTGTCGCCCGGGTGTGCATGGCGATCGCCGAGAACCCCGAGGACGCCCGCCGCCTCACCATCAAGCGCAACTCCGTCGCGGTGGTCACCGACGGCTCCGCCGTCCTCGGCCTGGGCAACATCGGCCCGATGGCCTCCCTGCCCGTCATGGAGGGCAAGGCGGCCCTCTTCAAGCGCTTCGCGGGCATCGACGCCTGGCCGATCTGCCTGGACACCCAGGACACCGACGAGATCGTGGCGATCGTCAAGGCCATCGCCCCCGGCTTCGCGGGCATCAACCTGGAGGACATCTCCGCGCCCCGCTGCTTCGAGATCGAGGCCCGGCTCCGCGAGGCCCTCGACATCCCCGTCTTCCACGACGACCAGCACGGCACGGCCATCGTCGTCCTCGCCGCCCTCACCAACGCGCTCCGCGTGGTGAACAAGGACGTCGGCGACGTACGGGTCGTCATGTCCGGTGCGGGCGCCGCCGGTACGGCCATTCTCAAGCTGCTCCTCGCCGCCGGGGTGAAGCACGCGGTGGTCGCCGACATCCACGGTGTCGTGCACGCCGGGCGCGAGGACCTGGTGGACGCCCCGGCCGACTCGCCGCTGCGCTGGATCGCCGACAACACCAACCCCGAGGGCGTCACCGGCACCCTCAAGCAGGCCGTCGTCGGCGCGGACGTCTTCATCGGCGTCTCGGCCCCGAACCTGCTCGGCGCCGAGGACGTCGCCGCCATGGCGGAGGGCTCGATCGTGTTCGCGCTCGCGAACCCGGACCCGGAGGTCGACCCGGCCGCCGCACGTCAGACGGCCGCCGTCGTCGCCACCGGCCGTTCCGACTTCCCGAACCAGATCAACAACGTGCTGGTCTTCCCCGGCGTCTTCCGCGGTCTGCTCGACGCGCAGTCCCGCACGGTCAACACGGAGATGATGCTGGCCGCCGCCGCGGCCCTCGCCGGCGTCGTCACCGAGGACGAGCTGAACCCGAACTACATCATCCCGTCCGTCTTCAACGACAAGGTCGCGGGTGCGGTCGCCGGAGCGGTCCGCACGGCGGCGAAGGCCGGGGCGACGGCTCCGGCGGCCGGAGAGCGCTGACGGCGCGTCGCGATTCGCGGAGTCGTAAACCCGCCTTTAGGGTTGCTTTTCGGCTCCGCGTCGTGTGCGCGGGGTCGACAGTACGTCACCACCACGGGGCAAGGGCGCTTTTCGTGTGACCCCCGGGGGTGCCGGATTGGCGTTCCCGCCGCTGGTGGGGGCAGGATGCGTGTTTGGGCGCGAGGGTCTGGCATTCAGACCCGGGTCCGGGGACTGTCCGAAGGCCCTGGCAGCATCGGCTTCGCTGTACCCATTCACGCGGCTTCCGCCGCGTGGCACGCCTCACAGGCAAGAAGAACACGGGAGTAACAACATGAACCGCAGTGAGCTGGTGGCCGCCCTGGCCGACCGCGCCGAGGTGACCCGCAAGGACGCCGACGCCGTGCTGGCCGCTCTCGCCGAGACCGTCGGCGAGGTCGTCGCCAAGGGCGACGAGAAGGTCACCATCCCCGGCTTCCTGACCTTCGAGCGCACCCACCGTGCCGCTCGCACCGCTCGTAACCCGCAGACCGGCGACCCGATCAACATCCCGGCCGGCTACAGCGTGAAGGTCTCCGCGGGCTCGAAGCTCAAGGAAGCCGCCAAGGGCAAGTAAGGCAGCCCAGAGGCGACGAAAGGGCGGCCACCCTGTCAGGGGGTGGCCGCCCTTTCGCCTGCCCGCCCAGCGGCCCCGTACGCGCTCCTCGACGGCTGCGCGCGGGGCCTTGTGGCCGGTCAGGGGGTTGTACGGGGGTTGTACGGGCCCTTGGGCGGGCCGTGTACGGGGTCCCGGGCGGGGTCCCGGACCCCGCCCGGGACCCGCGTACGGAAGGCGGGGCTCAGACCCGCGTGCCGCCCGGCAGCTCGACCTTGGCGCCGAGGCTGACGAGCTTGTCCATGAAGTTCTCGTAGCCCCGGTTGATCAGGTCGATGCCGTGCACCCGGGAGGTGCCCTGCGCCGCGAGCGCCGCGATCAGGTACGAGAAGCCGCCGCGCAGGTCGGGGATGACCAGATCGGCGCCCTGGAGCCTGGTCGGGCCGGACACGACCGCCGAGTGCAGGAAGTTGCGCTGCCCGAAACGGCAGTCGGAGCCGCCCAGGCACTCGCGGTAGAGCTGGATGTGCGCGCCCATCTGGTTGAGCGCCGAGGTGAAGCCGAGCCGGGACTCGTAGACCGTCTCGTGGATGATGGAGAGGCCGGACGCCTGCGTCAGGGCCACCACCAGCGGCTGCTGCCAGTCGGTCTGGAAGCCGGGGTGGACGTCCGTCTCCAGGGCGATCGCGTTCAGCGAGCCGCCCGGGTGCCAGAAGCGGATGCCCTCGTCGTCGATCTCGAAGGCGCCGCCGACCTTCCGGTAGGTGTTGAGGAAGGTCATCATCGAGCGCTGCTGGGCGCCGCGCACATAGATGTCGCCCTCGGTGGCGAGCGCCGCCGACGCCCAGGAAGCCGCCTCAAGGCGGTCCGGGAGCGCCCGGTGGTTGTAGCCGTCGAGCCGGTCGACACCGGTGATCCGGATGGTCCGGTCGGTGTCCATGGAGATGATCGCGCCCATTTTTTGCAGGACGCAGATGAGGTCCTCGATCTCGGGCTCCACGGCGGCGTTCGACAGCTCGGTGACGCCCTCGGCGAGCACCGCCGTGAGCAGCACCTGCTCGGTCGAGCCGACCGAGGGGTAGGGCAGCCGGATCTTGCATCCGCGAAGGCGCTGCGGGGCCTCCAGGTACTGGCCGTCGGCCCGCTTCTCGATGGTGGCGCCGAACCGGCGCAGCACGTCGAAGTGGAAGTCGATGGGCCGGCCGCCGATGTCACAGCCGCCCAGACCCGGGATGAAGGCGTGGCCGAGCCGGTGGAGCAGCGGGCCGCAGAAGAGGATCGGGATGCGGGACGAACCGGCGTGGGCGTCGATGTCGGCGACGTTCGCGGACTCGACGTGCGTCGGGTCGAGGACGAGCTCGCCGGGCTCCTCGCCCGGACGGACCGTCACTCCGTGCAGCTGGAGCAGTCCGCGCACGACGCGGACGTCGCGGATGTCGGGCACGTTGCGCAGGCGGCTGGGACCGCTGCCGAGCAGTGCGGCGACCATCGCCTTGGGCACGAGGTTCTTCGCGCCGCGGACGCGGATCTCGCCCTCCAGCGGGGTTCCGCCGTGGACGAGCAGTACGTCTTGGCTGTCTGTGCCGGTCATGAATCTCGCGTTCCGGAGTGGTGTCGGTCGGGTGGCCAGTGAAAAGGGTAAGGGGCGGGGGGACCCCGTTCGGGTGCCTCGGGGGGCCTGTCAGATGTAATGAATTAGGTACAGCACCCTGTGTCCACGCGATCTTGCGGAGCGTCACCGTCCGCTTGGTCCGGGCGGGAGCCGGGGGCGGTCCGCCCGTCCCCTCTGATCTGCGACGGTCCCCGCCGCCCGGATCCGGAGCCGGTCCGGCGCGTCCGAGAGGGCCCGCGAACGCCGAAGATGCGGGATCATGTGTCGCATGACCGAGGTGTCCTCGCTCACAGGCCGGCTGCTCGTCGCCACCCCCGCCCTCGCGGACCCGAATTTCGACCGCGCGGTGGTGCTGTTGCTCGACCACGACGACGAGGGCTCGCTCGGCGTGGTCCTCAACCGGCCCACCCCGGTGACCGTCGGCGACATCCTCGCCCCCTGGGCCGCCCTCGCCGGGGAGCCCGGCGTCGTCTTCCAGGGCGGGCCCGTCTCCCTCGACGCCGCCCTCGGCGTCGCCGTGATCCCCGGCGACGAGGGACCCCTCGGCTGGCGCCGGGTGCACGGGGCGATCGGGCTCGTCGACCTGGAGACCCCGCCCGAGCTGCTCGGACCCGCCCTCGGCTCGCTGCGGATCTTCGCCGGGTACGCGGGCTGGGGCCCCGGGCAGCTGGAGACCGAGCTGGGCGACGGCGCCTGGTACGTGGTCGAGTCGGAGCCTGGGGACGTCTCCTCGCCCCGCCCGGAGGCGCTCTGGCGGCAGGTGCTGCGCCGCCAGCGGGGGAAACTCGCGATGATCGCCACGTACCCCGACGACCCGTCCCTCAACTGAGCCCCGGCTTTCAGTACCCTTGGCGATTATGAGCACTCTTGAGCCCGAGCGCGGGGCAGGTACGGGGACCCTCGTCGAGCCGACGCCGCAGGTGTCCCACGGTGACGGCGACCACGAGCGCTACGCCCATTACGTCCAGAAGGACAAGATCATGGCGAGCGCCCTCGACGGCACGCCCGTCGTGGCGCTGTGCGGGAAGGTCTGGGTGCCGGGGCGCGACCCCAAGAAGTACCCGGTCTGCCCCATGTGCAAGGAGATCTACGACTCCATGGGCGCGGGCGGCGGCGACAAGGACAAGGGCGGCAAGGACAAGTAACGGCGGTCCTCGCCCGGCACGGCGGTCCTCGCCCGGCACCTCGGGACGGCCCCCGGATTGTCGGGACGGCCCCCGGCGCGCGTACTCCGGTACGTGCGGCGGGGGCCGTTTCGCGTTCCCGGGGGCGGGCGGAGGGGGCTTCGGGGGCGCGTGGACCCGGACTCCGGGCGCGTGTGGAGGAGGCTCCGAGGGTGGCGTGGAGGAGGCCCCGAGGGCGCGCGGGCGGGGCTTCTCCACCGTTCCCCGGGAGCTTTTCCCGACCCCCGGGGCCGTTGCGCAGGGTGCTTTCACCGGTTACGGAGTGGTTGAGGTGGTCGATACCTCTTGTCGGGCCCCCGGGAGCGCGCCTAACCTCACGCGTGTTGTGCAGAACGAAACGCACGTTGCGCATGATGCAACACGCGCATCTGGAGGGGATCCGCCATGAAGCTTCCTGCCCGTCTCACCGCCCCGGCCGCCGCGCTCCTGCTGGCCGGCCTCACCGCCACCGCCTGCGCGCCCCAGACCACCGACGGCACGGCCAAGACGGACGAGAAGAGCGGCACCCTGCGCGTCTGGCTCTTCCAGGAGGTGAGCAACAAGCCCAAGGAACAGGCCGTCCAGGAGGCCGTCACCGCCTTCGAGAAGCAGCACCAGGGCGCCAAGGTCGAGGTCGAGTACATCCCTGTCGAGACCCGCGCCCAGCGCGTCAAGGCCGCCTTCAACGACCCCAAGTCCGCACCCGACCTCATCGAGTACGGCAACACCGACACCGCCGGATACGTCAAGGACGGCGGCCTCGCCGACATCACCGCCGAGTTCGGCGCCTGGGACGAGGCCAAGGACACCGACCCCACCGCCAAGCAGTCGGTCACGGTCGACGGCAAGATCTACGGCTCCCCGCTCTTCGTCGGCGTCCGCGCCCTCTACTACCGCACCGACGTCTTCAAGGAGCTGGGCCTGGCCGCCCCGAAGACGCAGGAAGAACTCGTCTCCACCGCCAAGAAGATCCACAAGGCGAAGCCCGACCTGTACGGGATCGCCGTCGGCGGCGCGTACACCTACGGCGCCATGCCCTTCGTCTGGGCGGCGGGCGGCGAACTCGCCACCGAGAACGGCGGCGCCTACAAGGCCGCGATCAACAGCGAGGCCGCCCTCAAGGGCATCACCACCTACACCTCCCTCTTCGGCGACGACAACTGCCCCGCCGCCAAGTGCGCCCAGATGGGCGGCAACGCCACCGTCACCGCCTTCGCCTCCGGAAAGGCCGCCATGGCCATCGGCGGCGACTTCAGCCACGCCGCCGTCGAGGAAGGCGTCGTCAAGGGCAAGTACGCCGTCGTCCCGCTGCCCGGCACCACCCCCGGCTCCATAGCCCCCGCCTTCGCGGGCGGCAACAACATCGGCGTCCTGAAGAGCACCGCCCACCGCAGCCTCTCCGTCGACCTGCTCAAGGCGCTCACCGGCAAGCACACCCAGACCCGGCTCTTCGACGCCATGGGCTTCCTGCCCACCTTCACCGACATCCGGGCCACCGCCGCGGAGCGTCAGCCCTTCGTGAAGCCCTTCATCGACACCCTCGGCGCCGGCACCAAGTTCGTCCCCGCCTCGCCCGGCTGGGGCCAGGTCGACGCCTCCCTCGTCCTGCCCACGATGTTCCAGGAGGTCGTGAGCGGCCGTAAGGACGTCAAGGCGGCCGCCGACGACGCGGCGAAGAAGATGGACGCCGCCTTCGCTCCGGCGGGCTGACCGGCATGACGACCACGCTCACCGGGAAACCGGCCGGGAGCACCGGCCCGCGCACCGCCCCCCGGGGCGGCGCGCGGGCCCCCCGCGGCCCCCGTCGTACCAGCGCCTGGACCCCCTGGCTCTATCTGCTGCCCGCCCTCGTCGTCCTCGGCGGGCTCCTCGTCTACCCCGTCTACCAGCTCGGCCTGATCTCCTTCCTGGAGTACACCCAGGCCCAGGTCAGCGGCGGCGCGCCCACCACCTTCAAGGGTTTCGGCAACTACACCACCCTCTTCTCCGACCCCCAGTTCTGGCAGGTCCTCCTCGCCACCGTCGTCTTCGCCGCCGCCTGCGTCCTCACGACGCTCGGTGTCGGCTGCGCCCTCGCCGTCCTCCTCACCCGCGTCCGGGCGCTGCCCCGGTTCGTCCTGATGATGGCCGCGCTCGGCGCCTGGGCGACCCCCGCGATCACCGGCTCCACCGTCTGGGTCTTCCTCTTCGACCCCGACTTCGGCCCCGTCAACAGGCTCCTCGGGCTCGGCGACCACTCCTGGACCTACGGGCGGTACAGCGCCTTCGCGCTCGTCCTGATGGAAGTCGTCTGGTGCTCGTTCCCGTTCGTGATGGTCACCGTCTACGCGGGCATCAAGGCCATCCCGACCGAGGTCCTTGAGGCCGCCGCCCTCGACGGCGCCTCGCAGTGGCGGATCTGGCGCACGATCATGGCGCCGATGCTCCGGCCCATCCTGGTCGTCGTCACCATCCAGTCGATCATCTGGGACTTCAAGGTCTTCACCCAGATCTACGTGATGACGAACGGCGGCGGCATCGCCGGGCAGAACCTCGTCCTCAACGTCTACGCCTACCAGAAGGCCTTCGCCTCGTCCCAGTACAGCCTGGGCTCGGCGATCGGCGTCGTCATGCTGCTCATCCTGCTGGCCGTGACGCTCGTCTACCTGCGCCTGCTGCGCCGTCAGGGAGAAGAACTGTGAGCGTCCTCCGCGTCCGCCGCCCCGGCCGTCTCGCCGCCGAGGCCGTCACCCTCCTCGTCGCCGTCGCCGTCGCCTTCCCGCTCTACTGGATGGTCCTCTCCGCCTTCAAACCGGCAGGCGAGATCCAGTCCACCGAGCCCCGTCCCTGGACGTTCTCCCCGTCCCTCGACTCCTTCCGGCGCGTCTTCGAGCAACAGGAATTCGGCCGTTACTTCCTCAACTCGCTGATCGTCGCCGGAACCGTCGTCCTGGTCTCCGCGGCGATCGCCTTCCTCGCGGCGACCGCCGTCACCCGCTTCCGGTTCCGCTTCAGGACCACCCTCCTGATCATGTTCCTGGTCGCCCAGATGGTCCCGGTCGAAGCCCTCACCATCCCGCTGTTCTTCCTCATGCGGGACGCCGGGCAGCTCAACACCCTCGGCTCGCTGATCCTGCCGCACATCGCCTTCTCGCTGCCGTTCGCGATCTGGATGCTGCGCGGCTTCGTCAAGGCCGTCCCCGAGGCCCTGGAGGAACAGGCCCAGATCGACGGCGCGAGCCGCACCCGCTTCCTCTGGCAGATCCTCTTCCCGCTGGTCTTCCCCGGCCTCGTCGCCACCAGCGTGTTCTCGTTCATCTCCACCTGGAACGACTTCCTCTTCGCGAAGTCGTTCATCATCAGCGACACCTCCCAGTCGACCCTCCCCATGGCCCTGCTCGTCTTCTTCAAACCGGACGAGAACGACTGGGGAGGCATCATGGCCGGATCGACCGTGATGACCGTCCCGGTGCTCGTCTTCTTCGTACTCGTACAGCGCCGTCTGGTCTCCGGACTCGGCGGCGCGGTGAAGGACTGACGCGATGACTGACACGGACCTGATCCCCGCCCCCCTCTCCGCCGAAGCCCCGGCCGGCACCCGGCACGTCCCCTTCGACGAGCGGACCGTCCTCGACGCCGGACCCGGCACCGAGGACACCGCCCGCTGGCTGCGCGCCACCCTCGGCCCCACCACCGGACTCTCCCTCTCCGACGGCACCGGACCCACCGCCGTACGCCTGCGGATCAGCGAGGACGTGCACCGCACCCACGGCCCCGAGGGCTACCGGCTCACCACCGGCGGCCCCGACGCCACCGCCCTCGTCGAGGGCGGCGGCCCCGCCGGAGTCTTCTGGGGCGCCCAGACCCTCCGTCAGCTGCTCGGCCCCGACGCCTTCCGCGCCGCACCGATGCCCGGCCGGAACTGGACCCTGCCCGCCCTCTCCGTCGCCGACCGCCCCCGCTTCGGCTGGCGCGGCCTCATGCTCGACACCGCCCGGCACTTCACCCCCAAGGAAGGCGTCCTGCGCCTCCTCGACCTCCTCGCCGCCCACAAGCTCAACGTCTTCCACTTCCACCTCACCGACGACCAGGGCTGGCGCGTCGAGATCAAGCGCCACCCCCGGCTCACCGAGGTCGGCGCCTGGCGCCCCCGCACCAAGTGGGGCCACCGCGCCTCGCCGCTCTGGACCGACACCCCCTACGGCGGCCACTACACCCAGGACGACATCCGCGAGATCGTCGCCTACGCCGCCGCCCGCCACATCACCGTCGTCCCCGAGATCGACCTCCCCGGCCACTCCCAGGCGGCCATCGCCGCCTACCCCGAACTCGGCAACAGCGACGTCGTCGACACCGCCGCCCTCGGCGTCTGGGACACCTGGGGCGTCAACCCGAACGTCCTCGCTCCCACCGAAGCGGTACTCCGCTTCTACGAGGGCGTCTTCGAGGAGATCCTCGACCTCTTCCCCGCCGCCACCTCCCCCTTCGTGCACGTCGGCGGCGACGAGTGCCCCAAGGACCAGTGGAAGGCCTCCCCGACCGCCCAGGCGCGCATCAAGGAACTGGGCGTGGGCGACGAGGACGGCCTCCAGTCCTGGTTCATCCGCCACTTCGACCGCTGGCTCGCCGACCGGGGCCGCCGTCTCATCGGCTGGGACGAGATCCTGGAAGGCGGCATCGCCGAGGGAGCGGCCGTCTCCTCCTGGCGCGGCTACGCGGGCGGGATCGCCGCCGCCGAAGCCGGCCACGACGTGGTCATGTGCCCCGAGCAGCACGTCTACCTGGACCACCGGCAGGCCCCCGGCGAGGAGGAGCCCGTCCCCCTCGGCTACGTCCGCACCCTGGAGGACGTCTACCGCTTCGAGCCGGTTCCGCCCGGTATCGCCCCCGAGGCCGCCTCCCACATCCTGGGAACCCAGGCCAACGTCTGGAGCGAGGTCCTGGAGACCCGCTCCCGCTTCGACTACCAGGTCTTCCCCCGCCTCGCCGCCTTCGCCGAGGTCGCCTGGTCGGCCCTGCCCGCGTCCGAAGCCCGCGACTACCCCGATTTCGAACGCCGCATGACCACCCACTACCGGCGCCTCGACGCCCTCGGCGTCGACTACCGGCCCCCGACCGGACCCCTGCCCCGGCAGCAGCGCCCCGGCATCATCGGCCGCCCCCTCGAAGGGACGCCCCCGAACGTGTGAGAGACCCGGCGGACCCCTTCACCCATGAGCGGCCGACCGGAAACCGCCGTCCCCCCCGGAACGTCCGGGACGGAGCGGTCCTTCGCGGACCCTCGCGCCGGACCGCCCCGAAGATGTGCCAGAGTTGCCACGTCCGGCATGTGAGCACGTACGGTACGCCCACACGCAGGCGCGACGGCCGGGCGCATTGGGGACCACCGGGACACCGGGAAGGGGCAGCGGGTTGACCACGCACGCACCACAGACGGCGCAGTCCGTGACGCTGCCCGCCTCGCTCGACGAGGCCGTGGCAGCGCTCACGGCCATGCCGGCCGCCGTCCCCGTCGCGGGCGGCACCGACCTCATGGCCGCCGTCAACAAGGGGCAGCTCCGCCCCGCAGGACTCGTCGGACTCAGCCGCATCACCGAGATCCGCGGCTGGCAGTACCAGGACGGCCACGCCCTCCTCGGCGCCGGACTCACCCACGCCCGCATGGGCCGCCCCGACTTCGCCGCCCTCATCCCGGCCCTCGCCGCCGCCGCCCGCGCGGCCGGACCGCCCCAGATCCGCAACGCGGGCACCCTCGGCGGCAACGTCGTCACCGCCTCGCCCACCGGCGACTCGCTGCCCGTCCTCGCCGCCCTCGAAGCCGAACTCGTCGTCCTCGGACCGCTCGGCAGCCGCGAGATCCCCGTCTCCCACCTGCTCGCGGGCCGCGACCTGCTCGCCCCCGGCGAACTCGTCGGCTTCGTCCGCGTCCCACTGCTCCACGCCCCCCAGGTCTTCCTCAAGGCCACCGGCCGCACCGGCCCGGCCCGCGCCACCGCCTCCGTCGCCGTCGTCCTCGACCCGGCCCGGCGCGGAGTGCGCTGCGCGGTCGGCGCCGTCGCGCCGATGCCGCTGCGCCCGCTGGAGGCCGAGCGCTGGATCGCCTCGCTCGTGGACTGGGACAACGACCGGGGCCTCGCACCCGAGGCGCTCGCGGCGTTCGGCGAGTACGTCGCCGCCGCCTGCATCCCCGACCCGCCGGGCGACGAGGCGTTGCCCCCGGCCGTACTGCACCTGCGGCGCACGGTCGCCGCTCTCGCCCGACGGGCACTGGGGAGGGCACTGTCGTGAGCACCAACGAACAGCACGAGGACCAGGGCGGGGCCCCCCGCGGCTGGGAGCCGATCCCGCAGAGCGAGGGGTACGACGGCGACGCCACGGCGTTCGTCCAGCTGCCCCCCGACTTCATGCTGGACGGCGTCCCCCTGGAAGCCCCCGGCCACGGCTACGTACCGCCGATGATCACCCCGCTCCAGCCGCTGTCCCCGCAGCAGGACCCGACGGGCACCGGCTCCTGGTCGGTCCACATCCCGGCGCAGGCGGAAGCGACGCAGTACTTCGACGGCACCTCCTACGGCGAGGGGGAGTACGTCGAGTACCCGGAGCAGCAGGTCTCCTACGGGCCGACGCCCGGTCAGGAGGACCAGCGGTCCACGGCCGAGTGGCACTACCCGGGGACGGCCGCGCCGGAGCCCGCGTCCTGGCCCGCCCCGGCCGCGCCGGAGCCCGGCCATGAGCCCCCCGGCGGCTTCACCGCCTCCGCCGTCCGCCCGTACGCCGAAGCCCCGGGCACCCTCCCGGGCGGCGCACAGGCGCCGTGGGCGGTACAGGAACAGGAACAGGCGTACGCGTACGGGCCCGAGCACGGGCAGGTCCCGGAGTACGGGCAGCCGCCGGTCATGGAGCACGGGCGGCGGCCGGTCGCGGAGGAGCGGCCGGAGGAGCACCACCCGGCCGCCGAACCGGACCCGGCCGCGACGGCTCCCGCGCCCGAGCGGACGACCGCCCCCGAAGCCCCGCGTCCAGCCGACCCCGCACCCGCTTCCGTCTCCGAACAGACACCCGATCAGGGGACGGGGTACGAGACCGAGTACGGGGCCGAGAGGGCACCCGAGTACGCGCCGGGGCTCCCGCCCGGCCAGGCCACCGGGTACGCACCCGGGCAGGCGTCCGGATACGTGCCGGAGCAGGCCGCGGAGTACGGGGCCGGGCACGCGCCCGAGTACCCCGCCGGGCACGCGCCCGAGCAGGCTTCCGCGTATGTGCCGGAGACGCCCGAGCAGGCTTCCGCGTACGCGTCCGGCCACCCGTCGGAGCAGGCGTCCGAGCACGCACCCGACCACCCCGGCGAGCACCCGGCCGAGCCCGCGCCCGAAACCTCCTCCGTCCCCCTGCCGGGACCGGAGCGGGAGACCGGACAAGGAGCGACGGGAGGACCGGAACAAGGTCCGGCGGGAGGACGGGAACAAGGACCGGCGCGAGGACCCGGGCAGGGCGTCGAGCAGGACCCGGCGGAGCGGACGGCCGAGACCGACGAGGGCTCCCGCCCCGCCCCGGAGCCCGGCACGGACCCCGCGTCCGCCGCGCCCGCCGCGCCGGGGAACGACACCGGTCGGGAGACCGCGCCCGAGCCCGTACCCGTCGCCGTACCGGAGCACGAGCAGGAACACGGGCAGCCGCACGGGCACGCCCCGGCGCCCGAGCATCCGCACGAGCCCGCACCGGTGTCCGAGGCCGCCCCGGTGTCCGAGCCCGCCCCGGTGTCCGAGGCCGAGCAGGTGTCCGAGGCCGAGCCCGCCCCGGCGCTCGTCCCCTTCTCGTCGACCGACAGCGACGAGCATCCTCACACCTCGTACATCCTTCGGGTCAACGGCACCGACCGGCCCGTCACCGGCTCCTGGATCGGCGAGTCGCTGCTCTACGTGCTGCGCGAGCGGCTCGGGCTCGCGGGGGCCAAGGACGGCTGCTCGCAGGGCGAGTGCGGCGCGTGCAACGTGCAGGTCGACGGGCGTCTCGTCGCCTCCTGCCTGGTCCCCGCGGCGACCGCGGCGGGGAGCGAGGTACGGACGGTCGAGGGCCTCGCGGTCGACGGCGAGCCCTCCGACGTGCAGCGGGCGATGGCGAAGTGCGGCGCCGTCCAATGCGGCTTCTGCATCCCCGGGATGTGCATGACCGTGCACGACCTGCTCGAAGGCAACCACGCCCCCACCGACCTCGAAGCCCGTCAGGCCCTCGCGGGCAACCTGTGCCGCTGCTCCGGCTACCAGAGCGCGCTCACGGCCGTCCGCGAGGTCATCGCCGAACGCGAGGCGAGCGCCGCGGCCGCGCACGAGGCCGCCGACGACGGCCGTGTCCCGCACCAGATTCCCCACGCGCACGACGGAGGCATGGCGTGAGCAGCGACGCGACCACCGCCATTCCCACGCTCCCCGACTTCTCGGGCACCCCGGACCGGGAACCGCCCGAGTACGGCATCGGCACCTCGCTCGCGCAGGCCGAGGCCCGCTCGAAGGCCGAGGGCACCTATCCGTACGCCTCCGACCTGTGGGCCGAAGGGCTGCTCTGGGCCGCGATCCTGCGCTCCCCGCACCCGCACGCGCGCGTGCTCTCGGTCGACACATCCGCCGCCGCCGCGATGCCGGGCGTCCGGGCCGTGGTGACGGCCGCCGACGTGCCCGGCGTCGCCACCTACGGCCGACGGGTCGCCGACCGCCCGGTCTTCGCCTCCGACCTGGTCCGGCACCACGGCGAGGCGATCGCCGCCGTGGCCGCCGACCACCCCGACACGGCCCGGCTCGCCGCCGCCGCGATCAGCGTCGAGTACGAGGTCCTCGACCCGGTGACCGACCCGGAGAAGGCCTTCGCCGCCGGACCGCTGCACCCCGACGGCAATCTGATCCGGCATATCCCGCTGAGCTTCGGCGACCCGGCGGCCACCGGCGAGGTCATCGTCGAGGGCCTCTACCGGATCGGACGCCAGGACCCGGCGCCCATCGGCGCGGAGGCCGGTCTCGCGGTGCCCCGGCCCGGCGGGGGCGTCGAGCTGTACACGGCCTCCACCGACCCGCACACCGACCGGGATCTGGCCGCCGCCTGCTTCGGGCTGCCGCCGGAGCAGGTCCGGCTGGTCGTGACCGGCGTCCCCGGCGCCACCGGCGACCGCGAGGACCCCGGCTTCCAGATCCCGCTGGGCCTGCTCGCCCTGCGCACCGGCTGCCCGGTGAAGCTCACCGCCACCCGCGAGGAGTCCTTCCTCGGCCACGCCCACCGCCACCCCACCCTGCTGCGCTACCGGCACCACGCGGACGCCGACGGGCGCCTGGTGAAGGTCGAGGCGCAGATCCTGCTGGACGCGGGCGCGTACGCGGACTCCTCGTCCGAGTCCCTCGCGGCGGCCGTCGCCTTCGCCTGCGGCCCGTACGCCGTCCCGCACGCCTTCGTCGAGGGCTGGGCGGTCCGTACGAACAACCCGCCGTCCGGCCATGTGCGGGGCGAGGGCGCGATGCAGGTCTGCGCGGCGTACGAGGCGCAGATGGACAAGCTGGCGCTCAAGCTGGGCCTGGACGCGGCGGAACTGCGCATGCGCAACGTCATGGCGACCGGCGACCTCCTGCCCACGGGCCAGACGGTGACCTGCCCGGCTCCCGTCGCCGAACTCCTCGAAGCGGTACAGGACTTCCCGCTGCCGCCGCTGCCCAAGGACACCCCCGAGGGCGACTGGCTGCTGCCCGGCGGCCCGGAGGGCGCGGGCGAACCCGGCGCGGTCCGGCGGGGCGTGGGGTACGCGCTCGGCATGGTGCACATGCTGGGCGCCGAGGGCACCGACGAGGTGTCGACGGCGACCGTGCGGGTCCAGGACGGAGTGGCCACGGTCATCTGCGCGGCGGTGGACACCGGTTCGGGCTTCGCGACGCTCGCCCGGCAGATCGTGCAGGACACGCTCGGTATCGAGGAGGTCCACGTGGCCCCCGTCGACACCGACCAGCCACCGGCCGGTCCCTCGGCGCACGGACGCCACACCTGGGTGTCGGGCGGCGCGGTCGAACGGGCCGCGAAGATGGTCCGCACCCAGCTGCTCCAGCCGCTGGCCCACCAGTTCGGCATGTCGACGGAGCTGCTCCAGATCAGCGACGGCAAGATCACCTCGTACGACGGGGTGCTCTCGACGACGGTCACCGAGGCGCTGAACGGCAAGGAACTCTGGGCCACCGCCCAGTGCCGGCCCCACCCGACCGAACCGCTCGACGGGGCGGGACAGGGCGACGCGTTCGTGGGCCTCGCGTTCTGCGCGATCCGCGCGGTGGTGGACGTGGACATCGAACTCGGCGCGGTACGGGTCGTGGAGATGGCCGTGGCGCAGGACGTCGGCCGGGTCCTCAACCCGGCCCAGTTGGCGGCCCGGATCGAGGCGGGCGTCACCCAGGGCGTCGGCGCGGCCCTCACGGAGAACCTGCGCACGGCCCGGGGCCTGATCCGCCACCCGGACTTCACGGGCTACGCACTCCCGACATCCCTGGACGCCCCGGACATTCGCATCGTGAAACTCGTCGAGGAGAGGGACGTCGTCGCCCCCTTCGGCGCGAAGGCCGCGAGCGCGATCCCGGTCGTCACCTCACCCGCCGCCGTGGCCTCGGCAGTACGCGCGGCGACGGGCCGCCCGGTCAACCGCCTCCCGATCAGGCCCCAGGCGGCCGTCGCCGTCCCCACTTCGTAACCAGCCAGGGCCGGTTGCTTGTGCAACCGGGAGGTGCGGACTGTCGTCGTTCCTGACTACAGTGAACTCGCAGACCCGACGGGCGTGTCCTGATATCGGACACCCCGTCACAGCGGTTCATGGCGGTTCACGGGGGAGGAACGCGGGATGAGGCCCGAACTGGGTGGTATGAGCACGGAGGCCGTGCGTTACAACTCGGAGTCCATGACCGAGTTCAAGACGAGCATCGACGGCCTCATCGAGATGCTCACCTCCTCCGAGGCCGACAAGGGCAAGATGAAGGCCGACCCGGTGGTGCGCGCCCAGTTCGGCGGCGGTGGCGCCGCCTGGTCCGAGGCGACCGGCGTGTACGACGCGTACCACCATGTGCTGAGTCAACTGACGGATCTGTCAGGTCTGTTGCAGGACTGTCTGGAAGGCCTCGGCATCGCGGTCGTCGCGTCCAAGGACGGCTTCGAGCAGCTGGACGAGGACACCAGGCGCAAGATGCTCGCGATCCACCAGCGGACCGAGGTAGCCAAGCGACAGGCGGACGAGGCGGCCGGCCGCGCGCCCGTGAGCAAGGGCAGCGTGACGAGCGAGGGCGACACCCTCACGTAGCGGTCGGTGACGGGATCACGCGGAATCAGAGGGACACGGGGAAGAGGCGAGGAATGAGCGCTGAATCGGGTGGCGGGGGCGGGGGCACCGACTTCCGTTCGATGACCCACCAGCAGATGCTGGAGTGGCTGGACGAGGCCAGCACGTTCTCCGTGGGGAACGCGGCGGAGCGGCTGAGGGCGGCGTCCGCGGAGATGCACCGCATCGCCACCCAGCTCAAGAACCGGACCGGCCGGGTGGACTGGAAGGGCGAGGCGGAGAAGTCGTTCACCGATTGGGCCGAGAGCGTCGTCAGCGCGACCCACTCGCTGGGCGAGTACAGCACCGACGCGGCCAAGTGGATGGACCACGCAGCCCACGGCATCGCCACCGCGCAGAGCGCCACCCCCCGCTACACCTCGCACGCCTCGGCCAAGGCGAACCTCGAAGCGGCGATGAAGTACCGCAACGACCCCGATTCCGCGACCGTCGCCCGCAACGCGAAGAACGCGATGGCCGCGAGCGAGGACCTCAAGGCGATCGAGGCCAAGGAGAAGGAGAACAAGGAGGCCGCAGCCGCCGAGATGAAGCGGCTCTCCGAGGCGTACACCTGGGCGACCCAGAACATGAAGGGCCTCGCGGCACCATCGTTCCCGCCGCCACCGGGGGACTTCGTACCGGCGGACTTGGGCAGCCGCCGCGAGTACGGCCAGCCCGAGGGCTACACGTCGCAGGGTGAGCGGAGCCGGGGGACGACAGGGACCACCACGGGTACGTACACGGTCGCGCAGCACCAGCCGGACGGGAACCGCACCACCTCCGACCCCCTCGCCGTCCCGCCGTCGCACGACACGACCGGCCCGACCCCGGTGATCAGGCCCGAGGTCCGGCCCGACGTGCCCGTGGACCTGGGCATCGACAGCGTGGGGACCCTGCCGAACCCGACCACCACCGGACCCGGCCCCGCGCAGCCCGGCCAGCCTCCGCTCACCAAGCCGGACGGCGGCGCGCCTCCGCTGATCACCACCGGAGTGCCCCCGTTCACCGGGAAGGGCGGCCCGGGACCGGCGGGCCCGCCCGCGCCGGTCACCGGCGGCGGACCCCGGGGCCCGGTCACGGGCGGCGGTCCGCGCGGACTCGGCCCGCTCGGCGGCATCCCCCGCGAAGGCGTCCACGGGGTCCCCCGCGAGGGCATCAGCGGCGGCCGTCCCGTCCCCCAGGGCAACGGCCGTCCCGGCACCGGCATCCCGCGCGGCACCGTCATCGGCACCGAACCCGGCGCACGCGGCGGCGCGGGCATGGGCCGCAGCCCCATGGGCGGCCACGGCATGGGCGGCCCGATGGGCGGCGCGGGCTCCGGCCAGAGCGGCATCAGCGGCGGACGCAGGCTCGCGGGCGAGACCGGCGGGGTCGTCGGCGGCCGGGCGCAGCGCGCCGGGGCGGCCGGTGGCGCCGGGCGTCCCTTCACGCCGGGCGGCTCCGGTCTGGTGCGCGGAGGCCAGGCCAAGCCGGGCGAGCGCGAGGAGCAGAGCGGAGAGCGTCCCGACTATCTGGTCGAGGACGAGGAGACCTGGCAGCAGGGCCGCCGTGTGGCGCCGCCCGTCATCGACTGATCAGCGCGAGGAAGCGGAAGCAGATGCGTACCAGGAGTGTTCGTCGCAGCCGTGCCCGGGTCACCGCCGGGGCCGCCTTGGGGATGCTCCTGGTGGGCATCGCCTCCGTGCCCGCCCACTCGGCGGGCGTCCGGGACCGGCAGTGGCATCTGGACGCCATGGGCGCCGAGGAGATCTGGCGGCTCAGCACGGGCAAGGGCGTGACCGTCGCCGTCATCGACTCCGGCGTGGAGCGGCAGAGCCCGGACCTCGCGGGCCAGGTGCTCAAGGGCAAGGACTTCGCGAGGGACGAACCCGGCGACGAGTTCACCGACTACGCCGGTCACGGGACCGGCATGGCCGCTCTCATCGCGGGCACGGGCGAGGCCGCCGGAGGGGAGGGGGCGTTCGGGCTCGCCCCCGGGGCAAAGATCCTTCCCGTGCGTGTGCCGGGAGCCAAGGCCGGCAAGAAGTCCCAAGCGGACGCCGATCGCGAGTTCAACGAGGTCATGCCCAAGGCGATCCGCTTCGCCGTCGACTCGGGTGCCAAGGTCGTCAACATCTCGCAGGCCGCGACCAGCGGCTCCCAGCAGCTCACGGACGCCGTGAAGTACGCCCTGGACAAGGGTGCCCTGATCTTCGCCGCCGTCGGCAACACCGGGGACAAGTCCAACAGGGTCGAGTACCCGGGCGCCACCCCGGGTGTCGTCGGAGTCGGGGCCATCGACAAGAAGCTGACGCACCTGCCGTTTTCCCAGCACGGACCTCAGGTCGACCTGGTGGCGCCCGGCAAGGACATCGTCGCCGCCTGCTCCGGAGGCCGGATCTGCACCTCCTCCGGCACCAGTGACGCCACCGCCCTCGCCTCCGCCGCCGCCGCGCTGCTCTGGTCCAAGCACCCCGAGTGGACCAACAACCAGGTCCTGAGGGTCATGCTGAACACCATCGCCAAGCCCACCGAGGGCGGGAAGCGCAGCGACTTCATCGGGTACGGGGCCATCCGGCCGCTGCGGACGCTGAAGACGCCCGGCGACCCCGGTCCGGCCGGAGTCCGGCCCATCGACGATCTCGCCGAGACCGTGAACCCGACGCCGTCCGATCCGGCCTCCTCGGCTCCCTCGCCGTCCGAACCCGCCGCCTCGGGTTCCTCCTCCGCGCCCGCTCCCGCTCCGCAGGCCGCTGCTTCCGGCCAGGACGGCGGCAACGGGCTGTGGATCGGGCTCGGCATCGGCGCCGCCGTGCTGATCGCCGGAGCCGTCGCCGTGCCCGTCCTCCGCTCGCGCCGGAGCTGACGGGACCTTGAGCGGGACCGGCCCGGCGTACGGAGTCCGAGCCCGGCCCCGGGGCGGGCCCGCTCAGACCCCGTACACCGGCATGGCCGCGATCCGCCCGCCGCGCGCGACGAACACCCGGTGGGCGGCGCTCACCAGCCGATAGGGCCCCTCGCGTTCCATCCGCACGGTGAACAGGCGCGCGTGCGTGGTCTTGTGGACCACCCGGACGACACTGTCGTCGCTCTCCGGGAGCCAGACCGTCGCGCCTTCCACGACGGGCGCGGTGATGCCCTCGCCCCAGGTGTCCATGGCCTCGGTCCACTCCCAGGACGGTCCGGAGGCGAGGTCGGACCGGGTGCGGAAGCGGAACGCCCGGCGGCCGTCGACGGCGACGACGAAGTCGCCGTCCACCGTCGGACTGCCCCAGCCCTGTTCCTTGTCGATGTGGCCGACGGCCCCCTCCTTCCACAGGAATTCGCCGCCGTCGAGCCATCAGCTGCGGGCCGCCCAGGTACAGGACGCCGCCGGAGACGACGGGCCGCTGGCCCTGGGTGCCCTGGCCCTTGATCTTCCACACGGTCTCCCCGGTGCCGGTGCCGGTGCCGGTGTCGAGGACCGAGACCTGGCCGTCCCTCCCGTGGACCGCCAGCCGCTTCCCGCCGACCGCCGCCCGCGCGGGGCCGTGCGTGGAGCGAGGCGAGGGCATCAGGCGCGTCCAGACGGTGGCGAGCGTCCATGCGTCGACCGCGCGCAATTCGTCGTCCCGCGTCACCAGATAGATCCGTGCGGCGTCGGCCGCGAGGACCCCCGCCGCTCCCTCGCCGCCCTGCCGGACGGGAGCCCCGGTCGCGGCCACGTACGTGCGGAGGGGTGCCGTCCTTCCCCACGCCGACGACCATCCGGTCGGCGACCGAGACGAATCCGGCCCCGGCGTCGGTGTCCTCGGCCCGCCACCGCTCCCTGCCGTCCGTGACGGCGAGGGCGAGCAGCCCACCCGCCTTCGCCGGGACGACCAGCACGTCTCTTACGGGCAGGGGGAGTTCGTCCCCGGGTGCCATCACGTCGAGCGGCCCCCACAGCGTATTGGGCACCTCGTCCTGCCCGGTGTCGACCGCCGAGAGGAACGCCGCCTCCGGGGCCGCCACGGCGGGCGGTACGTCGTCGGGGGGTACGTCGTCAGCGGGGGAGGCATCCTCGCCCCGCCTCAGCCACCAGGCCCCCGCCCCGCCGCCCACGCCCAGGACGCCCATGCCCACGGCCGCCCCGGTGAGGAAGCGGCGCCGGGAGGGGCGCGCGGACGGCACGGCGGTGTCCGGTGGCGCCGTCAGCCGCTTCACCGCGGCCTCGCGCCGCCGGATGTTCTCGGCGAGCGGGCCCTTGCGCCAGATGAGGCGGCCTCGTCCAGAGTCCCGGCTCCGTCCAGGGTCCCGGCCTTGTCCGGCGCGGCGGCCCCGTCCAGAGCCCTGGCCCCATCCGGCGCCCCGGCCGCTTCCGTCGCCTCCCGTCGAACCGCGTACTCCCCCTCCACGCGCGCCCGTTCCGTCATCCCAGCACCCCCGTCTTCCGTGCGCCCCGTGGCGACGGGGGCGGGCCGAGCCTATCGAGCAGCGGTTCGGTGGCCGTGCCGGGAGGGTGTCGCGTACGACGGTGCGGCCGAGACGGAGGCGTGGTCTTCGTCGCGTACGGCGGCTCGGGTCCGGGAAAAGTCCGGGCTGTCCGGGTTGCGAAGGTGAAGTGGATGCGCGTACCCGGTGAAGATCCCCGAAGTGGGGCGGATTCCGTACCCGCAATGCTCGAACGGGCTTTTCTGGGGCTACGATCGCGGTGCCTCCCCGGGAGACGAACTTGCGGGGGCGAAGCCCGTACGGGCTGCGAGGGCAGTGGTGTCAGCGGGGGTGGAGCATGTCGTTCGAAGAGGAGTGGGCGTCCGTTCGGACCGCCTCCACGGCCAGTGTGAGCATGCGGCTCAACCAGGTCGCCCCGGAGCCGGGCGGTGGTGGCGGGAACGCCGACCTCAGCGTCGACCAGGACAAGCTGGGCGCCATCGGCAGCGCCGCCTACGCGCTGCACGGCCGGTTGGCCAAGGACGGCAATCACGCGCGGACGAACACCACAGAGGCGGCGGGAGGCATGTCCAGCCACGGTTTCCGTACCGGTTCGGCGATGGCCACCGTCCAGGAGACGTGGAGTTCGCAGCTGAACACGCTGCTCGACGCCTGCGCCAACATCTCCAACCACCTCGACTACAGCGCGGCCTCGCACGCGAAGGAAGAGGCGGACATCAAGGCGGCCCTCGCGGCCTCCAAGATCAACGAGTACTTCAAGTAGGCCGGGGGCTGCTGTGCTGACCTTTGACAACGTGTACCAGGCGCCGCTGGACAAGATGAAGTCCGCCGCCGACGACTGGTCGACGATGAAGGGCAGCCTCGACAAGCTCGCCGAGGACGCCCGTACGACCATGGCGGCGAAGGCCAAGGACGACTACTGGCGCGGGGTGAACGCCGAGGTCACCAAGCCGTTCGTGGATAAGACGGCGAAGGAGTTCGGCGACGCGGCGAAGGCCGCCGACGGCATCCACAAGGTCCTGCTCGACGGGTACAACGCCTTCAAGAAGGCGAAGGACGACCTCAAGAAGATCGTCGACACGGAGGCGCCCGCCGCCGGTTTCAAGGTGAGTTCGGCCGGAGTGGTGTCGGCCGTCGAGCCGCTGGCGGAGACCAGGGACCAGGGGACGCGGCACGACCCCGACTTCCCCGAATTGGTCCGCAAGGAACGGGAGGCCGTCGCGGTGATGCAGCGGCGGATCGACGCGATCGTCGAGGTCTGCGACGAGGCCGACGTGTCCTGTTCGAACGCGCTCAAGGCCAACATCACCACCGACCAGCACAATTTCAGCGCGCCCACGTACGGCAGCCTCGACGCCGAGGAGGCGCGCCGCGCGTCCGACCTGGCGAAGAAGGGCCGGGACCTCACGCACGAGGAGCTGGCGGAACTCAACGAACTGCTGAAGGACAACAGCGGTTCGAGGGAGTTCTCCCGCACCTTCTACGACAACCTCGGCCCCAAGGGCTCCCTGGAGTTCTTCGGTCAGCTGTCCACGGACACGTATGACTACTCGAAGGTCGACAAGCAGCGCCTCGCCGACGTCCAGGAACTCCAGAAGAACCTGGGCCTCAACCTGGCGAACGCCACTCAGGGCGGCGACGCGTGGACCGAGTCGTGGTCCAAGGACATGCGCAAACTGGGCACCGAGCGGATCCCGCTGGTCAAGTACGACAACAACCCTGCGTACGGCTACCAGTTGCTCGGCGGCATCATGCGCTACGGCAACTACGACCCGAAGTTCCTGGTCCCGATCGCCGAGCACGTCACGCAGCTGCACGCGAAGGACCCGTACCTCTTCGCCGACAGCAAGCCGCTGGGCGGCGGCTGGCTGAAGAACCAGTACAACCCGTCCGGTGTGAACGGCTCCGGCTTCGACCCGATGGTCCCGATGCTGGAGGCCCTGGGACACAGTCCGGAGGCGGCGAAGGACTTCTTCTCGCAGGACCCGACGTCGTACAACAGGGACGGCAGCCCCGGCGGCGAGCTGAACCTGGGCAAGGACAAGGACGGCAAGGAGATCAAGAACTACCTCGACTTCTTCGGGAACGAGAAGTACGAGTTCTTCCCCGACATCGACGGCCACGACCTGGACGCGGCCAAGAAGTCCGCCGACTACATGCCCGACGCGCTCGGCCACGCCCTGGAGGCGGCGACGCTCGGCCACGGCTGGGACGACCCGACGCCGGAGCTGAAGCGGGACGAGGCCACGGCCAAGATCATGACCGACGTCGTCGCCAAGTACGGTGGTGACGCCGAGCTGTTGAAGAAGTGGCAGTCACCGCTGGCGGACAGTCTCGGGAACATGGGCGCCGGGTACATCGACGACCTCAACTGGGCCCTCGGCAAGAACGACCCCAACAGCGTCTACGCCCCGGCGCAGGACCCCTCGGCCCACCCGAAGTTCGACCGCGAGCCCGCGGTGAGGTTCCTCAGCGCCCTGGGCCAGCACCCGGACGCGTACGCCTCTCTGTCCACCGCCGAACGGCTCTACACCACCAGCGTCCTGGAGGCGCAGGTCGGCCCCGACGGCACGATCGACGAGGGCAAGGCCCGGTCCGCCGTGTACACGGGCGCCACGTTCCAGGGTCTCCTCGACGAGTCGCGTGCCAACCAGGTCGAGGCCGAGGGCATGAAGAAGCACGAGGAGTACGAGAAGGCGCAGGCGGCCAAGGCCGGGTGGGTGGAGCTGGGGGCCACCGTGGGCATCGCCGCCGGTGTCGCCTTCCTGCCCGCGACCGCCGCCGTCGGCGCGGCCGCCATCCTCGTCCCGCTCGCCGTCGACACCGGATCCGGCGTCATGGAGCAGCTTGCCGGGCAGGTCATCGGCGACTGGTCGGACAAGTCGGTGGAGGACCACAAGGACGCGACCGAGGACAAGATCCATGAGGACAAGGCCGCCCTGTACACGGCGGGCCGGTACAGCGCCGAGTCCCCGATGGAGCGCTTCCTCGGGATGCACAGCGACAAGGTGAGCAGCAACTTCAAGCAGGACATGATCGAGTCCGTGGCCGGCGGCTACGGTCTGGGCAACGATCACGCGAAGCAGACCGGCAACGCGCCCGAGACCGGTTGATCCACCGACTGCCTTCCGAGGAACGCCATGCGCAGAACGTTCACGTCCGTCACCGTGGGTCTCGCCCTCTGTCTCCTTCTCACCGCCTGTGGCGGCGGAGAGGGGGACGAGCCGCGGGTCACCGCAGAGGGCCAGTGTGACGACACGCTTTCGCCGCAGGCGGCGAAAGCACTCGCCTCGGTGCTGGGAACGGAGAGGTTCCAGTCCCTGAAGGCGAGCGGGGTGGAGCAGACCGCGAAGGGGCTGATCGGCGACCAGGAGAAGTCGGACAAGTGGGCGTCACACCCGCCGCTGTGCGAGATCGCACCGGCCGACGCGAAGACCGAGCTGTCGATCAACTTCTGGCTGTACCACGACGAAGGCGACTTCTACGGCGACGTCAAACTCCCCGAGCGGCACTTCTACCCCATGGGCCGGGAGGCCAGCTCCGACAACAAGGCGGCCTATCTGTTCCTGGAATGCTCCAGCCCCCGGATGAAGGATTCCGACACGGTGCCCGCCCGTATCCAGGGCACGCTCACCGCGGGCACACGCGGAACGCTACCGCCGAACACCCCCGCCACCCGCGAGGCGTACCTCACGGTCCTGCACTCCGTCAGCCTCGCGCTGGTGAGGAACCTGGGCTGCGAGAACGACGCGGGACTGCCCGCCAAGCCGGTGCTCACCGAGCGGAAATGACCCGGGGCCTCGCGCTGGGCGCGGCCCGCGAAGCCCCGGTCCCCCACTCCCGAGGAACCCCGATGAGAAGACTGTCCGTGTCCGTCTCGACCGCGCTGGCCCTGGGGCTGCTCCTCACCTCCTGTGGGAGCGGGGACCCTCCGAAGGCGGCGCAGAAGTGTGACAACACGCTGTCGCCCGAGGCGGAGACGGCGGCCGGAACGCTCTTGGGTACAAAGACGTTCGAGTCGAGTGGCAGCACGCTGGACCGGGCTGCCGATCGGGTGGTCGCGGACTGGGAGACGTGGCAGACCGGCAGGCCGCTCGGCCATCCCTCCATGTGCGAGCTGGCAGCCAAGGCTCCCCTGAAGACCGGGATCGACATCGACGTGCGCCTCTACGAGAAGGACGACCTGTTCAACAACGGCTCCACATGGTGGGCACAGGGGCGGTCCCTGTACACCATGGGCCGGGAGACAAGCGCGAGCAACAAGACGGCTCACCTCTACGTGGGATGTTCCAGCCCCCGCCTCAAGGGCTCGGAGAAGGCTCCGGCCCCCCTCCAGGTCTACGCCACTTTCGACAGGCCGCTGAAGGGCACCTACCCGCAGAGCACCCCCGCCGTCCGCGAGGCGTACGTCACCGTCGTCCACTCCGTGGCCCTGGAGATCGTGCGGAAGCTGGGCTGCGAGAACGACGCGGGGCTCCCCGCGAAGCCCGTCTTCACCACGAAGAAGTGGCGCGGGGAGCCGTAGCGACGGCCGGAGACCGAGACGGAGACCGAGACGGAGACCGAGACGCACGACGGACGGGTGGCACCCCCTGCGGGGCGCCACCCGTCCGTCTCGCCCCGTTCAGGCGGTGGAGACCGTGATCGGAATCGAACCGACGTAACTCGCTTTGCAGGCGAGCCCCTCAACCACTCGGGCACACGGTCATGTGGTGATGGACACGACCGTAGGGCGGGGGCGGGAGGGACTCAAGGGGGAGGCGGGGGCTGCCACAGGACCGCAATACCGCTGCCATACTCCGTTCACGGACCTACGACCGGCGACCGAGGGCGAACGGGACTCCTGACAGGGGTCATAGCGGGGGACACCTCTTACTCTGGGGGAATGAGCGCCCTCGAACCCCGCGACGCCGCGGCGGACCCCGACATAGCCGTCGGGCTTCCCCCGGACCCCGGAGCCCGTATCCCCGCACACGACGACACCAAGGGGTCCGTCCTCGACGCGGCCCACCGGGCGCTCAGCATCGGGATCGTCTCCGTCGTCCTGCTCATCGCCTTCGAGGCGACCGCCGTCGGCACCGCCATGCCGGTCGCCGCCCGGGAGCTGGACGGCGTGTCCGTGTACGCCTTCGCCTTCTCCGCGTACTTCACCACCAGCCTCTTCGCGATGGTCCTCGCCGGACAGTGGTCCGACCGCACCGGGCCGCTCGCGCCCCTCACCACCGGCATCAGCGCCTTCGCGGCGGGACTGCTGCTCTCCGGCACCGCCGGCACCATGTGGCTGTTCATCCTGGGCCGGGCCGTGCAGGGTCTCGGCGGCGGTCTGGTGATCGTCGCGCTGTACGTGGTCGTCGGCCGGGCCTACGAGGAACACCTCAGGCCCGCGATCATGGCCGCGTTCGCCGCCAGCTGGGTCGTGCCCTCGGTCGTCGGGCCGCTCGCCTCCGGGACGGTCACCGAGCACCTCGGCTGGCGCTGGGTCTTCCTCGGCATCCCCGTCCTCGTCGTCTTCCCGCTGGCCCTCGCGCTCCCGGCGATCCGCCGCACCGCCTCGGGCCCGGCCGATCCGAGCGTGACCCTCGCGCCCTGGGACCGGCGCCGGATCCGGCTCGCGCTCGGCATCTCGGCGGGCGTGGCGCTCCTCCAGTACGCGGGGCAGGAACTGCGCTGGCTCTCGCTCCTGCCCGCCCTCGCGGGCGCGGCGCTCCTCGTGCCCGCCGTACGGGGGCTGCTGCCGAAGGGCACCTACCGGGCCGCCCGGGGGCTGCCCTCCGTCGTCCTGCTGCGGGGACTGGCCGCCGGCGCGTTCATCGCGGCGGAGTCGTTCGTGCCGCTGATGCTGGTCACCCAGCGGGGGCTGAGCCCGACCCTGGCCGGTCTCTCCCTTGCCATGGGCGGTCTGACCTGGGCGCTCGGCTCCTGGATCCAGTCCCGGCCGTGGACGGAGCCGTACCGGGAACGGCTCGTGGTCCTCGGCATGGTCCTGGTCGCGATCGCCATCGCGGCGGCGCCCAGCGTGCTGATCACGGCCGTGCCCGTCTGGGTCCTCGCGCTCGCCTGGGCCCTGGGCTGTCTCGGCATGGGCGCGGTGATCGCCTCGACGAGCGTGCTCCTGATGAAGCTGTCCGCGCCGGAGGAGGTGGGCGCGAACTCGGCCGCGCTCCAGATCTCCGACGGCCTCTCCAACGTCCTGCTGCTCGCGGCGGGCGGCGCGGCCTTCGCGGCCCTCGGCGGCGGCGCGGTGGGCCACACGGTCGCCGCCACCACCGCCACCGGCTCCCACCCGGGAGCCTTCGCGGCGGTGTTCCTGCCGATGGCGGGAGTGGCGGCGGTGGGCGCGTGGGTGGCGACGAGGCTGCGGGGGGCGGAGGCGCACCGCCTCTGACACCGTGTGGTACCACGCGGTACCATGCTGCTATGGCCGGTCTCAACGTGAGGTTCACCGAGGAAGAGCTGGACGCCCTGCGCGAGCGCGCCGAGGCGGAGGGCCGCAGCATGCAGTCCTTCGCGCACGACGCGGTGATGAGGGCGGTGGACGAACACTCCCGCCTGTTCGAAGAGGCGGCCGAGCAGGTACTGAAGGCCAGTGCGGAGCTGAACCGGCGGCTGGCGTGACGTACTTCCTCACGCTGCCGCAGCTCCTGAACCTCGCGGAGCGTCTCGGCGCGAGCGAGGTGCGTGACTACGGTCTGCTGGACTCCGCCCTGGCTCGTCCGCAGTCGAGCGTGTTCGGCCAGGACGCCTACCCCGGGATCTGGGAGAAGGCGGCCGCGCTCATGGAGTCGCTCGCCCGCAACCGCGGTCTCGTCGACGGCAACAAGCGCATCGCCTGGTACGCGACCTGGGTCTTCCTCCAGGTCAACGGGCATCCGCTCGACCCCGCGTTCGACGTCGACGAGGCCGAGACCTTCGTCCTGGACGTCTGCCAGGGGGCCCTCGACGTCCCCAAGATCGCCGTGCAGCTCCCGCGGTTCGCCCGCTGACCCGGGCACGGGCGGGTCGGGTCGGGCGGGTCGGGTCGGGCGGACCGGGCGACCCGGGCCCGACCCGGCCGAGCCTCGCCCCCGTGTGCCCCGCCCCCGGTGTGACCCACGCCCCCCATGTGAGACGCGCCGCACCCCCCGAGGTCACGGCCTCGTCCGGGCCGCCCCGTGACGGCTGCCCCGGTAAGGTGGCCCGGTTGTCATATCTGGACGAGCGTCGAACCCGGAGATCGTGACTACTTCCACCACTTCCTCCTCCCATCACCTCTCTCCCGCCTTCCCCGGACGGGCCCCGTGGGGTACCGCCAACAAGCTGCGTGCCTGGCAGCAGGGGGCGATGGAGAAGTACCTCCAGGAGCAGCCCCGTGACTTCCTCGCCGTCGCCACCCCCGGCGCCGGCAAGACCACCTTCGCGCTGACCCTCGCCTCGTGGCTGCTGCACCACCACGTCGTGCAGCAGGTCACCGTCATCGCGCCCACCGAACACCTGAAGAAGCAGTGGGCCGCCGCCGCCGCGCGGATAGGCATCAAGCTGGACCCGGAGTACAGCGCCGGGCCGCTCAGCAAGGAGTACGACGGCGTCGCCCTCACCTACGCGGGTGTCGGCGTCCGCCCCATGCTCCACCGCAACCGCTGCGAACAGCGCAAGACCCTCGTCATCCTCGACGAGATCCACCACGCCGGAGACTCCAAGTCCTGGGGCGAGGCCTGTCTGGAGGCCTTCGAGCCCGCCACCCGGCGGCTCGCCCTCACCGGCACCCCGTTCCGCTCCGACACCAACCCGATCCCCTTCGTCACCTACGAGGAGGGCAACGACGGCATCCGCCGCTCGTCGGCGGACTACACCTACGGCTACGGCAACGCCCTCGGCGACGGCGTCGTCCGCCCGGTCATCTTCCTCTCCTACAGCGGCAACATGCGCTGGCGCACCAAGGCGGGCGACGAGATCGCCGCCCGGCTCGGCGAGCCGATGACCAAGGACGCCGTCTCCCAGGCGTGGCGCACCGCGCTCGACGCCAAGGGCGACTGGATGCCGAACGTGCTCCGCGCCGCCGACCAGCGCCTCACCGAGGTCCGCAAGTCGATCCCCGACGCGGGCGGCCTCGTCATCGCCTCCGACCAGGACTCGGCCCGCTCCTACGCCAAGCTGATCCGCGAGATCACCGGCACCAAGGCCACCGTCGTCCTCTCCGACGACACCGGCGCCTCGAACCGCATCGACGAGTTCAGCGAGGACGGCTCCCGCTGGATGGTCGCGGTCCGCATGGTGTCCGAGGGCGTCGACGTGCCCCGCCTCGCGGTCGGCGTGTACGCGACGACGATCTCGACCCCGCTCTTCTTCGCGCAGGCCATCGGCCGTTTCGTGCGTTCCCGCAGGCGCGGCGAGACCGCCTCCGTCTTCCTCCCGACGATCCCGAGCCTCCTCGGCTTCGCCAACGAGATGGAGGTGGAGCGCGACCACGTCCTCGACAAGCCGAAGAAGGCGGGCGAGGACGAGGACCCGTACGCCGAGTCCGAGAAGGAGATGGCGGAGGCCGAGCGCCAGCAGGACGAGGACACCGGCGAGCAGGACATGCTGCCCTTCGAGGCGCTGGAGTCCGACGCCGTCTTCGACCGCGTCCTCTACAACAGCGCCGAGTTCGGCATGCAGGCCCACCCCGGCAGCGAGGAGGAGCAGGACTACCTCGGCATCCCCGGTCTCCTCGAACCCGACCAGGTGCAGCTGCTGCTCCAGAAGCGGCAGGCCCGGCAGATCGCGCACAGCCGCAAGAAGCCGGACACCGAGGCGGACCTCCTGGAGCTTCCGGCGGAGCGGCGGCCGGTCGTCTCCCACAAGGAACTGCTCGAACTGCGCAAACAGCTCAACACGATGGTCGGCGCGTACGTCCACCAGACCGGCAAGCCGCACGGTGTGATCCACACCGAGCTGCGCCGGGTCTGCGGCGGACCGCCGAGCGCCGAGGCGACCGCGGGCCAGATCCGGGAACGGATCAAGAAGGTCCAGGAGTGGGCCACCCGGATGCGGTGACGCCCCCGCCGGGAAGTCCCCACGGGGAAGTCCCGGTGGGAAGTCCCGGCGGGAAATCCTGAGGGGAAGTCCCGGCGGGAAGGACTGAGGCCCGTACGACGGCGTTCGTACGGGCCTCACCCGTCCCCCGCGGAAGAACCGGGCGGGACACGCGACGGAGACCGGCCCCCACGGTCGGCCTCCGGGCCCCTCCACGCTACGGGCACGGACAAGCCGGTCTTGTCCACCAAAGTCCCGCGTGCGACCGACGAAAGTCCCGAACCGTCTTCATCCGGTCGTCGGCGCCCGGATTCTGGACGAGGTCTTCCGCTGAGCGGAGCGGGTCGCTACTGTCCCGGCTCAAAGCATTCGCCCCGTGGCAGCGCCGCCGCGGAGCGCAGCCGGTGTACCCCTTCCTGCCGGCGGCCTCTCCGCGTGTCGCCGACGGGACCGGCGACCGGATCCCGTGAGAGCACCGCCGCCACTCACTCCTAAGGAGAGGGCGTCGTGACCGCGGAGACCTCCCAGACGCTCGACCGGGGACTCAGAGTCCTCAAACTGCTCGCCGACACCGACCACGGCCTGACCGTCACCGAGTTGTCCAACCGACTCGGAGTCAACCGGACCGTGGTCTATCGATTGCTCGCCACCCTCGAACAGCACGCCCTCGTCCGCCGCGACCTCGGCGGGCGCGCCCGCGTCGGCCTCGGCGTGCTGCGGCTCGGCCGCCAGGTCCACCCGCTGGTGCGGGAGGCGGCGCTGCCCGCGCTGCGCTCGCTCGCCGAGGACATAGGCGCGACCGCGCACCTCACCCTCGTCGACGGGGCGGAGGCGCTCGCGGTCGCGGTCGTCGAACCGACCTGGACCGACTACCACGTGGCCTACCGGGCCGGTTTCCGCCACCCCCTGGACCGGGGCGCGGCCGGCCGGGCGATCCTCGCCGCCCGCCAGGGCAGCCTGATCGAGCCGGGCTACACCCTCACCCACGGCGAACTGGAGGCGGGCGCGAGCGGCGCGGCCGCCCCGCTGGTGGGAGTGACGGGCGTGGAGGGCAGCGTGGGCGTGGTCATGCTCGCCGACGCCGTCCCGGAGCGGGTAGGCCCCCGCGTGGTCGACGCGGCCCGAGAGGTGGCGGACGCCCTGCGCTGACCCCACCACCGAACCACCGCCGAAGCCGCCCCCGGCCCACCGGGGGCGCCCCCTCCCGCACGGGCCCGGCAGACTCCGGTGCGCGGGGCGGAGGCGGTGGGGCCCCTTGTACGGGGGCATGCCCGGCGCGCCGCAGGGGGACGATGGGAGCCTGTACGCGGGTATGTCCCTGGCGCCCCCGTAGGGACGGACTGCGCGCGAGCCAGTACGCAGGTACGCCCCTGGCGCCGCAGGGACAGGCGGCATGCGTGTCTGTACGGGGCACGGCCCCGGCGCCGCAGGTACGGACGACGCGGCTTGCACGGGGGCCACGGCCCCGGCGCCGCAAGGGCCGGCAGTACGAGCCTGTACGGCGGCGGTGCGGCCCCCGTCCCCGTGGGAACGGACCCGGCCCCGTACGCCCCCGGCCCCGTACGCGCCCCGGTCCCAGTAGATTGGGGGCGTGCTCTCCGGTCTCTCCCGTCCCCGTGCCCTCGCCCTCTGCGCCCTGCCCGTCGTCGGGCTCTTCGCCGTCGTCGGGCTCGCGCCGCTTCCGTACGCGATCGCGCAGCCCGGCACGACCGCCGACGTCCTCGGCGAGGACAAGGGGCAGGAGGTCATCACGATCACCGGCGCCCCGGTCCGGGAGACGCGGGGGCAGTTGCGGATGACGACGATCGTCGCCACCGGCCCCTCCTCGGACATCCGGTTCACGGACGTGGCCGACGCCTGGTTCCGTACCGACCGGGCCGTCCTGCCGCACGACTCCGTCTACCCGGCGGGGAAGTCGGACGCCGAGGTCGAGAAGCACAACCTGGGGCAGATGAAGGAGTCGCAGGACGCGGCCACCCTCGCCGCCCTCGGTTTCCTGAAGAAGGACCCCGAGAAGGTGAAGGTGCGGCTGCACCTCGCCGACATCGGCGGGCCCAGCGCCGGACTGCTGTTCTCCCTCGGCATCGTCGACAAGCTCGACGGCGACGGGGACGGCGGCGACCTCACCGGCGGCCGGATCGTCGCCGGTACGGGCACCATCGAGCCCGACGGCACGGTCGGCGCCGTCGGCGGGGTCTCCCTCAAGACGCAGGCCGCCGCCCGCGACGGGGCCACCGTCTTCCTCGTACCGAAGGCCGAGTGCTCCGACGCCCGCGCGGAGCTGCCGAAGGGCCTGCGGCTCGTCCCCGTCACCGCGCTCGGCGACGCGGTCGCCTCCCTCAGGGCCCTGGAGCAGGGGCAGGAGTCGAAGGTCCCGTCCTGCTGACCGGTCCCGACCCACGAGGCCGGTGAACTCCCGGCGGGGGAGAGGGAATTCCCCGCGCCGTCCGCTCCGGGTCGCTTACGCGGCCAACGGCCTGGACCGGTCGACGGGGGTGGCGAGGCGCAGGCCCAACTCGACCAGCACCCAGCCGAGTCGGACCCGGAGGGCGGTGCTCGCGGCCGGGCGGGGGGCGGCGTGGGCGTGGTCCGCGGCGCTCTCGCGGTGCAGTTCGGCGGCGGTCAGGGCGTGCAGCTGGAGATGGATATCGGAGTGCATGGCTCCGTGGGTCCTTCCGTCGTTGCTGGTGAGGGGGGTGCGGGCATACCGGTGCCGCGTACGGGAGGGGGCTCGCGCCGCCGTCACTCCCCGTGCTGCGGGAACGAGTGCAGATGCAGCCGGACCCGGGCGGCGTCCGGCGCCTCGGTGTCGGAGGTGGCGTGGTAGTGGGCTATCAACTTGTGCAGCTCGGCGCTGAGTTCACGCAGCCGGTCGGGCGGCAGGTGCAGCGTGAAGTCGCTCATGTCGGCGGCGCCGGACCAGGACTCGTCCCAGGTGTGACGGGTCGCGAACCAGGTGGACAGCTCCTGGGTGTGCATGGTGGCGGTCTCGTGCATGAAGATGTCGAGCGCGCCCTGCACCTCGGGGTCCGGGTTCTTGACCAGCTCCTCGTCGAAGCTGAGCCCCTGGTGCACCGACTTCCACCAGCGCTCCCTGCCCTTGCCCAGGGTCGGATCGTCCTCGACGAAGCCATGGGCGGCCAGCTGGCGCAGGTGGTAGCTGGTGGCGCCGCTGGACTCGCCGAGCCGCTCGGCCAGTTGGGAGGCGGTCGCGGGCCCGTGGCGGCGAAGGGCGCGCAGCAGCCGGATGCGCAGGGGGTGGGCGATCCCGCGCAGCGAGCGGGGGTCGAGTGAGCGGCTGACGAATTCCTCGGGGTTGGGCATGCCCTCAGCTTAGAGTTGCAAAGAAGTGGCTGCAAGGTATTTTTGCAGCCACTTCTTTGCAGCCACTTCTCTGCAAGTTGCTCCCGGGGTCCCGAGGTGCCGAGGTGCCGAGGTCCCGAGGCGCCAGGCGCCCGTTCCTACTCCTGCGCCGCCTGCTCCACCAGCGGGATGATCCGCAGCGGCACCGGGTTCTCCATCACGATCGCCGTCGACGCCCGGACGATCCCCTCGAACGCCACCACCTTGTCGATCACCCGCTGAAGGTCCGCGTTGGAGCGGGCGACCAGCCGGCAGAGCATGTCGCCGTGGCCCGTGGTCGTGTGCAGTTCGAGCACCTCCGGCACGGTCGCCAGATGCTCCCGTACGTCCGCGCCCTGCCCCTGCTTGATCTCCAGGGTCGCGAACGCCGTCACCGGATAGCCGAGCGCCGCCGGATCCACCTCCGGCCCGAAGCCCCGGATCACCCCGCTCGCCTGGAGCCGGTCGAGCCGCGCCTGCACCGTGCCCCGGGCCACGCCGAGCCGCCGGGACGCCTCCAGGACGCCGATGCGCGGTTCGCGGGCGAGCAGCCCGATCAGGCGCCCGTCCAAATGATCGATCGTCATAGCGGTCTCCCCGTGGTCAGGATGTACAAGTCGTCCGTACATACTCATCGTGCACTGTGCAAGTTGACCAGTAAAACAGCAAACTCTTGCGCACCTTGCCGGACGGCGCGACGCTGAGCCCATGACTGAGACCCTCGATCACACCCCCTCCACGGCGCGGCAGGCCGACCCCTTCCCCGTGAAGGGAATGGACGCGGTCGTCTTCGCCGTCGGCAACGCCAAGCAGGCCGCCCACTACTACTCCACGGCGTTCGGCATGAAGCTCGTCGCCTACTCCGGACCGGAGAACGGCAGCCGCGAGACCGCGAGTTACGTCCTCACCAACGGCGCCGCCCGTTTCGTGTTCACCTCCGTCATCAAGGCCTCCACCGACCGGGGCCGGTTCCTCGCCGAGCACGTCGCCGAGCACGGTGACGGTGTCGTCGACCTGGCCATCGAGGTGCCGGACGCGCGCGCCGCATACGCCTACGCCGTCGAGCACGGCGCCACCGGCATCGACGAGCCCTACGAGGTGAAGGACGAGAACGGCACCGTCGTCCTCGCCGCCATCGCCACCTACGGCAAGACCCGCCACACCCTCGTCGAGCGCTCCGGCTACAACGGCCCGTACCTCCCGGGTTACGTCTCCGCCGCCCCGATCGTCGAGCCGCCGGCCAAGCGCACCTTCCAGGCCATCGACCACTGCGTCGGCAACGTCGAACTCGGCAAGATGAACGAGTGGGTCGGCTTCTACAACAAGGTCATGGGCTTCACGAACATGAAGGAGTTCGTGGGCGACGACATCGCTACCGAGTACTCGGCCCTGATGTCCAAGGTCGTCGCGGACGGCACCCTCAAGGTGAAGTTCCCGATCAACGAGCCCGCGATCGCGAAGAAGAAGTCGCAGATCGACGAGTACCTGGAGTTCTACGGCGGCGCAGGCGTCCAGCACATCGCCCTCGCCACCAACGACATCGTCGCCTCCGTGCGCGCGATGCGGGCGGCGGGCGTCGCCTTCCTCGACACCCCCGACTCGTACTACGACACCCTCGGCGAGTGGGCCGGCGAGACCCGGGTGCCCGTCGAGATCCTGCGCGAGCTGAAGATCCTCGTCGACCGCGACGAGGACGGCTACCTGCTCCAGATCTTCACCAAGCCGGTCCAGGACCGCCCGACCGTCTTCTTCGAGATGATCGAGCGCCACGGCTCCATGGGCTTCGGCAAGGGCAACTTCAAGGCCCTGTTCGAGGCGATCGAGCGCGAGCAGGAGAAGCGCGGCAACCTCTAGTCGCTATCGGTGCCGCAGGCCCCCCCCCGGCCCCGCGCCGCACCTCCACGACCGGCCGGTCCGGGGCGCCCGCACGCCACGGACCGGCCTTCGCCGTCCCGGCAGGACACGGGGCCCGTCGCGACACCCCGGCCCGGAGCCCCGCACAGGCCCCGGGCCGGACCCACGCGCGCGTAGGCCCGGTTTACCGCCGTAGACCGGGCCCCTCTTCGAGCGGAAGACCGCTCCACGCGCGCGTACCCCCGCCGGTCCGTCCGGCGGCAACTCGGGGTTGTCGCCCGCCCGCTCCACGCGCGTGTACCCCCCGCCCCGGTGGACCAAGCCTGCTCCACGCGCGCGTACCCCGTCCCACAAGTCCCGGCGGGTGAACCGGGCGCCGTCTCAAGCCCGCCCTACGCGCGCGTACCCCCGCCCCGTCCTCCGCCGTCCCTCTTCCCGGGCCGTTTCTCCGTCGGTGCGCCGCCCGGCTTGGCCGGTCGTTCCTGGCGGGGTCTCGGCCGCAGTTCCGGGGGGAGTTCGTCCGAGGGCTCGCCCAGGGACGACAGGGACTCCGTCGCCGCCGGGGCCAGCAGGGGCGAGAAGACCGGGTTGATCCGCAGGGCCTCCGCCAGATGGCGCCGGGCCGGACCCTCCTGTTCGAGCGCGCGCTCGATCTCGCCCCGGTGGTACGTGAACAGGGCGCTCCGCAACCCCTCGTCCGTGGCCCGTTTCGCGTACCCCAGTGCCTCCCCGGCCCGGCCCGCCCGCAGCAGCGCCCACCCCAGCGCGTCCGCCACCCGCACCGAGCGGTGCCCGCGCGCCCACTCCGCCCGCATCCGGGCCACCGCCGCGTCCGGGTCGCCGTGATCCGCGTCGAGCAGCGCGCGCGGCACCCCGGCCGTAGGCCAGTCACCCGACCGCAGCCGCTCGTACAGGGCCTCCGCGGCCCCGTCCAGACCGGCCGCCTCGTGCAGCTCGCCCGCGTCGAGGACGTCCTGCGGCGCCGGGCGCCGGGCCAGCACCGCCCGCCACTCCCGCAGCGCCTCCTCCGTACGCCCGAGACCGGCGAGCGCCCGCGCCCGGCCCGCGAGCGCGGGACCGTGCCCCGGGACGAGCCGCAGCGCCGCCCCGTACCGCGTCAGGGCCTCCTCCGGCTCGCCCCGCTCCCACGCCAGATCACCGAGCCGGACGAGCGCCGGGGTCCGCTCCGCGTCCGTCCCCGCGAGCGCCGCCGCGTCAAGGGCCGCCGCGTCGGCGTCCTCCCGCCAGCCCCGGTCCCGATAGCTCCCCGCGAGCGCCGCCCGCACCAGCGCGCCCGAGCGCAGCCCCTCCAGGCTCTCCACGGCCTTCCGGGCGGCCCCGTACTCCCCGAGACCGTTGTACGCGTCGATCAGGACCGGATAGACGGGCCAGCGCTTCGGATCCGCCTTCCGGACCCGCTCGCCCCACTCCTTCGCCGCCCGCCAGTCGCCCCGCGCCCCCGCCAGCGCCCCGAGCCCCAGCTGTGCGTCCAGATTGCCGCGCGCGGCCGGACGCCCGGCGAGGGAGCGGCGCAGCGCCCGCTCGGCCCGGGGATAGTCCCGTACGTCCCCCAGCCGCGTCCCCCGCTCCGTGTACGCGGCGCCGAGCCGGGCCCAGGAGGCGTCGTCGTCCGGGTGGGCGCGCAGCCACTCCTCGCGGTCGGCGATCAGCGCGGCCAGGTCGGGCAGTGCGGCGGGGGCGCCCGCGTGGGCCGCGAGCACCGCCCGCTCCACCGGTCCCGGCGGGGGCGGCGGACCCCGGCCGACGAGCCCCGGGACGTACAGCAGCGCCGTCGCCGCGAACACCGCGCCCGCTCCGCCGAGGAGCACCGCCCGCGACACGTTCTGGGTCTTCATGGCGCTCACTGTGCGCCCGCCCGCTCCTGTGTGAAGAGCACACGATGGGCCCGCTCCGGCGGGTTCACACCGATGGCCCCGGGTGCCACGCTGGACTCATGGACGATCTTCAGCAGGACGACCTCCGCCCGCTGCTCCACGAGCGACTGCGCGCCGGGCTGCCCGAGGCGGCGGTGCTCACCGATCCGGACGTGACGGCCTCCTACTCCCGTGACATGGCGAGCTTCTGCGCGGCGGGCGCCCCCGCCGTGGTGGTGCTCCCGCGCACCGTCGACGAGGTGCGGCACGTCATGCGCACCGCCACCGAACTGCGCGTGCCCGTCGTCCCCCAGGGGGCCAGGACGGGTCTGTCCGGCGGTGCCAACGCCACCGAAGGCTGCATCGTGCTCTCCCTGGTCAAGATGGACCGCATCCTGGAGATCGACCCGGTCGACCGGATCGCCGTCGTCGAGCCGGGCGTGGTCAACGCGGTGCTCTCACGGGCCGTGGCCGAGCACGGTCTGTCCTACCCGCCCGACCCCTCCAGCTGGGAGAGCTGCACCATCGGCGGGAACATCGGCACGGCCTCCGGCGGCCTGTGCTGTGTGAAGTACGGGGTGACGGCCGAGTACGTCCTCGGCCTCGACGTGGTGCTCGCCGACGGGCGGCTCCTGACCACGGGGCGGCGCACCGCCAAGGGGGTCGCCGGCTACGACCTGACCCGGCTCTTCGTCGGCTCGGAAGGCAGTCTCGGCATCGTCGTGGGGGCGGTGCTCGCGCTCAAGCCGCAGCCCCCGGCGCAGCTCGCGCTCGCCGCCGAGTTCCCCTCGGCCGCCGCCGCGTGCGAGGCCGTCTGCGCGATCATGGAGCGCGGCCACACCCCGTCGCTGCTCGAACTCATGGACGGCACCACCGTCCGGGCCGTCAACAAGATGGCGCGCATGGGGCTGCCCGACACCACCGAGGCGCTTCTCCTGTGTGCCTTCGACACCCCCGATCCGGCCGCCGATCTGGCCGCCGTGGCGGAGCTGTGCACGGCGGCGGGCGCGACCGAGGTCGTCCCGGCGGCGGACTCCGCCGAGTCCGAACTCCTGCTCCAGGCGCGCCGGCTCTCCCTCCCGGCGCTGGAGACGATCAAGCCCGCGACCATGATCGACGATGTGTGCGTGCCCAGGACCCGGCTCGCCGAGATGCTCGACGGCACGGCGGCGATCGCGGCGAAGTACGGCCTGACCATCGGCGTCTGCGCGCACGCGGGCGACGGCAACACCCATCCCGTCGTCTGCTTCGACCACGCCGACGAGGACGAGTCCCGGCGGGCCCGCGAATCCTTCGACGAGATCATGGCGCTCGGGCTCGCGCTCGGCGGCACGATCACCGGCGAGCACGGCGTGGGCGTCCTCAAGAAGGAGTGGCTGGCACGCGAGTTGGGTCCGGTCGGCCTTGAGCTCCAGCGGGGCATCAAGGCGACCTTCGACCCGCTGGGGCTGCTCAACCCCGGAAAGCTCTTCTGACGTCCCCTCCACGGGGTGAGGAGGGGGAGGTACGGAAGGAGGCTGCGCGGGAGGGGTCACAGCTCGCCGTCCTGGGCCTCGTCCGAGGGCCACGGGTCGCGCATCCACAGGTCGTCGGCGATCACGGTGGTGGCGAGCAGCTCGGCGAGCCCCTCGTCGAGACCGAGGCGCTCCGACTCGGTGCCCGGCGGCACCGCGCGCAGGGTCCGCTCAAGCCAGGCGGACACCTGCGCGGCGGGAGCCTCCAGGAGCGCGTCGCCGTCGGGGGAGGAGAGCGCGATCAGGACGACGCCCCGCCCGTCGACCTTCGTGGGCCAGACGCGGACGTCGCCGTGCCCGCACGCCCGGAAGACGCCCTCCACGAGCAGCTCGCGGGCGAAGGTCCAGTTGACGGGGTGCTCGGTGCCGACGTGGAAGGTGATGTGGATGGCGTACGGGTCGTCGGTGCGGTAGGCGAGCCGGGCGGGGACCGGGACGGCCCGCTCGGGGGAGAGGACGAGCTTCAGTTCCAGTTCGCGCTCGACGGTGGTGGGGTGGGTGTTCTGCATGGTCGTGCTCCTTCTCGCGGACCGGCCCCGGGTGGGCTTTCACCAGGGGAGAGCGGGGCGGCCACGATTCATTACGCGACTTCTGTAGGTTTTTTTCGAAAAGTTTCTCAGGCTCCCATCCCTCGGCCCAAACGTCACGCTGAGTGAGCGTTTTTGGGGCCCTTCCCCCCGAAGGCGGCCTTTCTCGCTGGCTCTTTGTTCCCCGGGGGACGTTCTTCGTTACTGTCCTCCTTGGGCGCGGCACGTCCGGCACGCGGCCGCGCGGTTCAAAAGCGTTGTGACTGAACGGAGTCGGGGCAGTGGCTACTCCTCCTGGAGGCGGCGGCGAGGTACCGCAGGCGGGGTACTACCCGGACCCGTCCATTCCCGGATACATCCGGTACTGGAACGGCGGCGCCTGGGTCCCCGGCACGAGCAGGCCCGCGCCGAAGGACGGCGAGGGCGCGCCGCACCCGCCCGCCCCCGCCGCCCCGGCGGGCCCGATCCTGGCCCCGGGGCCCGCGCCCCTCCCGGTCGTCCCCGCCGTGCCCGATTCCGGTACGCGGGACCGGTCCCCGGCACGGTTCCCCGGCCAGACCTCCGCCCCGGGCCCCGCCCGGCAGCAGGCGCCCACGCCGCACCGGCAGCCCGACCCGCACCCGCAGCAGCGGCCCGACCGGATGATCCCGGCCCCGGCGCCCGTGCCCGCCCTGGAGGAGACCGGGCCCGTCTTCTTCGACGAGGACCCCGAGCCCGCCTCGGCCTGGCAGGCGAACGCCTCCCGGCAGACCGGGTTCGGCGGCGAACTCGACCGGAAGGTCTCCTGGGGCGCCCCTCCGGCCCCCGAGGAGTGGCCGGTGGCGGGCGGCGACGAGCCCGCCCACCCGACGGACCCGAGGGGCGCGGGAAGCGCCGCCCGCCTCGGCGGAATGCCCGTCACCCCGATGCCGGGTGCCGCCACTCCGGTGCCGGGGAGCGCCGGTCCGGTGCCGGGCGCCGTGACTCCGAGCCCGGGACCCGCCGCCCCGATGCCGGGGCCGACCGCTCCGGGCGCCGTCGTGCCGGGCGCCGGCCACCCGGGCGCCCTCCACCCGGGCGCCGCCGCCCCGGGGCCCCATCGGCAGGCCCCTCCCGCCCGTCAGGCCCCGCCC
>NZ_MSJP01000024.1 GCF_014596525.1 Streptomyces sp. CBMA291
CTACGCCGCCCGCGCCCTGCTCGCCCGCCCCGGCGACCGGGCCCTGCACGGCCCCGCCCTCGGCCTCCTCGTCCGCGACCCGCACAGCCGCGCCCGGTACCTGCCCCGCGCGCTCACCGAACCCGGGGTGCCCGCGCGGGCCCTCGCCGCCGCCATGACGGCCGACCCCGAACCGGTGCTCGCCGCCTTCCGGATCCGGCTGCGCGACACCGGCGAGGCGTCCGCCGCCGTCCTGCGGGCCCTCGCCGAGATCGACGCGCCCGCCCTCGCCCGCCGCGCCGCCGGACTCGTCCGCGACTACGCCGCCGGACACCCGGAGGGCGCCGACCACGTGGCCGCCTTCGTCGACCTGCGCTTCGAGCGCGGGCCCGCCGCACGGGCCGTGCTCTTCCCGCTGGTCGTGGAGCTGGTCCGGGGCCTGCCCGCCGTCCGGGGCGCCCTCGCGCCCGTCCTCGCCGCCCATGGCACCGGCTCCTCCCGCCATCTGCGGACCGAACTGCTCGACGTACTCCTGGAGTACGAGCGCCGCGCCGCGCCCGGGGAAGGAGAGGGAGGCGAGAGCGTCCTCGGCGCCCTTCTGACGGCCGCCGCCGAAGGCGCGGGGTCGCGCAGCGAGCCCCGCACCAGGGACCTGCTCCACCGGGTCGGCACGCTGTGGAGCCGTACGCCCGAGGGGCGCGCGCGGTTCGACCGGGCACTCGCCGCCCATGTCAGGGAGCTGCCCGCGTTCGCCGCGCTGCTGGCGGGCTGGGCCTCGGCGGCCCCCGGCGGCCGGGCGTCGCTGCCCGGTCCCGAGACCGTCCGGGCGCTGCCGGGACCCGGCAGTTCCATGCCGATGCGGACCGACGGGCGCGGGCATGGCAGTCTTAGACCTGCGTAATGGCGAACAGGCGGACGAGGAGCGGTCACAGTGCAGCGCTGGCGTGGCTTGGAGGACATCCCCCAGGACTGGGGGCGCAGCGTCGTCACCATCGGCTCCTACGACGGGGTGCACCGCGGACACCAGCTGATCATCGGGCGGGCCGTCGAGCGCGCCCGGCAGCTCGGCGTCCTCTCCGTCGTGGTCACCTTCGACCCGCATCCCTCCGAGGTCGTCCGGCCCGGCAGCCACCCTCCGCTGCTGGCCCCGCACCACCGGCGCGCCGAGCTGATCGAGGAACTGGGCGTCGACGCGGTGCTCGTACTGCCGTTCACGGCCGAGTTCTCCCAGCTGTCCCCGGCCGACTTCATCGTGAAGGTGCTGGTCGACAAGTTGCACGCGAAGGCCGTCATCGAAGGCCCCAACTTCCGCTTCGGCCACCGGGCCGCCGGAAACGTCGCCTTCCTCGCCGAACTCGGCGCCACCTACGACTACGAGGTCGAGGTCGTCGACCTGTACGTCAGCGGCGCGGCCGGCGGCGGCGACCCCTTCTCCTCCACCCTGACCCGCAAGCTGGTCGCCGCAGGCGACGTGACGGGCGCGGCGGAGATCCTGGGCCGCCCGCACCGGGTCGAGGGAATCGTGGTCCGGGGCGCCCAGCGCGGGCGCGAGCTGGGCTTCCCGACGGCCAACGTCGAGACCCTGCCGCACACCGCGATCCCGGCCGACGGCGTCTACGCGGGCTGGCTGACCGCCGACGGCGAGCGGATGCCCGCCGCGATCTCGGTCGGCACGAACCCGCAGTTCGACGCCACCGAGCGGACCGTGGAGGCGTACGCGATCGACCGCGAGGGCCTCGACCTGTACGGGCTGCACGTGGCCGTCGACTTCCTCGCCTACGTCCGGGGGATGTCGAAGTTCGACACCCTGGACGACCTGCTCCAGGCGATGGCCGCCGATGTGAAGCGCTGCCGCGAGCTGACCGAGGCATACGACGGGGAGCACCCGGCGGAGCGATGAGCCCGCGCTCCCGAGGGACCATGTCACCTCGGCTCCGGGTGTGAGCCCGCGCCTCTGAGGGGCCGCGTCACAGCGGCTCCGACCGCCGTCGCTCCCGAGAGACCGCGTCGCAGCGGCTCCGGCCTTGAGCCCCCGCCCCTGACGGGCCGCGTCACACCGCTCCCGCGCGCCGTCGCTCCCCGGGGGACCGCGTCACAACGACTCCCGCCCCGCGCCCGCGCCCCGAGGGGATCGCGGGCTCGCCGCCTTCCGGCCCTGCGCCGCCCTGCGCCCCGCCGCCGCCGTGTCGCCCCCGCCCCCGCCGCCGTGTCGTACCGGCACCCGGAGCGGGTCGCACCAGACCGCCGTCCCCCGTGTCGTACGGCCCGCGCCCCGCGACACGCCGGTCTCCGTCCCGCGTCGTCACATCGGGGGACGGACCGGCGGTCCCGCCGGGGGCCGTGCGGGCTCTCCTTCCCGGTGCGGGCGGCCGTGAGGCGCCCGGGGCGGGCCGTTCCCGGACGGGTCGGGGACCTTCCCCACGGGCCGTCACCCTCCGTAGGCGAACGGGCGTACGCGCGGTTGCGGGGGCGCGACCCCGGAGCGAGTCTTGCGGAAACTGACGCGAACCGTATGAAGGAGCGAGCGTCATGGTGACCTTGTGCAAGCCCGCAGTCTCCGTGCCCGAGTACGTGATCACGATGGAGGAGACCCTCGACCTCGCCCGCTCGATCCACGAGGGACACCCCCAGCTCGCTCTGGCGCTCCGGCTGATCGGCAACACCGGAGTCACCCGCCGGCACATCGTCCAGCCCATCGAGGAGACCCTGAAGCACCCCGGTTTCGAGGAACGCAACATCCGGTACGAGGCCGAGGCCAAAGCCCGGGTCCCCGGGGTCGTCCAGGAGGCCCTGGAGAACGCCGGACTGCGCCCCGCCGACATCGACATGATCGTCTACGTGTCCTGCACGGGCTTCATGATGCCCTCGCTGACCGCCTGGATGATCAACACCATGGGTTTCCCCAGCCACACCCGGCAGGTCCCCATCGCCCAGCTCGGCTGCGCCGCCGGCGGGGCGGCGATCAACCGTGCGCACGACTTCTGCACCGCCTACCCCGACGCCAACGTCCTCATCGTGGCCTGCGAGTTCTGCTCGCTCTGCTACCAGCCGACCGACCTCGGCGTGGGCTCCCTGCTCTCCAACGGCCTGTTCGGCGACGCCGTCGCCGCCGCAGCCGTACGGGGCAGGGGAGGCACGGGCATCGTCCTGGAGCGCAACAACTCCTACCTCGTGCCCGACACCGAGGACTGGATCGCCTACAGCGTCCGCGCCACCGGCTTCCACTTCCTCCTCGACAAGCGGGTGCCCACCACCATGGAGCCGCTGGCCCCCGCGCTCCGCGAGATCGCGGGCGCGCACGGCTGGGACGCCGGGGAGCTGGACTTCTACATCATCCACGCGGGCGGCCCACGCATCCTCGACGACCTGAGCCGTTTCCTCGAAGTGCCTCCGGAGTCCTTCCGGTTCAGCCGTGCCACGCTCACCCAGTACGGCAACATCGCCAGCGCCGTCGTCCTGGACGCGGTCCGGCGCCTCTTCGAGGAGGGCGGGCAGGCGGAGGGGGCCCGGGGGATCCTCGCCGGTTTCGGCCCCGGCATCACCGCCGAGATGTGCCTGGGCCGGTGGACGACCTCTCGCAGCTCGCCCGAACCGGGCCTCGGCTCCCGCCGTATCGTGGGCTACTCGCCCCCGTTCCGCCCGGCCCGCACCTCCGCCTGAAGAGGAGGAACCGGGGGCGGACCGGGGCCTTCCGCTCCCTGGACCGCCCCGCCCGCACTCCGCTCCCGCCCGCACTCCGCTCCCGTACGCGCCCCAGGGCCGCCCACCGGCTATCCGCCCCTCCGTACGCGCCCCTTGGACCGCCCCCTGCCCCTGGACCCCCCGCCCCCTGGACCCGCCCCCGGACCCGAGCCCTCTACACCGTCCCCTGAGTCGTCCCCTCCGCCCCCTCCGTCCCCTTCGTAGCCCAGTGGCAGGCCACCGTCCGCTCCCCGGTGCCGTCGCCGGGCAGGACCGGCAGGTCCTCCGTACGGCAGCGGTGGGCGACCGCCGACGCCCGGCCCGAGGCGAGGACCTGGCAGCGGGCGTGGAAGCGGCAGCCGGACGGGACCCGGGACGGGTCCGGGGGCTCCCCGGTCAGGACCACCGGATCGGCGCCGGACTCCGGCAGGACCGAGAGCAGCGCCTGGGTGTACGGGTGCCGGGGCCGGGTCAGCACGGACTCCACCGGGCCGCACTCCACCACCCGGCCCAGGTACATCACCGCCACCCGGTCCGCGATGTTCCACGCCAGGCCCAGATCATGGGTGACGACCAGGGCGGAGAGCCCGAGTTCGTCCCGCAGGCGCAGCAGCAGCGCCAGGATCTCGCCGCGCACCGAGGCGTCGAGGGAGGCCACCGGCTCGTCGGCCACGAGCAGTTCGGGCTCCAGGACCAGGGCGCCCGCGATGACGACCCGCTGCCGCTGCCCGCCGGACAGCTCGTGCGGGTAGCGCAGGAAGAACCGTTCCGGCGGACGGAGCCCGGCCCGCGCGAGGGCCCCGGCGACCGCCGCCCGCTCGTCGCCCGCGTACCCGTGGACGCGCAGCCCCTCCGCCACCGCGTCGTACACGGTGTGCCGGGGGTTGAGCGAGCCGCTCGGGTCCTGGAGGACCAGCTGCGCCCGCTTCCGGTACGCCTTGAGGGCTCCGGCGGAGTAGCCGAGCGGGTGGCCTTCGAAGGAGACCGTGCCCGAGGTCGGCCGGACGAGACCGAGCAGCGAACGGGCCAGGGTCGTCTTGCCGCAGCCCGACTCCCCGACGAGCGCGACGATCTCGCCCGCGCCGACGTCCAGGTCCACCCCGTCGACCGCGTGGGCGGGCGCCGCGCCCCGCCGCCCGGGGAAGACGACACGCAGTCCGCGCGCCGAGAGCAGCGGGCCGGTGGCCGTGGTCATCGGACGCTCCCTACGTGGACGCAGGCGGCCAGATGTCCGGCGGCGGCCTCCCGCAGCTCCGGGTCGTGTCCGGCGCAGCCCTCCACCGCCACCGGACAGCGCGGCCGGAAGGCACAGCCCGACGGCAGGTCCGCCGGGTCAGGCGGGTCGCCCGGCAGCCCGCGCGGCGCCCGCCGCGAGGCCAGGTCCCCGACGCGCGGGAACGCCGAGGACAGCGCCCGCCCGTAGGGGTGCACGGCGGCCTCGTACACCGTCCTCGCGGGTCCCTCCTCGACGATCCGGCCCGCGTACATCACGGCGAGCCGGTCGCAGGTGTCGGCGAGGACGGCCAGATCGTGGCTGATCATCAGGAGGCCGATGGACTGTTCGGCGACGAGCCGTTCGATCAGGCGCAGGATCTGGGCCTGGATCATCACGTCGAGCGCGGTCGTCGGCTCGTCCGCGACGATCAGCCGGGGGGCGCAGGCGAGCGCCATCGCGATCATCACGCGCTGCCGCTGGCCGCCGGAGAGTTCGTGCGGATAGGCGGCCGCGCGGGCGGCGGGCAGCCCGACCTGTTCGAGGAGTTCGCCGGTGCGCGCGCGGGCCGCAGCCGGGGTGGACCGGCCGTGGACGAGGAGCGGTTCGGCGATCTGGTCCCCGATCCGGTGGACCGCGTTCAGCGAGTGCATCGCCCCCTGGAAGACGATCGACGCGCCCGCCCAGCGCACCGCCCGCAGCCGCCCCCACGTCATCGCGAGGACGTCGTCGCCGTCGAGCAGGATCCTCCCCTCGATCCCGGCCGAGGCCGGAAGCAGCCGCAGCAGCGCCAGCGCGAGGGTGGACTTGCCGCAGCCGGACTCCCCGGCCACGCCCAGGGTGCCGCCCGCCGGCAGGGTCAGGTCGACCCCGCGCACGGCGGGCACGGCGCCCGCGCCCGACCCGTAGGTCACCCGCAGGTCCCGTACCTCCAGGAGGCTCATCGCCCCACCCCCAGCTTCGGGTTGAGCACGGACTCGACGGCCCGGCCGCAGAGCGTGAACGCGAGCGCGACCACGGCGATGGCGAGACCGGGCGGGGCCAGGTACCACCAGTGGCCGGAGGAGACCGCGCCCGCCTCCCGGGCGTCCTGGAGCATGCCGCCCCAGGAGACCACCGTCGGGTCGCCGAGCCCGAGGAAGGCGAGGGTCGCCTCCGTGAGGATGGCCGTCGAGATGCCGAGCGTGGTCTGCGCGAGGACCAGCGGCATCACGTTCGGCAGCACGTGCCGGGTCATGACGTGCCGGTGGCCGCCGCCGAGCGCGACCGCCCGCTCGATGTACGGGCGGGACTCCACCGCGATCGTCTGGGCGCGCACGAGCCGGGCGGTGGTCGGCCAGGACGTCACGCCGATGGCGAGGACCACCGTCCACACCGACCGGGACATGACGGTGGCCAGCACGATCGCCAGGACCAGCGTCGGCATCACCAGGAACCAGTCCGTGATCCGCATGACGACGGTCGAGAACCAGCCGCCGTAGTGCCCGGCGACGATCCCCACCAGCGTCCCGATCGCGACCGAGAGGACCGCCGCGAGCAGCCCGACGAGCAGCGAGATCCGCGCCCCCCAGACCAGAAGGCCGAGCAGCGGACGCCCGAACTGGTCGGTCCCGAGCGGGAATTCCGCGCTCGGTGCTTCGAGCGCGGTGCCGGGCGCCGAAGTCACCGACTGGACGTCGGCGCCGACGAGCAGCGGGGCGGCGAGCGCGAGCAGCGCGATCAGGGCCAGGGCGGCGAGCCCGCAGAGCCCGGCGCGGTGGGTGCGGTAGCCGCGCCAGAAGCGGACGGCGGACGCCCGGCGGCGCTCCCGGGTCAGGGCGGTCATCGGCCCACCCGGGGGTCGAGCAGCGGATAGAGCAGATCGGCGATCAGGTTCATCAGGATCATCGCTCCGGCGAAGACCAGGAAGAGCCCCTGGACCAGCGGCAGGTCGGGCACGCTGAGGGCTTGGTAGAACAGACCGCCGAGGCCCGGCCAGGAGAACACCGTCTCCACCAGGATCGAGCCCGCCGCCACATGGCCGAGGTTGATGAAGACCATGGTGACGGTCGGCAGGAGCGCGTTGGGCACCGCGTGCCTGCGGCGCACCTCGTCGTCGCGCAGCCCCTTCGCCCGCGCCGTCGTCAGATAGTCGCCGCCCATCTCGTCGAGGAGCGAGGAGCGCATCACGAGCAGCGTCTGCGCGTAGCCGACCGCGACGAGCGTGACGACGGGCAGGACGAGGTGGTGGGCGACGTCGAGGACGTACGCGAGACCGGTCTCGCCGGTGCCCGACTCCATGCCGCCGGTCGGGAAGAGCCCGGGGACCGGCCCCATGCCGACGGAGAACACGATGATGAGCAGCAGCCCCAGCCAGAAGGACGGCACCGACCACAGGGTCAGCGCGAGCCCGGTGTTCAGCCGGTCGCCGAGCCGCCCGTGCCGCCAGGCGGACCGGGTGCCGAGCCAGAGCCCGAGCGCCGAGTAGAGCACCACCGCGACCCCGGTCAGCAGCAGGGTGGCGGGCAGCTTCTCCGCGATCAGCTCCCCGACGGGGGCACGGAACTGGAAGGAGGTGCCGAGGTCGCCGCCGAGCGCCTTCGTGCAGTAGTCGGTGAACTGCTGCCACAGCGGCAGATCGAGCCCGAACTGACGCCGTAGCGTGGCGAGTTGCTCGGCGCTGGTGGGGACGCCGTGGGTCATCGCCTTCACCGGGTCGCCGGGGATGACCCGGAACAGGAAGAAACCGGTGACGAGGACGGCGAAGAGGGAGACGAGCGCGCCGCCCAGCTTCCCCGCCGCGTGGCGGAGATAGCCGGGGGCGGCGCCGGTGCGGGAGGCGCCGTGCGGGGCCCGGGACTTGTCGGCCCGTGCCAGGTCGGCGGGGGTGCCGGTGGTCGTCACGGTCTACTCGCGGTCGTCGGCGGTGGTGCGGCGGCGCAGCCCGATCAGGACGCCGGCACCGGCCACCACGACCACGGCCACGCCGATCCCCACGATCACCCCGGTGGACGAACCGCCCTCGTCCCCGCCGGAGGAAGCCGCGGGAACGGCCGACCACCAGCTCCAGTAGCCGTCCTGCCCCCACAGGTTCCCGCCGGCCTCCGGCATGGTGGTGATGGAGGCGATCCGGTCCGTGCGGTATGCCTCCAGGGCGTTGGGGTAGGCCATGACGTTCATGTACCCCGTGTCGTACAGCCGGGACTGCATCCGCTTCACCAGATCCGCCCGCTTGGCGGCGTCGTACTCCACCGCCTGTCGCGCGTAGAGCCCGTCGAATTCGCGGTCGCAGATGAAGTTGTCGGTGGCGCCGGTGTCCTTGGGCGTCCTCGGGAGGGCGCCGCAGGTGTGGATGGACAGGACGTAGTCCGGATCGGGGTTGACCGACCAGCCGTCGAAGGCGAGGTCGTAATCACCCTTCACCCACGGGTCCGAGACGCTGTCCAGGCACTCGACCTTCAGCCCGATGCCCAGACCGCCCCACCACTCCTGGAGGTACTTGCCGACCGCCTTGTCGTTCGGGTCGGTGGCGTGACAGAGGATGCGGAACTCCAGCGGCCTGCCGTCCTTGCCGAGCCGTCTGCCGTCGCCGCCCTTCCGGTACCCGGCCGCGTCCAGGACCTTCGCCGCCTCCACCGGGTCGTACGCCCGCCGCTGCCCGTCCGCCGGTTTCCAGAAGTACGCGCCGAAGCGGGGCGGGATGTACCCCTCGCCCTCGACCGCGTGCCCCTGGAAGACCTTCTCGACGAGGGTGGTGCGGTCGACCGCGAGGAAGAGCGCCCTGCGGACCTCCGGGTCGAGCAGCGCCTTGTTCCCGTTGCCGAAGGCGGCGCCGTCCCGCGCCTTGGCGCCCGGGTTGGTGGCGAGGGCGTAGAAGCGGCGCCCGGGGGCGTCGTTGGCCTTGATGTCCTTCTGCTTCGACAGGGCTTCGGCCTGGGCGGGCGTCAGGTTCGGCACGAACGACACCTCGCCCTTCTGGAGGGCGGCGACGGCCGCGTCCCCGTCCTTGTAGTACTTGAAGACCAGCTCGTCGAACTTCGGCGCGCCTCGCCAGAACTTCTTGTTCGGCTTGAGCTTGATGTACTGGTCGACCTTGAAGTCGGTGATGACGAAGGGGCCGTTCCCGACGATCGGGAACGACTGGTCGTTGTTGAACTTCGAGAAGTCGCCGACCTTCTCCCAGATGTGCTTGGGCACGATCGGCACGTCGAGCGCGGTCATCGTCGCCTGCGGCTTCTTCAGCCGGATGACGAGGGTGCGCGGGTCGGGCGCGGTCACCCGGGCGAAGTTGGCGGTGAAGTTGCCGTTGGCGGTGGCCGCGTCCGGGTCGGTCATCATCGTGGTGAAGGTCCAGGCCGCGTCCTCGGCGGTGACCGGCCGCCCGTCGGACCACTGGGAGCCCTCGCGGATCGTGTACGTCCACGTCAGCTTGTCCGGCGAGGAGGTCCACGAGGTGGCGAGCCCCGGGATCGGATGGGCGTCCTTCACGTCGTAGTTGGTGAGGTACTCGTAGGCCAGCCGCTGGACGCTGGTGGACGTGAGCTTCTGCGCCAGGAACGGGCTCAGCGATTCGATGCTCTGCGAGACGGCGACGGTGAGCGTCGTGCCGCCGGACGAGCCGTCCTCCGCGACGGCGGCGCCGGGCAGGGAGCCCAGCGAGACGGCGGCGAGTCCGCAGGCGAGCAGCAGGCGCGGGGCCCGGCGGGCGACGCGAGCGGGACGTGAGGGAACCTTCGTGACCATGACCATGTGACGTGACCTCGCGTAGGGGTTCTGTCTGGATCTTGGGCTGACGTGGGGTGAAGCGAAGGTTTATCAGCGGTGGTCTGCCGTCGTCAACGATCCATCAAACCCCTTGTGGACTGCGGGAATGCCGAAGGCCCCGCACCGGGGGACCGGTACGGGGCCTCATTGGACTACTCCTGTGACGCCTTACTGCTGAGGGGCTGGCGGTGCCTGCGGAGGCGCCTGGGGAGCCCATCCGGCCCCCTCCTCACCCGAACCGCCGTCACTCTGCGGAGGCAGCGGCTGAGGGAAGCCCTGCGGGGCGGCGGAGGGGTGACCGGGGACGGGCGGGGCGGGATAGGGCTGACCGGGGACCTGCCCGGGGAGCGGCTGGCCGGGGAAGCCCTGCGGCGCTCCGTACGGCCGGCCGGGGGCGGGCTGCCCACCGTACGGCTGACCGGGTGCCTGGCCCGGGATCTGGCCCGGTGCCTGACCGGGGATCTGGCCGGGTACCTGACCGGGGATCTGGCCGGGTACCTGACCGGGGAACGGCTGGCCGTGGGGCGGCTGCGGGTACGGCTGTCCCGAGGCGGGCTGGCCCGGGTACGGCTGGCCCGGGAAGGGCTGGCCGGGGGCGGGCGGTGCGCCGTACGGCTGACCCGGCACGGGCTGTCCGGGGAACTGCTGCCCGTACGGCTGCTGAGGCGGGTACGGCTGTCCGGGTGCGGGCTGTCCGGGAAGGGGCTGCCCGGGGAAGGGCTGGGCGGCGTACGGCTGGCCGGGGAACGGCTGACCGGGTACGGGCGGCTGCCCCGGCAGTGGGGGGCCGCCCGGCTGCTGGGGGTGGCCGCCCGGCATCGGCGGGGCCAGGTGCGGGGGCGCCGCGCCCTGGCCGTCGCCGGTCCACAGGCCCTGCGCCTGCTGCGCCCGGGTGAAGTCCTCGGCCACCATCGCCGAGAGATGGAAGTACGCCTCCCGGGTCTTCGGCCGCATCATGTCGAGGTCCACCTCCGCACCGGCCGCCAGATGCTCGTCGAACGGCACGACCACGACTCCCCGGCAGCGGGTCTCGAAGTGCTGCACGATGTCCTCGACCTTGATCATCTTGCCGGTCTCGCGGACCCCGGAGATGACGGTGATCGAGCGCTGCACCAGATCCGCGTAACCGTGCGCGGAGAGCCAGTCCAGGGTGGTCGAGGCGCTGGAGGCGCCGTCCACGGAGGGCGTCGAGATGATGATCAGCTGATCGGCGAGGTCGAGCACCCCGCGCATCGCGCTGTACAGCAGACCCGTGCCCGAGTCCGTGAGGATGATCGGATACTGCTTGCCCAGGACGTCGATCGCCCGCCGGTAGTCCTCGTCGTTGAAGGTCGTCGAGACGGCCGGGTCCACGTCGTTGGCGAGGATCTCCAGACCGGACGGCGCCTGCGAGGTGAACCGGCGGATGTCCATGTACGAGTGGAGGTACGGGATCGCCTGCACCAGGTCGCGGATGGTGGCGCCGGTCTCGCGCCGGACCCGGCGGCCCAGTGTGCCCGCGTCCGGGTTGGCGTCGATCGCGAGGATCTTGTCCTGCCGCTCGGTCGCCAGGGTCGCGCCGAGCGCGGTCGTCGTCGTGGTCTTGCCGACACCGCCCTTGAGCGAGATGACCGCGATCCGGTAGCAGGAGAGGACCGGCGTACGGATCAGCTCCAGCTTGCGCTGCCGCTCCGCCTCCTCCTTCTTGCCGCCGAGCTTGAACCGCGCCGCCGCGCCGGGCGTACGGCTCGACTTGGGCTTCTGCTTGTTGTTCCGCAGCAGCCGGTCGGAGGACAGCTCCACGGCCGCGTTGTACCCGAGCGGGGCGCCCGGCACGGAACGCTCCCGCTGGTCGTGCGTCACCGGAGAGGGCCAGGCGGCCCCGGTCCGGGGATCGACGGGTGCCGGCGCCTCCTGCGGCGGTACGGCACCGGGGTGCGGATGGCCGTACCCGTCCTGCTGCGGCGGGAAGCCGTAGCCGCCCGGAGTAGCGGGGGGCTGGGGATAGCCGTACCCGCCGGGCTGGGGCTGGGGCTGGGGAACCTGCGGGGCTTCCTGCGCCGGAGCCTGGGGATAGCCGTACGCGCCGGGCACCTGCGGCTGAGCCTGCGGCGGTACGGGACCGGGCGCGACGGGCGGCATCGGGGCGGCCGGGGGCACCGGCTGCGCGGGCCACTGCTGGGCGGGTGCCGGGGCGGCGGGCTGGAAGGACGGCGGCAAGGGCGGCAGCCCGCCCCCACCCTGCGGCCCGGCGGGGGCGAAGGGGGGCTGAGGGGCCCCGGGGAAGGGACCGGGGACGGAGCCCTGCGGGACCTCGGCCCCCGGGGACGGGGGGGTGGAGGGGGGGGGTGGGGGGGTGGGGGGGGGGGGGGGGGGGGGGGGGGGGGGGGGGGGGGGTGCGGGCCCCGCTCGGCTCCGGCCTCGGCTCCGGCCTCGGCTCCGGCCTCGGCTCCGGTCCCGGTCCCGGCCCCGGGTCGGTCCCGGGGCCCGGCTTCGGCCTGGTCCCGGGCCCCGTGGCA
>NZ_MSJP01000025.1 GCF_014596525.1 Streptomyces sp. CBMA291
GTTCGGCCGCGGAGCCGGGGGCCGCCGCCCAGGGGTGGTGCTCGGCGTGGGGCGGGCGGGCCCGGGCGACGAGGACGGAGGGCCGACCGGCGAGCAGCCGGGGGTCGTCGTCCGGGTCGCCCGGGTTCGGCAGACCGGCGACGGCGCAGAGCAGGCGCTGGGCCGTCGCGGCGGCGAGCAGCAGCGGGAGTGTTCTTGACGCGGAACCGCCGCTGCTTGGGCCGGGGCCGTTCGGGGTGGGGCTGCTTGGGCCGGGGCTGCTGGGACTGGAGCCGCTTGGGCCAGCGCTGCTCGGACCAGGGCCGTTCGGACCGGAGCCGCTTGGACTGGAACCGCTCGGATCGGGGCCGTTCGGGCTGGATCCGCTTGGGCCAGGGCTGCTTGGACTGGAACCGTTCGGACCGGAGCCGTTCGGGCTGGAACCGTTCGAACTGGAGCCGCTTGGGCCGGAGCCGTTCGGACCGGAGTCGGAGCGCAGGCGGGCCGTGATCGCGGCGAGGTCCGCGCGGGTGCGGTCCGGATCGGCGGGCGCGGTGACGAATCCGCCGTCCGTCTCGCACTGCATGCCGACCGCCACGGGGGGATCACCCGCGACGACCAGCACCTGTCCGGCGGGCAGCGCGGCCTTGGTGACGACCGGTACCGTCCCGCCCCGGGCCAGGGCGCGTGCCACCGCGCGGGCCGGCTCGCCTTCCGGATCCGCCGAGGCCACGACCGGGAGCGCGGCGGCGAGCGCCGTCGCCGCGTCCCCCGGGCGTTCGGCCACCGATCCCGGCCAGGGTGGCGGCTGCGTGCCGTGGGGGTGGTCGACCAGCAGGCCGTGCTCACGCAGATGGGCGACGACGACCGCCAGCGCCGCCTCCGCCTTCGGGTGCCCGGCTTCCGCAGCGCTCCGCGGGTCGGCGCCGAGGCGCGCCGACAGGACTTCCCACAGTGCCGGCAGCGAGCGGCTGCCCTCCAGAGTGAGGCTGGTGCCGCGCCCGCGCAGATGCAGCCCGTCCACGAGCGGGGTCACCGCCACGCCCGGGCGCAGCCGGGTGCGCCCGGTGACCGGTTCGGCCGTCACGCCGCCCCCTCGCCCTGGGTGATCACCTGGCCGATGTAGTCCCGCCACCGGTGCCCGGTGAGCCGGGGCACGCTGCGCACGACGAGATGGGCGGCCAGATAGCGTTCCACGGGGCGGACGTCGCAGACCGCGAGGAGCCGGTACAGGGCGTTGGTGCTGGTCCGGTAGACCAGGTAGTCGGTTCGGTCGAACAGCGTCCCGGTGGGATCGCTGCGACTCACCATCCGGTGGAACTCGCTGTAACGGGTGCGCAGTTCGAAGTCCCAGCGTTCGGCGGTGGCCTGGTCTCCGAGGGCGGCCGCGCGGGTCCGGTACTCCTCGCTGCGGCCGGACAGGTCCGCGCCGGTCGCCAGCAGCCGCTCTGCCCGGTCCCAGGCCGTGGCCGACCAGTGCGCCCAGTCCTGTTCCCAGCCGTGCGTGCCCCCGGTCGAGACGCGGCCCACCAGTTCCGTGACCGAGGGACCGCCACGCTCCCAGCGCTCGTCGAAGGCCGAGCGCAGCCGGCCGTCCGGGTCCTCGTGGGTGAGGAAGTCCTCCAGATGGGAGAGGAAGGAGTAGTGCCCGCCGACCAGGCCGTCGGTGTGCGTGCTCGCGTGCGCCGCCAGTGCCGTGACCGCCAGCTGTACCCGGGCCTGAGCCGTGTCGCCGTGCTCGCCGAGGAATGCGCAGGCCGAGGTGATCGCGGGAAGCCCGAGCCGCATCAACTCGTCGCGCAGACGGGCGTGTTCGACTCCCAGTAACGCGTGTACGGTGGCGGTCGCGGCCGGGTCGGCGGGCGTGACCCGGACGGTGTTGTCCGGTACCAGCGGGCCGTATGGTGGCGCGATCAGCTCGGCCCGCCCGGCGACGGCGGCCTCGGCGAGCAGTTGTTCCTCCGTCCGGTCGGCGACGGACGGATGCGCGGCCGACCACGCCCGCAGTCGCTCGGCGGACTCCTGTGCCGCGAGGGCTACCCGCTCGGCCGGTCCCTCCAGTCGTAACCGCAGATGCGGCCCGAACCGCCAGTGCCGTTCGACGTGGGCGTTCAGCCCGCCCTCCGTCGCACGCCGCGCCAGCGGCAGGACGGCCTCACGCAGGGCGCGCGCCTTGTCGGGCTGGTAGTGGTACAGGGTGACGTCCACGACGGTCTCGGCCGCGGGGTGGTCGGTCGGGTCGTTCGTCGTCGGCTCACTCATGGGGTGGCTCCTCGGCTCCGCACCGGCGGGGCGAGCGCGGGACGGACTGGGGGCGGGCAGGGCGGTAGGTCTCCGTGACGAGTTCGACCGCGCGGGCCGGTTCCGCTCGTCCGCCGATGGCGGGCAGGGCCTCCTCCAGCAGGACGCCGTCCGGGTGGCGGCCGAGCCACCGGCCCAGGTGCCGGAGATGGAGCGGGTTGCCGAGGTCGACGGGCTGGGGCTTGGGCGCGCGGAGCTGGATGAGCATGGCCTCGGAGGCCGTGATGTCCGTGCCCGGCTCCGGAGCGGGGTGGAGGAAGAGCTGCTCGGGCAGGCCGAGGTGGGCGCGCCAGCGTGCGACGGTCGCGGCGGGGACGCCGTGCGGGCCGGGGTCGGCGCCGAGTTCGGCCCGCAGGGCGGTGAGGACTTCGGACGGCAGGTGCCAGCGGCGACGGGCGAGGACGATGTGCCGGTGGCGCAGCCGCGGAGTATGTACGACGATGCCGCCGGGGGTGGGCAGGGGGGTGCGGGGGAGCAGCGGGTGGAAGCCCACGATGCCGTTGGAGTGGTCGGTGAGGAGGGGGGCGAGACGCCGCGGAAGCATGACCGGGGAGAGGAAGCCCAGGTAGAGGACGTCGAGGTACTCGCCGGTGGAGCGCAGGCGGACCCTGAGCTGGTCGGTGGTGACGTCGTGGACCAGGTCGAGGTCGCTTTCGGCGAGGCTGGACCAGCGATGGTCGGGTCCGATCTCGTCGGCGACCAGCAGCGGGTGCAGGTTGGCGTTGAAGCCGCCCAGTGGGCGGATCTGGACGGCGCGCGCGCCCTCGTCGAGCCCGGCGCGGATCCGCCGGGCGACTTCGGCCGCTGCCTGCGGGTCGGTGGCGTCGAGGAAGCGGCTGGTGAAGCGCCCCCAGCCGTAGTAGACGTGGTTGACACAGAGCAGGCCTTCGACCGGGTCCCGTTGGACGAACCACGAGTAGCTGAGCGGCCGGGCGGCCGTCCAGTCGGGCAGCCGATCGGCGAGCGCACGCACCTGGCCGGCGGGCAGTACGATCTCGCCGTCCGCCTCGGGGAGGTCGATGAACTCCTTGCGCAGGGAGGCGAGTTCCTCGGGGGCTGTCACATCCGCCCAGACGCTGTCGACGTCGTCGCCGAACTCCCACGGCGTGGAGCAGACGCCGCCGGCGCCGTACCGGGCCACGAAGCGGTCCCGGGCGTCCCGGCGGAGCAGGTGACCGTGGTCGAACAGCTCGGCCAGTGCCGTGAGTTCGGCGAGCGCGGCGCGGTCCGCCGCTCCCAGACGCGGCTGCGGTGGGGCGGGTGCGTGGACGTCCTCGCTGAGGACGTTGAGGGACGCGGGCTCCTCGGGGACGGGCCGGCCCGCGTCGACGAAGACCCGGCGCCAGTCGGCCGCCAGGGCGGAGAGCGCGGCCGGGCGGCGCTCGGCGGGCTCGGCCGGGTACGCGGCCGTGTCGTCGGCGAGTTTGCGCACCTTGCGGGCCAGCCCGGCATCCTGTGGCCACTGATCGAGCCAGTCGGCGAGCCGTCGCAGTGGCTCCGGGTCCTGCGGGTCCACCGGCTCGGTGGGCACCAGGAGCCCGGCGTCGAGGAGTTGGTCGACGAAGCGCCCCACCGCCGGGTCCTCGCCGGGGCGCCCGAGGGCCTCGGCGAGCCGTGAGGCGAGCCGTCCCGGTGGGTCGGGGGTTTCGGTGAGGGCGGCCATCACCGCCAGTTCGGGCCGGGCGCCGAGTTCGACGTCCTCCTCGCGGGCGACGAGATAGCGGCCGCCGCTGAATTCCACCCGCGTCCGCCGGTAGTGGGCCCGCCTGGCGTCGACGCGGGCGGCGCTGGCCATCCGGTGCGGCAGGCTCCGGCCGCGCCGGGGTTCGTCGAGCAGGGCGTCGACCAGCGCTCCGACGAGGGCCCGGTTCTCCCGGACGACCGCGCGCGGGGCGGTCCCCTTCTCGTTCCCGCGCGGTCCGTCCGAGGCCCAGCCGACCGCCGTGAACCAGGACAGCGGGCTCGTCTTGCCGGTCGCCCGCAGCGCGTGGCGCAGTACGGCGGCCTCCTCCTTGTGCGCCCTGCCGCTCCGTTCCGGGTGCGCCTCCGAGGCGTTGACCACCGCGCGCAGCAGGTCGGTGCTGCCCAGGGCGACGGCGCGCCGGAACGCGGGCTCGCGGCACACCTCGGCCAGCGCGCCCCGTTCGGCCTCCAGGGCCGGCGGCACCGCCACGGCGAGCTCGGCGAGCAGCAGGGCGTGCCGCCGCCTCAGCTCCAGCCACTCCGCGAGCCGGGGGACCCGGGCGGGCAGGTCCGCGAGCCGGTCGAGCTGCGCGGGACGCGGCGTGCGGCCGCCGTACAGGGCCCGGCGCAGCGGGAGCACGACCCGTCGGTGGAACTCCTCGCCGTGCTCGGCCCGGCTGGCGTACAGATCGTCGCCGAGGGCGGGCCGGAGAGCGGTGTCGGCGGCCTCGACGTCGGTGAGCCGGGCCAGCAGGTCCCGGACGAGGCCGGACGGGGCGGACTGCGCGGCCCGGATCAGCACCGTGGCGCGCACCAGCGTGGGTGCCGGTGCGACCGGGGCCGGGACACGGTGGGGCACGGCTGAGGACCTCCGATGGGCGGGCGGGGAGGGACCCGGCGCGTCCGCACCGGAACGTGCCGGGTCCCGTGGGTGGTTCGGTGGTTCCGTGGTTCAGCCGCGCGATGTTCAGACGGCCGAGGCCGACGGGTTGAAGACGCTGGTCGTCGGATGGACGATGCTGCTGTTGGAGGAGGAGTTGCAGGAACTGGAGACGGGGCTGCTGGAGGCGCCGCCCTCCGGCAGCGCGATGCTGTCACGCAGCGCGGTGACGGTCAGCTCGCCCAGGTCGAGGTCGTCGAGCGCGAGGGCGTCCTGAGGCTGTTCGGACATGGAGATCTCCCGGTTCTCGAAGTGATGATCGTGACGTGTTGCCGATTCGGTGCATGTGGAGCGAGCCGGACTGGGCGTACGAGGGTCGAACCCCGGCAGGGAGGCGTGCCGGGCCGAGGCCGGGACCGGGGAGGTCCGGGGCGGATGCCGCGGACCTGCGCGTCCCTGTGAGGGCGCGCGGCTCAGATCACCGCGCCCCGCCTCCCGCCGTTGCGCCGGCTCGCAGGCCGAGTCTAGATCGCGGCGAGCGCCGTCGAGCTGGACGGCTTTACATTGGCCGGTAATTCGCTCCCGGTCTCGCCCTCGGCCGTACCCCGGCGGCACGTCGCGGCGCCCGGTTCACCCGGATGCGTACAGTCGTCCGATCCGGCCCGGTCCGGCCCGCACGCCGTCGGTGTGAGGGCCCGGTGAAGGAACCCGTCGTCGCGTTCCCGTCGAACGGGCCAGCTCGACGTCCCGGAAGCAGGCCTTCGGCTCCTCGGCCGCACGGCGCCTCCGCCGGTCTCAGGGGCGGCGCACGGAGCAGGCGCCCCGAGGGCCAGGCCGCCGGCACGATGCCGCTCGAATCCGGCCAGCTCCTCGCGGCACGGCCCCGGGCTTCTCGGCCGTCCGAGCCGTGGTGCGCCGAGGAGCCGATCGCCGAACGGGAACCGCCGGCCGTCCTCCTTTCGACGGGAACCGCTTCGATGGCCGACAGTCCCATGAGACCGGCTGACGGCCCGCCGTGCCCCGAGCCGAAACCCGCTACGGGACCGCCTTCAGGGAGCGAGGGCGTCGAAGGCCGCCGCGCCCGGCTCGGTGAGCAGGGCGAGGACGGACGTCCGTACATGGCGGGCCATGTCGACGGAGCGGTCGAAGAGCCATTGGGACTGGAGTCCGTCCATCAGGGCGGTGAGCCGTACGGCGGCTTCGCCCGGGTCCACGTCCTCGCGCAGGTGTCCGGCCTCGCGGGCGGTGCGCAGGGCGTGGGCGGTGCCGCCGCGGATGCGCGCGTAGCGGTCGGCGAAGTAGGCGTGGGCGGGGTGGGCCGGGTCGGACGCCTCGCCGGAGAGCCTGACGAACAGTTCGATGAGGCCGGGGGAGAGTTCGTTGTGCCCGGCCAGGTCCACCATCCCGCGCAGCACGCCGAGGCCGCCGCCGAGCCGTACATAGGGCTGGAAGCGGTCGCGGTCGGCGCGGTCCCGGTCTTCGAGGACGGCTTGGAGCAGCGCGTCCTTGTCGGGGAAGTAGCGCAGCAGACCGGCCCGGGAGATGTCGCAGGCGGCGGCGAGGTCGAGGACCGTGACGGCCTGGAAGCCGCGCCGCGCGAAGTGGTCGGCGGCGGTCTGGATGATCGCGGCCCGGCGTGCCCGGCCCTTGGCGTAGCCGCCGGAGGCCGCCGTCCCGGCTCCTGAGGAGGTCATGGGGGGACGGTATCAGGATTGCTTGACAGAAAGCTACACCTGTGTAGCAATTGGGCCCACGCCACGCCGCCGTGGCCGGTTCCCTAGGAGCTTTCCATGCTCGAAACCCCCTCCGTGCCCGCGGTGGCCCCCCGGCCGCAGGCACCGCGCGGCTTCGTCCGACGCCTCGCCCTCGGCCAGTTCGGCATGTACCTGGCCGTGCTCGCCCCCGTGATGGGCGGTCTGTCGGTCAGGATCCAGCATCTCGTCGGGCTGGACGCCGCACCCGCCCAGTTCGGCCTGGTCACCGGGACCGGCGCGGTCTTCGCGATGGTCGCCCAGCCGCTCGCCGGGCGCCTCTCGGACCGCTGCACCTCCCGCTTCGGGATGCGCCGCCCGTTCCTCGTCGGCGGACTCGTCGTCATGACGGGCGCGCTGGCGGCCTGCGCCGTGGCTCCCGGCGTCCCTCTTCTGCTGGTCGCCTGGTGCGTGGCCCAGGGCGCGGGGAACTTCGCCTTCGCCGCCGCCGGGGCGACCGTGGCCGACCACGTCCCCGAGGAGCGGCGGGGCAGTGTCTCCGGCATCATCGGCGCGGTCACCCCGCTGGGCATCCTGGCGGGATCGATTCTGCTGTCCGTCCTGCCCGACGACTTCCTGCGGTTCTGCGTGCCCGCCGCCGTCGCGCTCGCCCTCGGACTCTGGTTCGCCCTCCGCCTGCCGGACCTGGTGCGCACCGAGCGGCCGACCGAGCCGCTGACCGTGCGCGGTCTGCTGCTCTCCTTCGTCTTCGACCCGCGCAAGAACCCCGATTTCGGCTGGGTCTGGCTCAGCAAGTTCTTCATCATGTTCGGCTACGGGGCACTCGCCTCGTATCTGACGCTCTTCCTCGCGGCCGAGTTCGACATGACCGACACCGACGAGCAACTGGCCTTCAACGCCCTGGCCAACGGTGTCAGCGTGGCCACGCTCGTGGTCGCCAGCATCGTCGGCGGCACGCTGTCCGACCGGCTCGGGCGCCGCAAGCCCTTCGTCTTCGGCAGCGGGATCCTGATGGCGGCGGTCCTCGCCGGTGTCACCTTCACCCCGTTCCTCGGCGACGCCGGACTCGGCACCCTCCTGGCCCTCGAAGCTGTCCTCGGCCTCGGCGCCGGACTGTTCTTCGCGGTGGACAGCGCCCTCGCCATCTCCCTGCTGCCCGACAAGGCCGACACCGCCAAGGACCTCGGCGTCCTCAACATCGCGAACACCCTGCCGAGTTCCCTCTCCCCGCTCCTCGCCGGGGTCGTCGTCATACCCGTCGGCAACGCCCTGCTCGGCGGCGCCGGCTACTCCCTCTGGTTCGGTCTCGCCGCCGTGTTCTGCCTGGCCGGAGCGGTGATGGTGACCAGGATCAAGAAGGCGGCCTGACCTCCGCCGCCACGGCTTCCCCGCACCCGCAGGCCCCCCCGTACCCGCAGGCCCCCCCGTACCCGCAGGCCCCCCCGTACCCGCAGGCCCCCCCCGTACCCGCAGGCCCCCCCCCGTACCTCCGACGTACCACCGAGAAAGGCCCACCATGAGCACCGAGACCACCTTCCCGTACCAGGACCCGACGCTCTCCGTCGACCAGCGCGTCGAGGACCTCCTCGGACGGCTGCCCATCGAGGACAAGGCGGGCCTCATGTTCCACCCGCTGGGCAGCACCGCCCCCGACCTCGCCGAGCCCGGTCACTTCGGGATGCCGTCCATGGCCACCTTCCTGGAGCGGCGCATCAACCACTTCAACATCCTCTGGGTGAAGACCGCGCGCGAACTGGCCGCCTGGCACAACCACATCCAGCGGACCGTCCTGTCCCGCCCCCTCGGCATCCCGGTCACCGTCTCCAGCGACCCGCGCCACTCCTTCACCGACAACCCGGCCACCGCGCTCATGGCCGGTCCGTTCTCCCAGTGGCCCGAACCGCTCGGCTTCGCCGCCATCGGCTCGCCCGAGCTGGTGCGCCGCTGGGCCGACACCGTGCGCCGCGAGTACGTGGCCGTCGGCATCCGGGTCGCGCTGCACCCGCAGATCGACCTCGCCACCGAGCCGCGCTGGGCGCGCATCAGCACCACCTTCGGCGAGGACGCCGACCTCACCTCGAAGCTCGCCGTCGCCTATGTGCGCGGAATACAGGGCGAGGAGGTCGGGACGGAGTCGGTCTCGGCGATGGCCAAGCACTTCCCCGGCGGCGGCCCGCAGCTGAACGGCGAGGACCCGCACTTCCCGTACGGCCGCGAGCAGGTCTACCCGGGCGACAACTTCGACTACCACCTCGCACCGTTCAAGGCCGTCATCGACGCGGGCGTGGCCCAGATGATGCCCTACTACGGCATGCCGGTCGGCACCGAGCACGAGGAGGTCGGCTTCGGCTTCAACAAGGGCGTCATCACCGACCTGCTCCGCGAGAAGCTGGGCTACGACGGCGTCGTCTGCACCGACTGGGGCATCCTCGCCAACACCTGCTGGGGCGTGGAGGAGCTGACGTACGAGGAGCGCATGGTCAAGTCCCTCGACGCGGGGGTCGACCAGTTCGGCGGCGAGTTCCGCCCGCAGGTCCTCGTGGACCTGGTCAAGGCGGGGAAGGTCACCGAGGAGCGCGTCGACGCCGCCGCGCGACGGCTGCTGCGCGAGAAGTTCCGGCTCGGCCTGTTCGACCACCCGTACCTGGACGAGGAGGCCGCCGAGGCGATCGTGGGCGGCGCCGAGGCCCGCGCCGAGGGCCTCTCCGCCCAGGCGGCCTCGTACGTCCTCCTCGCCAACGCGGCCGAGGGCCCGGCCCGGCTGCCGCTCGCCCCGGGCGGCCTGAAGGTCTACGCCGAGGGCCTGTCGGCCGAGGCGCTGGGCGACCGGGCGACACTGGTCGCGACGCCGGAGGAGGCCGACGTGGCGGTGCTGCGCCTGTCGGCGCCGTTCGAGCCGCGCGGCGAGGAAGGGACCCTGGAGTCCTTCTTCCACGCGGGCTCCCTCGACTTCCCCGCGGAGGAGACCGAGCGCGTACGGCGGATCTGCGCCACCGTCCCGACCCTGCTCGACGTCTACCTGGACCGGCCCGCGATCCTCACCGACGTGGCGAGCGGCGCCGTGTCCCTCACGGTCAACTTCGGCGCGGCGGAGAGCGCCTTCGTGAAGGTCCTGTTCGGCGAGGAGCGGCCGCAGGGCTCGCTGCCGTTCGACCTGCCGTCGTCGATGGCCGCCGTGGAGGCGAGCCGCTCGGACATGCCCTTCGACACGGCGGACCCGCTGTTCCGCTTCGGCCACGGTCTGCGCTACGAGGGCTGACACCCGGTCGAACGGTACGGCCCGCCACCCCGGGAGGGGCGGCGGGCCGCACCATTTCCAGACGCCGAAGGACCTAGGTCGTCTCTTTCGGGTCTTGCCTGGCCCGCGCCGCCCGGCACCGCACCTCGCCGCGTTGTCGAGGCACCCGGGTACGCCCAGTACCCGGCAGCCTCTCCGCCTTGCGATGCACGGCACCGGACGACGCGGGCCTGACCGGCAAGACCCGAAAGAGACGACCTAGAGCCGCCGGAACAGCCCCTCCTGCACCACCGACACCAGGAGTCGGCCCTCGCGGTCGTAGATACGGCCCCGGGCGAGACCCCGCCCACCCGTGGCGATCGGGGACTCCTGGTCGTACAGGAACCACTCGTCGGCCCGGAACGGGCGGTGGAACCACATCGCGTGATCGAGGGAGGCGAGGTCGTAGCCCCGCGGACCCCAGAGCGGTTCGACCGGGATGCGGACCGCGTCCAGAAGAGTCATGTCCGAGGCGTACGTCAGGGCGCAGGTGTGCACCAGCGGATCGTCGCCCAGCGGCCCCACGGCCCGCATCCACACCGCCGAACGCGGCTCCGCGCCGCGCGCCTCCTCGGGCGTCCAGCGCAGCCGGTCCACGTACCGGATGTCGAACGGCTGCCGTCGGGCCATCCGCTCAAGGGCCTCGGGCAGCGCCCCGAGATGGTCGCGGATCTCGTCGGCGACCGTCGGCAGCGTCTCCGGGGCGGGCACGTGCCGGGGCGGCAGCTGGTGCTCGAAGCCCGCTTCCTCCGGCGCGTGGAACGAAGCCGTCAGATTGAAGATCGTCCGGCCCTCCTGCACGCCCGTGACCCGGCGGGTCGTGAACGAACGCCCGTCCCTGATCCGCTCCACCTGGTAGACGATCGGCACCCCGGGCCGCCCCGGACGCAGGAAGTAGGCGTGCAGCGAGTGCACCGGACGCCCCTCCTCCACCGTGCGGCCCGCCGCCACCAGCGCCTGCCCGGCGACCTGCCCGCCGAAGACCCGTTGCAGCGACTCCTGAGGGCTGGCCCCCCGGAAGATGTCGACCTCGATCCGCTCCAGGTCGAGCAGGTCCACGAGCCTCTCGGCGGGACTGTTCACCAGCGCACTCCTCTACGACGGTCCTCTACGGCTGTCCTCTGCGACGGCCCGACTACAGCTGTCCGACGGAGGTCACCCGGACGACCGCGCGGCCCTCCTCGTCGGAGGCGGCGAGATCCACCTCCGCGCCGATACCCCAGTCATGGTCGCCGTTCGGGTCGGCGAACGTCTGCCGGACGCGCCACACACCGTGCGCCGCGTCCTCCTCGATGAGCAGCAGCTTCGGACCGCGCGCGTCCGGCCCGGTGCCGAGGTCGTCGTACTCGTCCCAGTACGCGTCCATCGCCTCGCCCCACGCGTCCGCGTCCCAGCCCGCCTCGGCGTCCAGCTCCCCGAGCGCGTCCACGTTGTCGAGGGCCGCCAGCTCCACCCGGCGGAACATCGCGTTGCGCACCAGGACCCGGAAGGCACGGGCGTTGGCCGTGACCGGCTTGACCTGGTCGGCCTTCTCCTGCGCCTCCTCGGCCGACTGCACCTCCGGGTTGGCCAGCTGCTCCCACTCGTCGAGCAGCGAGGAGTCCACCTGCCGCACCATCTCGCCCAGCCAGGCGATCAGGTCCTCCAGGTCCTCCGTCTTCAGATCGTCCGGGATGGTGTGGTCGAGCGCCTTGTACGCACCGGCCAGATACCGCAGCACGATGCCCTCGGTCCGCGCCAGCTCGTACCAGGAGGTGAACTCGGTGAACGTCAGCGCCCGCTCGTACATGTCACGGATGACCGACTTCGGCGACACCGGGTGGTCGCCGACCCACGGGTGCGAGGTCCGGTAGACGTCGTACGCGTGCCAGAGCAGCTCCTCCAGCGGCTTCGGGTACGAGATCTCCTGGAGCCGCTCCATCCGCTCCTCGTACTCGACGCCGTCCGCCTTCATCTTCCCGACCGCCTCGCCGCGCGCCTTGTTCTGCATGGCGGCGAGGATCTGACGCGGGTCGTCGAGCGTCGACTCGACGACCGACACCATGTCCAGGGCGTACGAGGGGGACTCCGGGTCGAGCAGCTCGAAGGCGGCGAGCGCGAACGTCGACAGCGGCTGGTTGAGCGCGAAGTCCTGCTGGAGGTCGACCGTGAGCCGGATCGTCCGGCCCTCCGCGTCCGGCTCGGCGAGCTGCTCCACCACACCGCCGTCGAGCAGCGAACGGTAGATCGCGATGGCCCGGCGGATGTGCCGCAGCTGCGCCTTGCGCGGCTCGTGGTTGTCCTCAAGGAGCTTGCGCATCGCCTCGAACGCGTTGCCCGGCCGGGCGATCACCGAGAGCAGCATGATGTTGGTGACCTTGAAGCGGGAGGTCAGCGGCTCCGGCTCGGCCGCGATCAGCTTCTCGAACGTGGCGTCGCTCCAGGCGACGAACCCCTCCGGAGCCTTCTTGCGGACCACCTTGCGACGCTTCTTCGGATCGTCTCCGGCCTTCGCGAGCGCCTTCTCGTTCTCGATGACGTGCTCGGGAGCCTGCGCCACGACCAGACCGGCCGTGTCGAAGCCCGCCCGGCCCGCCCGCCCCGCGATCTGGTGGAACTCACGGGCGCGCAGGGTCCGCACCCGGCTGCCGTCGTACTTCGTCAGGGCGGTGAAGAGGACCGTGCGGATCGGCACGTTCACCCCGACGCCCAGGGTGTCCGTCCCGCAGATCACCTTCAGGAGACCCGCCTGCGCCAGCTTCTCGACGAGCCGCCGGTACTTCGGCAGCATGCCCGCGTGGTGCACGCCGATGCCGTGGCGTACGTAACGCGAGAGGTTCTGGCCGAACTTCGTGGTGAAGCGGAAGCTGCCGATCAGCTCGGCGATCTTGTCCTTCTCCTCGCGCGTGCACATGTTGATGCTCATCAGCGACTGCGCCCGCTCGACGGCCTGAGCCTGGGTGAAGTGCACGATGTAGACCGGCGCCTGCCGGGTGTCGAGCAGCTCCGTCAGGGTGTCCGTGATCGGGGTGAGCCGGTACTCGTACGAGAGCGGCACCGGGCGGGTCGCCGAGCGGACCACCGAGGTCGGCCGGCCCGTGCGCCGGGTCAGGTCCTTCTCGAACATCGACACGTCGCCGAGGGTCGCCGACATCAGGACGAACTGGGCCTGGGGGAGTTCCAGGAGCGGGATCTGCCACGCCCAGCCCCGGTCCTGCTCGGCGTAGAAGTGGAACTCGTCCATGACGACCTGGCCGATGTCGGCGTACTTGCCGTCCCGCAGCGCGATGGAGGCGAGCACCTCCGCCGTGCAGCAGATCACCGGCGCGTCCGCGTTCACGGAGGCGTCGCCGGTCAGCATGCCGACGTTCTCGGTGCCGAAGAGCTTGCACAGGTCGAAGAACTTCTCCGACACCAGCGCCTTGATCGGCGCGGTGTAGAAGGTCACCTGGTCGTTGGCGAGCGCGGTGAAGTGCGCCCCCGCCGCGACCAGCGACTTTCCGGAGCCGGTGGGAGTGGAAAGAATCACGTTGGCGCCGGAGACGACCTCGATCAGCGCCTCTTCCTGGGCCGGGTAGAGCGTGATGCCACGGTCCTCGGCCCAGGAGGAGAAGGCCTCGAAGAGGGCGTCGGGGTCGGCGGTCGGCGGGAGCTGATCGATAAGGGTCACACCCCCATCTTGCCTGGATTCCGCTCGGATGAGGGAACCGGCCGTCGGATGGAAGATCACGAACGATAGGATCTTCCGTCGACCGGTCGTCAACTGAGCACCGGCATGGGAGAAACGGGGCGGGCCAATCATGATGGGACCGGCGCATTCGCTGTCCGGAGCGGCGGCCTGGCTGGGCGTGGGAGCGGCCGCGGCCGCCTTCGACCACCCCATGCCGTGGCCGGTGCTCGTCGTCGGGGCGCTCATCTGCGCGGGCGCGGCCCTGGCCCCGGACCTGGACCACAAGTCGGCGACCATCTCGCGCGCCTTCGGACCCGTCTCCCGGACCCTCTGCGAGGTCGTCGACAAGCTGTCGTACGCGGTCTACAAGGCCACCCGTTCCTCGGCCGACCCCCGCAGGTCGGGCGGGCACCGTACGCTCACCCACACCTGGCTCTGGGCGGTCCTGATCGGGGCCGGGACCTCCGTGGCGGCCGTCACGGGCGGGCGCTGGGCGGTCCTGGCCATCCTCTTCGTCCATCTGGTCCTCGCGGTGGAGGGCCTGCTGTGGCGGGCCGCCCGGATGTCCAGCGACGTCCTGGTCTGGCTGCTCGGCGCGGCCGGTGCCTGGATCCTCGCGGGCGTCCTGGACCAGCCGGGCAACGGCTCCGACTGGTTCCTCACCGGGCCCGCCCAGGACTATCTGTGGCTGGGTCTGCCCATCGTGCTCGGCGCCCTCGTCCACGACCTCGGCGACGCCCTGACGGTCTCCGGCTGCCCGGTCCTCTGGCCGATCCCGATAGGCCGGAGGCGCTGGTACCCGATAGGCCCTCCGAAGGGCATGCGGTTCCGGGCCGGGAGCTGGGTCGAGCTGAAGGTCCTGATGCCCGTCTTCATGATCCTGGGCGGGATCGGCGGGGCTTCGGCCCTGGGTGTCTTCTAGGCGTTTCGGCAGTCGTTTCCGGCAGGATTCCCGGGGGCGGTCGGCAGGGTCGTACGGCCCTGCCGACCGCCCCCTTCCCGCATCTCGGATGCGATGCCCTCGCGCAGCAGGTGCGCGGCGGCGGCCGTGTGGGTGTCGCCCTGAACAACGACGGCCGGGGGGAAGAAGGGGTGGAATCATCCGAAAAGCCCAATAGAGATCGGTTTTGTTCCCGTATGGACTCTTCAGGGCCGAAGAGGTTTACATCGCATCGATTGCGGCAAACAGGTGATTATCGAACAAATATGCACGAATTTGTTCGGAATCGCCCGCTTCTGGTGCGCCATGCAGCCTTATCCGATCGAGAGAACCTCTCCGGACCATGAGGAACCGTCATGTACGGACCGATAGTTGGGGGCTTTCCCCCCTGCCGCCACCGGAGGCGTCGTCCTCGCCGGCGCCCCGGGCATGGCCTACCTGCGCCGCCGGGGCGCCTCCTTTACGACGGCACCTTGCGAGGCCGTTCAGCCCGGACAGGAGGCCGCCTCGCGGCGGTACCTTGTCGGGCCGTCGTCGCCCCTACCCGCCCGCAGGCTTCGCCGAGTCCACTCCCGGGCGGGCCTTGCGCCACTCGCCCCGGGTGAAGTCCGGGATCTCCTGCGGGGCTCCCTTCGCCTTGATCGACGCGTTGCTGAGCGGCACCGGGGCCGTCCAGGTGGCGGCGTCGTACACGTCGAAGTCGGGCACGAGACCGAGCCGCAGACACTGCGTCAGACGGTAGATCATGATGTAGTCCATGCCGCCGTGACCGCCCGGCGGATTGGCGTGGTCCTTCCACAGCCAGTGGTCGAACTCGCCCGCGTACGCGCCGAAGTCCCCCCACTCGTCGTCCTTGTGGTCCGGCTCCAGATAGATCCGGGGCGGATAGTCCTCGAAGACGCCCCGGGTACCGCCCAGGCTGTTGATCCTGCTGTACGGGTGCGGGGTCGAGACATCGTGTTCGAGCCGGATCACCCGCCCCTTCGCCGTCTGCACCAGACTGATCGTCCGGTCACTCCCGATGTACGTCTCCCGCCAGCTCGGATCGCCCGCCGGCGCGTGCGCCGCCCGGTACTCGGCGAGACCGAGCGCCGGGGTGCCGAGACTGCTGATGCTCACCGCCCGGTCGCCCCGGTTCACGTCCATGTAGTTCGCGATCGGCCCGAAGGCGTGGTTGGGGTAGAGGTCCCCGCGCAGCCGGGTGTGCCAGCGACGGCGCCAGGGACCCTCGTAGTACGTGGGGGAGAACATGAGACCGCGCAGATCGTGGTTGTACGCCCCCGCCCCGTGCAGCAGCTCGCCGAACTTCCCGGCGTGCGCCATCCGCAGCACCCGCATCTCGTTCCGGCCGTAACAGCAGTTCTCCAGCTGCATACAGTGCCTGCGGGTCTGCTCCGACAGGTCCACCAGCTCCCACAGCTCGTCGAGCCGCATCGCCGCCGGACACTCCACTCCGACGTGCTTGCCGCTGCGCATCGCGGTGCTCGCGATGGCGAAGTGGCTGTCCCACGGGGTGGCCACATGGACGAAGTCGACATCGCCCCGGGCGCACAGGTTCTCGTAGTCCTCCTCGCCGTTGGCGTAGACGGCGGGCGCCGGACGCCCCGAGGCGACGACCTTCGCGACCGCCCGCTCCGCCTTCGCGCGCACCGGATCGCAGACGGCGACCACCTGCACCCAGGGAAGGGCGAGATAGAGGCCGATGACTCCGTAGCCCCGGTTGCCGAGGCCGACCAGACCGACCCGGACGGTGGACCGGCGCTCGAAGGGCACCCCGACCATGGTCGCCCCGCGCCGCTGCGGGGAGGCCGGGGCCTCGGGCGCCGCCCCCGGAAGCGAAGCGGCGGCGGAATCATGGGCGTTCACGGTACCGAGGGCCCCGAGGCCGAGGCCCGTCCCGGCCGCGGCGGCGGTGCTCCTGAGGACCTTGCGGCGGCTCGGCACATGGGGTGTCTGCTCGTTCATGGAACCTCCCGGACGGTGTACACGGCTGTTTCATGAATCCCGACAGGACCCTGGACCCGGCCACCGGCGGTGCGCAAGGGCGCCGACGGGACACTCACGGCGGGTAAAGGGACCATACTGTTACCGATCATGCGCCGAGCCGCAGCGAACGCCCACCGTCACCCGAACGTACGAAAGGACTCCTCACCACCGGGGTGAGAAGCCCTTTCGTGTCAGCGGGTTTGACGAGCCGTCAGGGACGCGTCGCGCGCTCCAGGGCCAGCAGCACCGACGCGTACGTACGGCCCGTCGCCCGGTCCATCCCGATCTCGCACATCCGGTTGGCCGAAAGATGCGCGTCGAACGGACGGGCCGTCACCTCCGCCGCCTCCCGTGCCGTCGCCGAGGCCGTCAACTCCGGATGCAGCATCCCCCGGTCGCCCGCGAAGGCGCAGCACCCCGCGTCCAGCGGCACGACGACCTCCTCCGCACAGGCACCGGCCAGCTCCGTCAACCGGTCCTCGTCGCCGAGATGCCGCATCGAGCAGGTGGGGTGGACCACGGCGGACCCCACCTTCCGCCGCACGTCGAGCCGGGGCAGCAGCTCGTCCGCCGCCCACACCAGCGAGTCCACCACGGTCAGTTCGGCGTGCAGCTCCCGGTTGTCGTCCGTCAGGAAGGGCACCACCTCGTGCGCGATGCCGAGGGTGCACGAGGAGGCGTCCACCACCAGCGGCAGCCGCCCGCCGGCCGTCCACCCCCAGGCCGCCTCCACGATCCGGTTGGCCATCACCTCGTTGCCCCGCGCGTACCCCTTGGAGTGCCAGATCGTCGCGCAGCACGTACCGGACACGTCCTCCGGGATCCACACCGGCTTCCCCGCCCGCGCCGACACCGCGACCACGGCCTCCGGCAGCGACGGTCCTTCCATCCCCGTCGGATTGCCGAAGATCCGGTTCACACAGGCCGGGTAGTAGACGGCGGCGGCCGCGGGCCGGTGGGTGCGCGGCAGCCGCCGGGCCGCCGCGGCGGGGATCTCCGGCAGCCACTCCGGTACGAGATCGGGCCGGACCGCCCGGCGGGCCAGCCCCGTCACCCGCTCAAGGACCCGGTCGCCGATCCGGCCGGCCGCGCCCACCGCGAGCCGGGCCGAGGCCTCCACCGCCCGGAACCTCTTGGCCGCCAGGGCGGCGATCCGCTCCTCGCGGGGCGAGTGCCGCTCGTGCCGGAACTCCTTCATCAGCGCCCCCGTGTCGATGCCGACCGGGCAGGCCAGCTTGCAGGTGGAGTCGCCCGCGCAGGTGTCGACCGCGTCGTAGCCGTACGCCTCAAGGAGCCGGGCCTCGACGGGGGAGCCGTCGGCCTGCCGCATCACCTCCCGGCGCAGCACGATCCGCTGGCGCGGAGTGGTCGTCAGATCGTGGCTGGGACAGGTCGGCTCGCAGAAGCCGCACTCGATGCAGGGGTCGGCGATCCGCTCCACCGTGGGGATGGTCTTGAGACCGCGCAGATGGGCCTGCGGATCGCGGTCCAGGACGATCCTCGGCGCCAGCACCCCGTCGGGGTCGATGGCCGCCTTGGTCCGCCACATCAGCTCGGTCGCCTTCGGGCCCCACTCCAGCTCCAGGAAGGGCGCGATGTTCCGCCCGGTGGCGTGCTCCGCCTTCAGGGAGCCGTCGAAGCGCTCCACGGTCAGCTTGCAGAAGGCGTCCATGAAGGCCGCGTACCGCTCGACGTCGGCCGGGGCCGCCGCGTCGAAGGCGAGCAGGAAATGCAGGTTGCCATGGGCCGCGTGCCCCGCCACGGCCGCGTCGAAACCATGCCGGGACTGGAGGTCGAGCAGCGCCTCGCAGGCCTCGGCGAGCCGCTCCGGCGGCACCGCGAAGTCCTCGGTGATCAGGGTCGTACCGGAGGGGCGGGAACCGCCGACCGCCGTCACGAAGGCCTTGCGGGCCTTCCAGTAGCCGGAGATCCGCCCCGGGTCGCGGATGAACGCGTTCTCCACCGAGGGCACCGGGGCCACCAGGTCCAGCCGCCCGAGCAGCCCCTGCGCCGTCCGCTCGTACGCCTCCCGGCCCGCCGCGTCCGACGCCCGGAACTCCACCAGGAGCGCGGCCGTCTCCCGGGGCAGCTCCGCCCAGTCGGCGGGGACGCCCGGCACGCTCACCGAAGCCCGCAGGGTGTTGCCGTCCATCAGCTCCACGGCCCGCGCCCCGGCCTCGTTGAACAGGGGCACGGCAGCGGCGGCGGCGGGCAGCGAGGGGAAGAAGAGCAGCGCCGCCGTCACCTCGCGGTCCAGCGGCAGGGTGTCGAAGACGACCTCGGAGATGAACCCGAAGGTCCCCTGGGAGCCCACCATGAGACCGCGCAGGATGCCGACCGGGGTGTCGGCGTCGAGGAAGGCGTCGAGCCGGTAGCCGTTGGTGTTCTTGAGGGCGTACTTGGCCCGGATGCGGGCGGTCAGCCCGGCGTCCGCCTCGATCTCCGCCTTCAGCGCGAGCAGCTCCGCGCAGAGCCTCGGCTCGGCGTGCGCCAGCTCCTCGTCGGCGTCGGGTTCGGCGGTGTCCACCACCGTCCCCGAGGGCAGCACGAAGGTGAGCGAGGCGACGGTCCGATACGAGTTCCGGGTCGTCCCGGCGGTCATGCCGGAGGCGTTGTTGGCGACGACCCCGCCGATCGTGCAGGCGATGGCACTGGCCGGATCGGGACCGAGGACCCGGCCGTGCGGGGCGAGCGCCGCGTTGGCCCGGAAGACCGTGGTGCCGGGGCGGATCCGGGCCCGCGCCCCGGCGTCCAGGACCTCGACGCCCGCCCAGTGGCGCCGCACGTCGACGAGGATGTCCTCACCCTGCGCCTGCCCGTTGAGGCTGGTCCCGGCGGCCCGGAAGACGACCTCACGGCCCTTGCCGTGCGCGTAGGACAGGACCGTGGAGATGTCGTCGATGTCCTCGGCGACCACGACGACCTGCGGGACGAAACGGTACGGGCTGGCGTCCGAGGCGTAGCGGACCAGATCGGAGATCCCCGACAGGACCTTCTCCGCGCCGAGCAGCTCGGTCAGCTCCTCCCGCAGCCCCCTCGGCGTGCCCCGCGCGTGCAGCTCCGGCACGCGGTCCGGGGCCGGGCTCCGCTTCGTACCGGGGCGGAGGGCGCCCGGGTCGGGCTCAAGCAGCGGCATGTCACGGCTCCCCTTCGGCGCGTCCCCGGGCCCCGGAGGGCACCCTGCCCCGGGGCAGGACCCCGCCGGGGGGTCAGCAGCCGCCCTCCGGGCCCGGATCGACCAGGGCGGACAGCAGACCTCCGAGCACCTCGCGCTGTTCGACGGTCAATGGAGCAAGGATGTCCTCTGCGGCGGCCCGGCGCGCGCTGCGCAGCTCCCGCAGCGTGGCGCGCCCCTCGTCGGTCAGCTCGATCCGCACCACCCGGCGGTTGTCCGGATCGGGCGCCCTGCGCACCCGGCCGCCCGCCTCCAGGCCGTCGACGAGGCTGGTCACCGCGCGCGGGACCACTTCGAGGCGGGCCGCGAGGTCGGCCATCCGGGGCGGCTCCCCGAAGGCGGCGACCATCCGGAGCAGCCGCGACTGGGCGGGGGTGATGCCGACCGGTTCGAGATGCCGCTTCTGGATGCGGTGCAGACGCCGGGTGAGGCGCAGGAGCTGCTCGGCGAGGAGGCCGTCGGCGTCGGGTCCGCCCGGACGGCCGACCCCGGTCGGGACGGCGGAGATGCTCATGCGGGAACAATATCAGGACGCCGTTCATTGTGAGCGTAGGTAACAATGAGCTATGCTCTGATCGACTTCGCCGACCCTCCGAAGGAGCCCATGCACCCCCACGACCGGTCCGACTGGACGCCCCCGCCTCGCGAGCCCGGCCAGTCGAAGGAGCCCGCGCAGCTGCGGCGCATCCTGCGACTCTTCCGCCCCTACCGCGCGCGCCTCGCGCTCGTCGGCCTCCTGGTCGGCGCCGCCTCGCTCGTCTCGGTCGCCTCCCCGTTCCTGCTGAAGGAGATCCTGGACGTGGCGATCCCCGAGGGCCGCACCGGGCTGCTCAGCCTGCTCGCCCTCGGCATGATCGCCACCGCCGCCCTGACCGGCGTCTTCGGCGTGCTCCAGACGCTGATCTCCACCACCGTCGGCCAGCGCGTCATGCACGATCTGCGCACCGGGGTGTACGAGCAGCTCCAGCGGATGCCGCTGGCCTTCTTCACCCGCACCCGCACCGGCGAGGTCCAGTCCCGCATAGCCAACGACATCGGCGGGATGCAGGCCACCGTGACCTCCACGGCGACCTCCCTGGTCTCCAACCTCACCGCCGTGGTCGCGACCGTCGTCGCCATGCTCGCCCTCGACTGGCGGCTCACCCTGGTCTCCCTGCTGCTGCTCCCGGTCTTCGTCTGGATCAGCCGCCGGGTGGGCCGCGAGCGCAAGCGGATCACCACGCAGCGCCAGAAGCAGATGGCCGCCATGGCCGCCACCGTCACCGAGTCCCTCTCGGTCAGCGGCATCCTGCTCGGCCGCACCATGGGCCGCGCCGACTCGCTGACCAGGTCCTTCGCCGAGGAGTCCGAGCGGCTCGTCGATCTGGAAGTGCGCTCCTCCATGGCCGGGCGGTGGCGGATGTCCACCATCGGCATCGTCATGGCCGCCATGCCCGCCCTGCTCTACTGGGCCGCGGGCATAGCCCTGGACCAGGGCGGCTCCGCGCTCTCGCTCGGCACGCTCGTCGCCTTCGTCTCGCTCCAGCAGGGCCTCTTCCGGCCGGCCGTCAGCCTGCTCTCCACCGGAGTGCAGATGCAGACCTCCCTCGCCCTCTTCCAGCGCATCTTCGAGTACCTCGACCTGCCCGTGGAGATCACCGAGCCCGCCGAGCCCGTCCGGCTCCCCGAGGTCCGGGGCGAGGTCGCCTTCGAGAAGGTCTCCTTCCGGTACGACCCCGAGGGCGCCGGCCGTCCGACCCTCGACGGCATCGACCTGACCGTCCCCGCCGGGGGCAGTCTGGCCGTCGTCGGCCCCACCGGCTCCGGCAAGTCGACCCTCAGCTACCTCGTGCCCCGGCTCTACGACGTCACCGAGGGGCGCGTCACGCTCGACGGGGTCGACGTGCGCGATCTCGGCTTCGACACGCTCGCCCGCGCGGTCGGCGTGGTCTCCCAGGAGACCTATCTCTTCCATGCCTCCGTCGCCGACAATCTGCGCTTCGCCAAGCCGGACGCCACCGACGAGGAGATCGAGGCAGCCGCCCGCGCCGCCCAGATACACGAGCACATCGCCTCCCTGCCCGAGGGGTACGAGACCCTGGTCGGCGAGCGCGGCTACCGCTTCTCGGGCGGGGAGAAACAGCGCCTGGCCATCGCCCGCACGATCCTGCGCGACCCGCCGGTGCTGATCCTCGACGAGGCGACCAGTGCCCTCGACACCCGCACCGAGCACGCCGTACAGCAGGCCATCGACGCCCTGTCCGCCGGGCGCACCACGATCACCATCGCCCACCGGCTCTCCACCGTCCGTGACGCCGACCAGATCGTCGTCCTGGAGGCGGGACGGATCGCCGAGCGCGGCACCCACGAGGAACTGCTGGCCCGGGACGGGCGGTACGCGTCCCTGGTCCGCAGGGATGTGCGGGGAGCCTTGGACGGAGCCCTGGACGCCATGGGATCAGGCGAACAAACGAACGTGGGAGCGGTTGTTCCCCAGAACGTGTGATCGTCGCGGGATTCATTGCTCCGCCCCGTCAGAACATCAGAAGATTGCGTTGTGCGATCAACGGGATGCATACCGTTACCGCGCAGTCCCACTGATGTACCTGTACGAGGAGAAGTACGACCATGAACGTCATCACCAACCTGCTCGCCGGCGTCCTCCACTTCCTGGGATGGCTCGTCTGACGATCGCAGTGCCCGGCGCCGTCGGCCCCCCGTCCCCGGGGACCGGCGGCGCCGCCGCGTGCGCGGTTCCCGGGATTCCGCTTCCGTCCGGGTTAACGTGCGGCCATGACGTACCGGCCGCCGTCACCGTATGCACCCTCCATCCGTCCCCGCCGCCCCCCGCTGCCCCGGGCACAGGAATCGCCCCTGTCGCCCCGGCCGCCCCACCGGCCCCGGCTCACCCGGCGCGGCAGGCTGGTGCTCCTCGTCGGGGCCGTCCTCACCGTGATCGTCGGCCTCGCCGTGCCGATGCTGCTGGCCCGGGACGAACCGGCCGTCGAAGAGCCCCGGACGCTGCTCGTCGCCGAGGGCCGACGGGCCGGGCAGGTCTATCAGGCCGTCGACCGGGCCCTCGGGGTACCGGAGGGGACCACCCGGAAGACCGCGACCGCCCCCGAAACCGGCCTCGCGTTGCCCCCGGCCGCCGGAGGCAACCCCGAGGGCTATCTCTTCCCCGCCACCTATCCGGTGGTCGACGCCACCACTCCGCAGGGGCTGCTGCGGTTCATGGTGGACACGGCGGCCAAGCGCTTCGGCGCCGAGCGGATCGTGGAGGGCGCGAAGGCCCACGGTCTGAGCGTCTACCAGGCCGTGATCGTCGCCAGCATCGTGCAGGCCGAGGCCGACAACCCCGAGGACATGGCGAAGGTCGCCCGGGTCGTCCACAACCGGCTCGACCGAGGCATGCCCCTCCAGATGGACTCGACGCTCAACTACGCGCTCGGCCGCAGCACCATCGACACCACCCACCAGGACACCAGGACCCCCAGCCCGTACAACACCTACGCGCACAAGGGCCTGCCGCCGACGCCCATCGGCAACCCGGGCGATCAGGCGCTCGACGCGGTGATCCGTCCGGCGGACGGCGACTGGCTCTACTTCGTCACGGTGGCCCCCGGGGACACCCGCTTCACCGCCGACTACGCCCGCCACCAGGCCAATGTGGCCGAGTTCAACGCCAACCGGGGCGCGGAGAAAGGCTGAACCGGCTCACATCGCGGGGGCCACGTCCTCCCGGGCGAGGAGGCGGCGAATGTCGGAGACCGCCGCGCGCCCGGCCCGGTTGGCGCCGATCGTCGAGGCCGAAGGCCCGTAACCGACGAGATGGACGCGCTCGTCGGTGACCGCACGGGTCCCCTCGACCCGGATGCCGCCGCCCGGTTCGCGCAGCCGCAGCGGTGTCAGATGGTCGATCGCGGCCCGGAAGCCGGTGGCCCAGAGGATCACGTCCACGTCGAGCGTCCGCCCGTCGTCCCAGGCCACCCCGGTCGGGGTGATCCGGTCGAACATCGGCAGCCGGTCCAGGACACCCCGGGCGCGGGCCGCGCGGATCGCGTCGTTGAGCGGGAGCCCGGTGACCGAGACGACGCTCTGCGGCGGCAGCCCCCGCCGTACCCGCTCCTCCACCAGGGCGACCGCCGCACGGCCCTCGACCTCGCCGAAGAGGCCCTCGCGGAAGACGGGTTCGCGCCGGGTCGACCAGAAGGTCTCGGCGGCGACGTCCGCGATCTCCATCAGATGCTGGGTGCCCGAGGCCCCGCCGCCCACGACGAGCACCCGCTGCCCGGCGAACGCCGCCGGGCCCGGATACCCGGCCGTGTGCAGCTGACGCCCCCGGAAGGACTCCTGACCTGGGTAGCGGGGCCAGAACGGGCGGTCCCAGGTGCCGGTGGCGTTGATCAGGGCCCGGGTGGCGTACGTACCCTCGGAGGTCTCGACCCGCAGCCGCCCGCCCTCGCCCTCCCGGACGGCGGTGACGTCCACGGGGCGGTGGACCCGGAGACCGAAGGTCCGCTCGTAGCCGTCGAAGTACCCCCCGATCACCTCCGACGACGGGCGGTCCGGGTCGGCGCCGGTCAGCTCCATCCCGGGCAGCGCGTGCATCCCGTGGACTTTGCCGTAGGTGAGCGAGGGCCAGCGGAACTGCCAGGCGCCGCCCGGCCGGGGGGAGTGGTCGAGGACGACGAAGTCCCGGTCCGGTTCCAGACCGCTCCGGGAGAGGTGGAAGGCGGCGGAGAGCCCCGCCTGACCCGCGCCCACGACGACCACGTCCACGTCCACGTCCACCAGCGTGCCCGGCTGCCCACTGTCCGCGCGCCCGCGATGGGTACGCCCGCCGAGCGTCCGCCCGATGTCCGTCCGTCCGTTTTCCGTCCGTCCGCTTTCCGGCAGCGCCGCGCCCGGCCCGACGGTCCCGACCTCTTCTGCCCCGAAAACGTTCACGGTTCTACCAACCGGGGCGGGGGTGCGGATCTTCCCGTACGTCCCCGCAGGTCCCGCCGCATGCTCCTCCCGGCCCCGGCCCCGGCCCCGGCCCCGGCCCCCCGCCCGGTCCGCCAGGGCTCACCGACCCGGCGAAGGGACCCGCGCCGGTGCCGTCGTGGGGAGTGGGAGGAGCGGGGGGAGCAGTCCCCGGGCCGCCAGTTCCGGCCGGACGCCCTCGCCGAACCAGTACGCCTCCTCCAGATGCGGGTAGCCGGAGAGGACGAAGTGCTCCACGCCCAGGTCGTGGTACTCCTCGATCCGGTCGGCGACCTCGGCGTGACTGCCGACGAGCGCGGTGCCCGCCCCGCCCCTGACCAGGCCCACCCCCGCCCACAGGTTCGGGGCGATCTCCAGGCGGTCGCGGGAGAGCGCCCCGCCCCGGTGCAGTGCCAGCATCCGCTGCTGTCCCACGGACTCGCTGCGGCCGAGGACGCGCTGCGCGTCGGCGACGGTCTCCTCGTCGAGCCCGTCGAGGAGCCGTCCTGCCGTCGCCCACGCCTCGCGCGCGGAGTCGCGCGAGAGCGTGTGCAGCCGGATGCCGAAGCGGACCTCCCGTCCGCGCGCCTCCGCGAGCCCCCTGATCCAGTCGATCTTCTCCTTGACCTGCCACGGCGGTTCGCCCCAGGTCAGATAGACGTCCGCGTGCTCCGCCGCCACCGGTCCCGCCGCCGCAGAGGAACCACCGAAGAAGACCTCGGGCAGCGGGTCCGGCGGCAGCGCGGTCAGGCCGCCCTCGATCCGGTAGTGCTCACCCGCGAAGTCGAACGGGCGCCCGCCCCAGACTCCCCGCACCACGGAGAGGAACTCGGCGGTGCGCGCGTACCGCCGGTCGTGGTCCAGATGATCGCCGAACCGGCGTTGCTCGGCCGCGTCGCCGCCGGTCACCACGTTGAGCAGGAGCCGGCCCCGGGTGATCCGCTGGTACGTGGCCGCCATCTGGGCCGCGAGTACCGGGGAGAGCACCCCGGGCCGGAAGGCCACCAGGAACTTGAGCCGTTCGGTGTGCTGGGCGAGCGCGACCGTCGTCAGCCAGGCGTCCTCGCAGAAGGTGCCGGTCGGGGTGAGCACGGCCTCGAAGCCGAGCTGTTCGGCGGCTTTGGCGATCTGGACCAGATAGTCGACGTCCGGCGCCCGCACCCCGGGGACGGCATGGTCGCGGGTGATCCCGCCGTCCGCGTAGGCGTGCCGGTCGACCAGGGTCCGGCCGTCGCCGCCGGTGGGCAGGAACCAGTGCAGATGAACGCTCATCGGGAGCCTTTCCATGGCCGCGCGCCGGGGTGGCCGACGGGCGGCGGGGTCCTGGGGGGAACGCGAGAGGGGCCCGCGCGAGGGTCCGGCGCACGGCGCGGACACGTGCGGCGGGGGAGCGAGGGAGCGTGAAGAGGCGTCAGCGACCGTGGCGACACGCGGCGGAGGCCACCCGCAGCAGGTCGATGTGACCACGCGTGGTGAGCAGGGCGGTTCGCGGCATGGCGCGAAGGTAAGCGCCGGGCGGGGCCCCGGTCAACAGCCCCTCCCGGCCCCCGCGCGCTCTCGGGCCCGCCCGGGTGTGCGGCGGTGTTGCGGGAACCGTAAGGGTCTGTGTCGGGAACCGTACGGCGGTGTGAAGCGCCTGTTCCCGGGCGGGAACCGTACGGCGGTGTGAGCCCGGCCGCTCCCGAGTCCGGTGGCCGTGCGGCCGTCGGGACGGCTCCCGCGCCCGGACTCGTACGATCATCCGACGAAGCGGGGCGGGGGGCGGCATCGATCCGACAGGAACAATCCGACAAGACCGCTCCCACGAGAACCCCCGGCCGCCCCCTAAGCTGCCCAGCGGCAACCGGACCCCCCTGACCCAGGAGCGCACCCCATGTCCGACCGCGACCGGCAGTTCCCCTACCCCGACGCCTTCCGGCCCGACCGGGAACCCGCGCCGCACGAACTGCTCGCCCCCGTGACCGGGCTCCTCGGCACCTGGACCGGCCGGGGCCACGGCGGCTACCCCACGCTCGACGCCGACTTCGCGTACGCCCAGGAAGTCGCCTTCAGCCACGACGGACGGCCCTTCCTCCACTACGAGGCCCGCGCCTGGCTGATCGACGCCGAAGGCACCCCGCTGCGCCCCGCCGCCCGGGAGACCGGCTGGTGGCGACTGAAGCCCGGCGGTGTCGTCGAGGCGCTGATCAGCCAGCCCACCGGCATCGTGGAGATCATGACCGGCACGGTGCGCAACGGGAACGTCGACCTGGGCACCGACAGCGTCGCCCTCGCCCCCACCGCCAAGCGGGTCGACGCCACCCGCCGCCGCTACCTCCTCGCGGACGACGGCACCCTCGACTTCACCCACGACCTCGCGGCGGTCGGCGAACCCCTCGGCCACCACCTCACCGCCCGGCTGCGGCGCGTGGACACCGCCTGAGCACCCCTGCCCGAGCCCCACCCGTTCCACCCGGCCCCGCCCGACCCGCACAATACGGGGATGACCGACGACGACCCGTACCTCTGGCTCGAAGACATCTCGGGAGACGCCGCACTCGCGTGGGTGGCCGAGCGGAACGCCGAGACGGCCGACGCCGTCGCCGGGGACACCGGCTTCGAGGCCCTGAAGACCCGCCTGCGTGAAGTCCTCGACGCCTCGGACCGGATCCCGTACCCCGTACGCAGGGGCGAGCACCTCTACAACTTCTGGCGGGACGCCGAGCACGTACGAGGGGTGTGGCGGCGCACCACCCTGGAGCGGTACCGCGAGGACGAGCCCGCGTGGGAGGTCCTCCTCGACGTCGACGCGCTCGCCGGGGCAGAGGACGAGAAGTGGGTGTGGGCCGGGGCGCGGGTCCGGCGGCCCGACTGCGGACGGGCCCTCGTGTGCCTCTCCCGGGACGGTGGGGACGCCGTCGTGGTCCGGGAGTTCGACCTCGAAACGCGCCGCTTCGTCGACGACGGGTTCCGGCTGCCCGAGGCGAAGACCCGGATCGGCTGGGCCGGACCCGACGCCGTCCTCGTCGGCACCGATCACGGCCCCGGCTCCCTCACCGACGCCGGCTACCCGCGCACCGTACGGCGCTGGCGGCGCGGCACCGCCCTGACCGAGGCGGAGACCGTCTTCGAGGCCGAACCGGGCGACGTGTCGGCCTGGGGCTACCGCGACACCACCCCCGGCTACGAGCGCGAGTTCGTCGGCCGGTCCCTGGACTTCTTCCGCAGCGAGACCCGTCTGCTGCGCCCCGACGGCACCCGCGTCCTGATCGACGTCCCCGAGGACGCCGACGCCTACGCCCACCGCCAGTATCTGATCGTCACGCTCAGGTCCCCCTGGCTCGACCGGCCCACCGGCTCCCTGCTCGCCTTCGACTTCGACGGCTTCCTCGCGGGGGACCGCACCCACGAGGCCCTGTTCGTCCCCGACCGGCGCACGGCCCTCGCCGGGCACACCTGGACCCGGGGCCACCTCGTCCTGGAGACCCTGCGGGACGTCAGCACCCGTGTCGAGGTGCTCACCCCCGCCCCCGACGGGCGGTGGGAGCGCGAACCGCTCGCGGGGGTCCCCGAACTGTCCGCCGTCAGCGTCTTCGGCACCGACCCGGACGCCTCCGACGACTACTTCCTCGACGTGTCCGGATTCCTCCAGCCGTCCACCCTGCACCTCGGGCGGATCGGCGGCGGCACCGAGGTCCTCAAGCGGGCCCCGGAACGCTTCGACGCCTCCGGGCTCGCCGTCGCACAGCACTTCGCGACCTCCCGGGACGGCACCCGCGTCCCGTACTTCGTCATCGGCCCCGACCACGCCGTCACCGGCCCCGGCCCCGCCCTGCTCTACGGCTACGGCGGCTTCGAGGTCTCCCTCACCCCCTTCTACGGGGCGGTGACCGGCCGCGCCTGGCTGGAGCGCGGCGGCACCTACGTCATCGCCAACATCCGGGGCGGCGGCGAGTACGGCCCCGACTGGCATCAGGCGGCCCTGCGCGCCGACCGGCCCAGGGCCTTCGAGGACTTCGCGGCCGTCGCCGAGGACCTGGTCGCACGCGGCGTCACCACCCCGGCGACGCTGGGCGCCCAGGGCGGCAGCAACGGCGGCCTCCTCATGGGCGCCATGCTCACCCGGCACCCCGAGCTGTTCGGCGCGATCGTCGCCCAGGTCCCGCTCCTCGACATGACCCGCTTCCACAAGCTCCTCGCGGGCGCGTCCTGGATCGCCGAGTACGGGGACCCGGACGACGAGGCCGACCGCCCCCACCTCCTGGACCTCTCGCCCTACCACCGCCTCGCGGCGGACCGGCCCTACCCGCCGGTCCTCCTGATGACCTCGACCCGCGACGACCGCGTCCACCCAGGCCACGCGCGCAAGACGGCGGCCCGGCTGCGGGAGCTGGGGCACCCCGTCCTCTTCCACGAGAACACCGGCGGCGGCCACGCCGGAGCGGGCGACAACGAACAGGCCGCGCACAACAGCGCGCTCGTCCACACCTATCTGTGGCAGCGGCTCGCCACCGGCGCCCCGGTCACAGCCAGCCCGCGCGCTGTGCCTGCAACGCCATCTGGAACCGGCTCGTAGCGCCGAGCCTGGCCATCAGGACCTGCACCCGGCGGAAGAGCGTGCGGCGGCTGACTCCCAGCTCGCGGGCGATCACCTCGTCGTCCGCGCCCGCAGCGAGGAGCCGCAGCAGCCGCCGGTCCGCCGGGAGCAGGCCCACCGGACGCGCCGAACGGCCGTGCAGGGGCAGCGCGCTCCGCCAGGACTGTTCGAACAGCGCCACGAGCGCCGACAGCAGCCCGCACGGCTGCACCACCAGCATGGTGTTGTACACGTCCGTCTCCCGGATCGACAGGGCGACCAGCGCGTACGCGTCGTCGATGATCAGCAGTTTGACCGGCACCGACGGCAGCACCCTGGCCTGCTCGCCCGCCTCCACGCACGGCTCGATCGCGTTCTCAAGGTGCCCCGGGTGTTCGAGGGAGGCCCGGGAGTACACCACCTGCTGGGTCACGCCCCGGGCGAGCGTGGCGAGCGCGTCTTCCGTGGCCCCGACGAGCGGGAAGTACGGCGGCGAGTCGAACTGCCGGATCCGCTCCCGCGCCCCGGCCCACGCCTGACGCATCCGCAGCCCGATGGCCTCACCGGTGACCACCTCCACCAGCGGATCGTGGTACCCGGCGAGCCGGTGCCGCCGGAACGAGTCGAACGCGCTGCCGACCGTGATGCGCGAGGCGTCCAGCTCGGCCGCCCGCCGCCGCCCGAGGACTTCGAGACCGGCGCCGGGCGGCACCGGGGCGGCCGGCTCCCGCTCCCCGTCGGCGGCGCTCGCCAGCCCGGAGTCGACCAGCTCGCGGTACGCCTCCGCCAGCTCGGCGCCCGCCAGACCGGCGACGTCCCCGACCGCGCCGAGCGGCGCGGGCCCCTCCGCGAGGAGGGCGAGATAGACCCGCACCGCCCCGGGCCCGACCCCGAGGAGCCGGAGGGCCTCGCCCAGTCGCTCGTTCACCATGAACCGATTATGCGACCGACGGCGTGACCGCATGCGCGACGGGCGACGCGACCGACGGGGTGGCCGATCGTGCGACCGGCGACGCGATCGACGGCGCAGCCGCCCTGTCCGATCCGTGCCACTGGCGGTCCCGGGCACCCGGCGGCTCCCGGGCGGAGTACCTTCCGGGATGCCGTCGTCACCCGGCGGCTGGGAAAACCACCCGAAAGAAGGAGCAGGACGTGGCGAAGGGTCGCAAGAACGGCCTCTACAGGAACCTCTCCCCGGAGCTTTCCGCGCTGATGAGGACCGGATGGGAGGACACCGAGCAGCACGGCCTCGAACCCGCCGAGCAGGCCCCGTACGCGGCCGCGCGCCGCGCCGCCCTCTCCGCGCGGTTCCCCGGCGAGCGCCTCGTGATCCCCTCGGGCAACCTCAAGACCCGCTCCAACGACGACACCTACCCCTTCCGCCCGTACACCGGCTACGTCCATCTCACCGGCGACCAGGCACGCGACGGCGCCCTCGTCCTCGAACCCCGCGCCGACGGCGGCCACGACGCCTACTGCTACCAGCTGCCCCGCGACGGCCGTGACGACGACGGATTCTGGACCGGCGCGACCTCCGAGCTGTGGATGGGCCGCCGCCGCACCCTCCGCGAGGCGGAGACCGTCCTCGGGCTGCCCTGCCGGGACGTCCGCACCGCCGCCGAGGACCTCGCCGCCTCCACCGTCCCCACCCGGATCGTGCGCGGCCACGACCCGGTGTTCGAAGCCGCCGTCACCACCGACGAGGACCGCGACGACGCCCTGGAGGAAGCCCTCTCCGACCTGCGGCTCGTCAAGGACGCCTGGGAGATCGGCGAGATGCGCAAGGCCGTCGACTCCACCGTCCGGGGCTTCACCGACTGCGTCGGCGAACTCTCCCGGGCCGTCGCCACCTCCGAGCGGTGGATCGAGGGCACCTTCTTCCGCCGCGCCCGCCTTGAGGGCAACGCCCTCGGCTACGGCTCCATCTGCGCCGCCGGGGACCACGCCACGATCATGCACTGGACCGCCAACGACGGCCCCGTCCGGCCCGGCGAGCTCCTCCTCCTCGACGCGGGCGTGGAGACCCACTCCCTCTACACCGCCGACGTCACCCGCACCCTCCCCATCGGCGGCACCTTCACCCCCGTCCAACGCCAGGTGTACGACGCGGTGTACGAGGCCCAGGAGGCGGGCATCGCGGCGGTCAAGCCCGGCGCCGCCTACCGGGACTTCCACGAGGCCTCGCAGCGCCACCTCGCGGCCAGGCTGGTCGAGTGGGGGTTCATCGAGGGCCCCGCCGACCGCGCGTACGAACTCGGCCTTCAGCGCCGCTTCACCATGGCCGGAACCGGGCACATGCTCGGCCTCGACGTCCACGACTGCGCCCACGCCCGCGCGGAGGAGTACGTCGACGGCGTCCTCGAACCGGGCATGGTCCTCACCGTCGAACCCGGCCTCTACTTCCAGCCCGACGACCTCACCGTGCCGCGCGAGTGGCGGGGCACGGGCGTCCGCATCGAGGACGACCTGCTCGTCACCGAGGACGGCAACGAGAACCTGTCGGCCGCCCTGCCCCGCTCCTCGGACGAGGTCGAGGCGTGGATGGCACGGCACGCGGGCTGACCCGCCCGTCCCGGGGCGGCCGGGATCAGGGCTTCCCGCCCGGGGGAAGCCTCCCGTGCCGCTCCAGGATGGCGCGGATACGGGCCCGCAGGTCCGCGGCCCGCGCCGCCTCCCGGGGGTAGAGTTCCTCGATCCCCGCCGTGGTCTTCCCGAAGTGCCGCCAGAAGGCATGGCCGACGACGCCGCGCCCGCCACCCGTGTCGAGCACCGCCCGGTACAGCAGGTTCTTCGCCTCGTGCGTCTGCCGGTCGATGCTCGTCAGGTCCCAGACCACCAGTTCGTCCGGGGTCCGCAGCACCAGATCCGGTTTCATGTCGCCGATCAGGGTGCTGCCGCCCTTGAAGAGGGAGCGCAGCCGGGGCGCCAGGTCGGCGACGGCCGGGGACCGTTCGACGAAGGTCCGGATCGGCATGTCCAGGATCTCCTGAGGGATCCCCGAGAAGCCGCGCAGCGCCCCCTCGGGGACGACTTCGACGCCCCCGCCGCCCGGGAAGCGCTCGCTCACCAGACGGGCCACGATCGTGTGCAGCCGGGTGCCCCGGACACTCGGCCGCAGCTCCCCGGTGCCCGGCAGCCCCTCCAGCTCCGCGATGGCCTGGGCGACCAGTTCCTCCAGCGCCTCCACGGTCACCGCGGCGCCGGTGGCGGCCGTCCGCGCCAGGGCCTTCGGGGCCTGTTTCTCCGCCTCGGTCAACGGACGCAGGAACTTCTCCAGTTCGGCCTCGGTGAGGGGGACCTTGCCCGTTTCGAGGGCGTCGACGATGTCCAGGTAGGGAAGGCGTACGGGATTCCTGACCTTGGTCCCCGAGAGGAGCAGATCGTCGCCCACGGACATGAAGACCACCCCGTCGGCCCCGGCGAACACCTGCCGTTCGGAGAGCAGGAACTCCACGACCTCCGCGAAGGCGACCCCGATCCGGTCGAGAGCCGCGACCCCGATCCGGGTGGCGGTCGCCGCGAGCCGCGCCGCGCTCGCCGCCGCCTTCGGCAGGGAGGCGACCGCCTTCGGCAGGGTGAGCAGCGCCATCGCGATCTGGCCGACGATCCGGCCCGCGTCGAAGAACTCAAGGCGCTCCAGCTTCTCCAGGAACGTGTCGCGCAGCAGCCGCAGCCCCTCCCCGCCCAGGACCAAGGGGTGGTCGACGAACAGGACGGCGGCCGACAGCATCTGGTGACGCTCCCGCGCCAGCCGCTCCACGAAGAACGAACCGGCGAGGACCCCGATCAGCTCGACCACCTGGTAGACGTTCTCGCCCGCCCCCCACAGCACCCCGCTGAACACCGCCGCCGCGTCCGAGGCGTTCGGCTCCCAGTTCGCCAGGACGTACGGCCACGGCACCCCCCGCTGTTCGAGGAAGGCCCGGAACGCGCGCACCCGGACCAGCGTCATCAGCTCCCCGAGCCTTCGCTGATGCCGCAACTCCTCCAGGGCCTCCATGAGTTCCTCGTCGTCCAGGTCCTTCAGGAGGCCCTTCAGCGTGGCCGAGACCACCGAGGGAGGCGCGGCGGCCAGACCGTGCGCCAGCTCCGCCGCGACCGCCGAGGCCGCCGCCTTCGCCAGACCGGCCTTCCGGCCGACGATCCGGACCTCCCGGAGCGTCGTGAAGTCGCTGGTGAACGCGAGGATCCCGCCCTCCGCCTCCACCGGCTCCCGGGTGATGACCCGCACCCCGGTGTCCTGGAAACCTCCGCTCTCCGTGATCCGCCGCACCCGGTACCCGGCGCCGAGCGCACCGGCGGCCGCGAGCCCGAACCCTTCGCGGCCGATCGGGGCGAGATGGAACGCCCCGGGGCCGAGCCGGGCCGCGATCGTGCGCCCCCTGTCCTCGTCGTCCGAGGGCGGGACGAGCCGCGCCGACACCCCGCCCGTCAGCAGGTCGTCGACGGAGATCCGGCCCAGCGGCAGTCCCTGGTACGCCGGGCCGAGCCGGGACCGCAGCCGGGCGAGCGACGCCTCCGTCCAGACGACCGGAGCCGCCGCGGGCGCCGGTGGCCGGGTGGCCCAGCGGTACGGGCGACGGCCCACCCGCCGGGCACCCCCGCCGAACCCCAGCCCGCCCACCGGACGCACCGGGGCCACCGGACGCGCCCCCCGCACCGGCAGGGTGACCGGCCGGCCCCCGGCGTCGTAACTCCGTACCCGGTACCCCTCCGCCCGCGCCCGCTCCTCCGCGTACGGCTCGCGCGGCCGGTCCTGTCCACCGGCCGCCGAGGCGTGCGCGGCCTCCGCGCCCCGCACGGCCGCCCGCAGGGCCTCCCGTACGGCGGTCTCGACGAGCAGGGCCGTCTCCGGGGGCAGCCCTTCGGGCCGCGCGCCCACCTCCGGCGGGTGATAGCGCCGCTCCGTGCTCATCGGCCCCTCCGTTCCGCGACCGGGCGGCAGCCCGTGTTCATCGGACCCGCCGTCCCGCGATCAGGCGGTAGACCGTGCTGGTGTCGTCGGCCGTGATCTCGAACACGAGGTCGGGGTGGCGGGCGCTGAGCCGGGAGAGCACTCCGGCCCGAGGCCCGCCGCCCAGGCCCGCCGCGCAGATCGAGCACACCTCCTGGTCGACCCGGATCGACACCGTCCGGCCCCGGGCGGCGGCCCGCTCGGCGTCCGTGAGCCGGGCGAGCCGCGCGTCCAGCCGCTGGCCCAGGTCCTGCTCGGCGTGCCCGTGCGCCTGTGGGACGACCACGTTCTCCGGCGGCCGGATCTCGTGGCCCGGATCGTACGAGCCGAGGGCGCGGGGCGAGCCGCCCGAGAACCGTTCCCCGGCGAGCGCGGGAATGTCCGACCGGGCCACGGCCACCGTCCCCTCGTACCCGGCCGCGCCCTTCGCGGTGGGCGGCACCAGCTGACGTCCGGCCGGGGTGTCGCGCCACACCCAGCCCGCCCGCTCCCGCTCCGCCGGGGTCCGGAGACCGGCCGTCTCAAGGCCGCGCCGCTCGGCCTCCACGGCGGCTCGTGCCTCGCGCAGGTCGTCGCGGAGCCGCGCCTGCGTCTCGGGGTCGGCGGGCCGGTCGGGCCGGAAGCGGCGGGCCGCCCCGCCCTGGCGCTCGTTCAGATACTCCCGGGCCACCGGGTCGCGGGCCTCGCGGGCGCGCAGTCGGGCCTCGCTCGCGTTCTCGTACCAAGCGCGGTCGAGCCCGGCCTCCGGGTCGCTCGCCGCCGCCTCCTCCAGCTGACGGCGGCTCTGCCACCGGGGCGCGGGCTCGGGGTGCGGTTCCGCCGACCCCGGGCGCGGGGGAGCCGCCTCCGCGTGAGGGGGAGCCGGTTCCGTCGTCCCGGGGTGCGGGTGCTCGTGGGCGAGCTGCTCGGTGACCTCGTCGATCCGTTCACCGAGCGCCTCCGACCAGTCCCGGGTCTCGCCCGCGTTCAGGGTCCGGCCCAGGGCCTGTTCCATCCGCTGCCGTCCCGTCGCCGTGGCGGTCGCCCACCGTTCGGCCGTCACCCCTTCCCGGGAGAGCAGCCGGGCGATGAGCGCGAGTTTCACGGCGGCGGGGCCCAGCCGCCGCCAGGCACCGCGCAGGGCCGGTTCCACCGTGAACGCCATGACGATCCCGAGGACCGCGCCGATCTCCATCCGCCGTACGTACTCCCGGGTGTCGGAGCCCGGCCCCCCGTGCAGCGTGACGTCGACGAGGTCCCGCGCGAAGAGGTCGAGCCCGGCGGTCGTCGCCCCGCCGACCGCGCCCGTCACCAGTTTCTCCGTCGCCCAGCCGACCAGCCGGGCCCGTGCCGTCTGCGTACCGACGCGCCCGGCGAACGCCGAGCCGAGGCCGCCGCCCGCGCGGAAGCCGACCGAGCCGAGATAGCCCTCCACGCCCGCCATGAGGAACCCCTCGACGGTGAACTTCTCGTCGCCGAAGACGACCTTGTACCCGTAGAACAGCCAGGAGAGCCCCACCCCCCAGGCCACCGACCTGGCGCCGCCGCCCAGTCGGAGCAGGACGGCGACGAGGCCCGCCTCCCAGGCGAAGGCCAGCGCGCCGAGGCCGACGACCACCAGCCCGATGGTCCGGTAGACCTCGCCCGCCCGGCCGAGGCGCCACTGTACGAGCCGCGCCTCGAAGTCGCCGAGCGGTTCGACGACCGGCCCCGCCGAGGCGTTCCACCGTCCGTTCTCGCCCGCGATCCTGGAGACGAACTCGAAACGCACCGCGAAGGACGGCAGCCCGTCGTGCTCCGACGCCAGCACGTCGAGGACGCGGAGGGTGTGTTCGACCTCGACCTTGTCGAAGTCCTCCGGCTTCAGGGCGGCCGCCCGCGCGGCCCGCTCCATCGCCTCCGCCGCGAACTCGGCAGGCTCGTACACCCGGGAGTCCTCGCCGGTCATGAGGGCCCGCACCATCGCGTGGCGCTCCTGGAGAAGACAGACGCGCAGCGCCTCGACACGGCCCGGTTTGGGGCGCAGCCCGGCGACCCGGCGCGCGTACACGTCGTCGGCCTCCGCGAGGACGTGACCCGCCTTGACGGTACGGCCCGGGTCGCGGTCGAGCCGGATCTCCCCCTGCCCCGGCCCCCCGGCCACATAGGCGTGCGCGGTGGTCGCCTCCCGCTCGCGGGTGAGGCCCTCGCGCAGCCGCAGGACACGGGGGTGGGTGCGGTAGCGGGTGGCCTCGCACTGCTGGAGCAGCCGGAGCCGCAGCGGGAAACGGCCGGTGGCGTCGGCCGCGTCCAGGACCTCGCCGAGCCGTCCGGCCCGCTCGAACTCCTCCAGGACGTACGTGAAGAGGGACCCGAGCCCCCCGTGGGAGCGGGGCGGGCCCGCCCGGTCGAGCAGGGACTCCAGGGCCCGGCCCGGGTCCTCGCCCGCCCGCAGCCGGTCGAGGAGGAGCCCGGCCAGCCGCCGGGCGACCGGCCGGAAGACCGCCGCGCCCAGGCGCTCGGGCGCCAGGTCCGGGTACGCGCGCGCGTAGAGCACCCGTACCCCGGGTTCCGGGGGCCACTCCGCGCGGGCCCGTACCGCGTCGGGAAGGCCGGGAAACCGGTCGCCCTCGGCGACGAACAGGCGCGCGGTGGGGTCCCGTGGCGCGCTCCCGCCGCCCGCGTGCCGGTCGAGCAGCAGGAACAGCACGTCCCGGCGCGGCCCTTCGGGTCCCCGGGCGGGTCCGGACGCGGGGCGTACGGTCGCGGGCCGGATCCAGACCGACACCGGTTCCTCGCCGAACTCCTGGACGTAACGCTCCCAGGGGACCCCCGTCCCCGCCTGGAACCGCTCCGGGTCCACGCAGAACCCGGCGTCCCCGACCGGCAGGGTGAAGCTCTCGCCCGGCCCGAGCGCCGCCAGGTCCGCGATGTCGATCCGGGGAAGCGCCATGAAGGCGAACAGCACGTGCCTCGGCGGCAGTCCGGGGACGCGGGCGGCGACCGACCCCCGGGGGTCCAGGGCGTGCAGTCGGCGCAGGGCCCCGGCGGAGGAGGTGAGCGCCCAGGCGGGCTCGGTCCGCTCCGCGCGCTCCCCGCTCCCCGTGCGCTCCTTGTGTTCCGTACGCCCGTCCGGTCTCCTGCCGGGCTCCTTCCCGACCGCCCTGGTCAGCAGCTCCCGCCCCAGCTCCTCCGGTGCGCAGGGCCCGTCGACCTCGACCAGCCAGACGTCCGCCCACCGCTCGGTGCCGGTCGCCGACTCGTACAGGACGGCCTGGGGCAGCGGATGGCCGAGGACCTCGCCGATCCAGGCGAGGAACCCTTCGACGGGCAGCCGGGCGCGGGCCGTCCCGCGCACGGTCCACGGCCGGGGGGCGGCTCCCCGGACGGGCACACGGGTCGGCCGTCCCGCGTCGGCGTACGACGGCAGGGCGTATCCGCCGCCGTCCGCGCGTCCCGGGTCGTACGGTTCCCCGGTGCGGGCGTGGCCGTGCGCCGGGGACAGCCCGTGCCGGTGCGTCAGGGTCCGGTCCGCCTGGGCGAGCCGGGCGGCGACTGCGGCCGTGAGCCGCCGGGTCAGCTCCGCGAGTTCCCCGGGACCCGGGTCCCCGGTCAGCCGGACGCTCACCGGGATCCGTACGTGGATCTCCACCGCCGCCCGCCCGTCCTACTCGGTGACCAGGAACATCACGCGCATGCCCGAGCCGATGACGTCCTTCCCCTCGCGCAGGGTGATGTCGAAGGAGTGCAGGCTGCCCACGGGGGAGTCGGGGTCGAGCCGGACGGTCAGCTCGCTGGGGACGCCGCTCCGCTGGTCCTCGCCGTTCATCTCGAAGACCTTCCCGATGCCGGGGATGCCCGCCGCCTTGAGGCCGAATTCCATCGGGGCATCGCTCATCCGGATGGTCTCCAGGCCCTTCGACGTCCGCAGCCGGGGATGGCCCTCCCTGATGCCCTCGCGCGGCAGTTCGACCTCCGCGTGCGGGGCGAGCGCGAGCAGCTCCAGCGGTCCCAGCCTCGGGCGCGGGCGCACCGGGTCGACGGAGACGAGGTACTTGCGGGGCAGCAGGGCGGTCGGATCCGGCGGGATGGTCGTGTACACCACCGTCTTGGAGTTGCCTGCCTGGGCATGCGAGACCTTGACGACGGTGACGTTGAGCTGGCCCTGCCGCTGGTCCTCGTTGGTGTGGAACTGGCCGTCGCTGCCGATCTTCGCGCCCTCCGCGGGCAGGGTGTCGTTGTCGTCCATGTCGAAGGGCGACTGGTAGACGTTGACGGCCAGGCACATGTGCCCCTGGTTGCTCTCGTCGTAATCCGGCACGGAGGGCACCCAGGTGCCGACGGTGACGACATGGGAGTCGCCGTCGGCGGCCAAGCCGGTCCCCTTCGCGATGCGGACGGGGGTACTCTCCACGTTCACCTTGGAGTTGGCGGGTGTCGGGGTCACCCCGACATGCGGGACGAAGACGAACGCCTGGACCTTGACTCCGGTCCGGGTCGCGTCGCCGTTGTTGGAGACGCGCACCTTGATGGTGCTGACCTCGCCGGTGTTGGCCTGGGAGCCGCCGGGCTCCAGCCAGATGCTCCCGTTGCCCCAGAAGGGCCTGTCGTCCCGGAGCCAGGGACGCTCGGAACCGTTGTCCGTGCTGTTCCCGTTGGTCCGGTCGAAGTCGATGCTCACGTACAGGTTGCCTGCCATGCCGTGCTCCGTTCAGCCGATGGTGTAGGAGATCTGGATCGTGGTCACGGTGACCGTGTCGGTGCCGGCCGCCCCGCTGAGGTTGGCGATCACGAAGTAGCGGAAGGCGTTCATGTCGACCCGGCCCGTGGCCTGGGCGATGTCCGGCGAGTCGTCGTACGAGCCGGCGCCGGTCACCCGGGCCAGGAGATCCGAGGACGAGGTACTGGTGACCGGGGCCCGGAAGAGACCGACGCGGAGCGTCCCCGTGCCCGAATTGCCGCCCGCGGCACGGAACTTGGTGAGAAGCACCCCGTCCGGTGGGTTGACCGTGACGATTCCGCTGACGCTGGCCTGGGACTCGGGCCGGACGGCCACCCCGAAGGAGTCCACGTTCCAGCCCGGATTGGGCGTGACCGGGGCGAACGCCGGGGTGACGGTCAGTTTCCGTTGCACCGAGGGCTGCTGGCCCGTCGCCTTGATCGCGGTGTCGATCTTCTTGACGACGCCCGAGAGCGCCTCCAGGTCCTTCTGGAGGGTATCGAAGCGGATGTTGAAGCCGTTCGGCCCGCCCGCCGCCACCCGGTCGCGGTTGTCGACCCAGGTGATGTGCTTGAAGGCGGGGGTGAACGTGATGTCGGTCATGGCGACCCTCCGGTGAGTTCCCTGGTGACCGCCTCGACGCCCAGCGGATGCAGGGAGCCGAGGAGGCCGGTGATCAGTTCGCGCTGGGCGGGGGTGAGGACGTGGCCGGAGAGTTCGGGCCGCAGGCGCAGGGCGACCTGGTAGACGCCCGGTCTGTCGCCGAGCCGGTAGGAGGCCTGCACCCAGGCGGGACCCGGCCGTTCACCGCGTACGGACATCTCGCCCGGCGCGGTGGTGAGCAGCGAGGCGGCGCCGTCGCCGGTCGACCAGGACAGGACCCCGAGGGTGCCCACGGCCGACTCGGCGGGCGAGACGGTCAGCTTCGCCGTGGCGCCCACCTCCAGGATTCCGTCGGCGAGCCCCTCGGCCAGGACGCCGACCGGCTCGCCCTCCGCCTGGGACGCCGTCACCGCCCCGCCGTCCACCCGGACGTAGTCGAACCCGGCCCGGTGCGCCAGGACGGCCAGCGGCCCCGCCGCCACGCTCGGATGGGTGAGCCGCAGCTCTCGGCCCGCCAGGGGCAGACCAGTGCCACCGGGCGTGTAGGCCGCCTGCACGACCGGCTTCCCCGCCGTCCCGGCGAGCAGCACGAGCAGCGCGTCGAGCCGCCCGGCGACCTCCCGGCGCATCAGATGGTGGTTCGGATCGGTGCCGTACTCCACCCGGGGGTCGTCGTGCCGCACCAGGAACACCGGGTCCAGCGGGGTGCCCGGGGCGGGCGGGGGAGGGTTGCGGGTGCCGTCCGCGCCGATCGCCTGCCCGTCGGACAGCGGCGCGGGAAGGACGACGATCTCCCGGGAGGCGGTCAGCGTGTGCGGGCCGAACCGCAGCTCCGCCGTGACGATCACCCGCCCGGCGGCCGTCCCCGTGAACGTGACCGACGTCCCCTCCGCCGCACCGGCGAAAGCGCCGCCGCCCGCCCCGCAGCGCACCACCCACCAGCGCACCGAGGCCCCCGACGGCGGAGCCGGGGACATGCTCACCGTCAGCTGCCCACCCTCGGCGACCGCGCCCGCGCCCGTGTCGACACTCAGCAGCTCGCCCGGCGAGCACTCCGCGTACACCAGTCCGTCCGGCCGGTGCGTCACCAGGTCGAAGCCCGCCCGGTGGGCCAGCGCCGCGAGCCGGCCGGGGGAGGCCGTCGGATGGGCCAGGAGCACCGCGCGGCCGGTGGCGCGGGCGTCCGGGGCCGTCGGGTCGAAACCGGAGGTCACCAGGGCCCGCCCGGTGAGCAGCCCGGCGAGGCGGCGCAGCGCCCCGGCCACCGGGGGCTGGACGCGCCCGGGGTCGGGGGGATCGGTCCCCGCCGGTACGGGACCCGGCGGGGGCGGGCCGACCTCGGTGAGGGCGGTGTCGACCGGTACGAGGAAGTAGGGGTCGAAGTAGCCCTCCGCGAGCGGCAGCGGGGTGCCGCCGGTGCGGCCCTCGGCGTCGATGGAGCGGCCGGGGAGCAGGGTGACGGGGACGACGCGGAGCGCGAGCAGGCCGCGGCGCAGTTCGGCGTTGGCGTCGTCGGCGACGAGCGGGTCGTCGAAGCCGCCGACGGGGCCGACGGCGGCGTTGAGTGCGGCGGTGAACCCGGCGGGCGTCGGCAGCGTCCAGCGGCGCGCGAGCGCCACCCGCCGCCGGTAGGCGGTGTCGTCCTCGCCGGGGGAGCGGGTGAGGCCGAGCCCGGCGCCGTGCAGCCCGAGGGCGGCCCGCGTCGCCTGCCCCACGGACCGCTGGGCGGCGGTACGGGCGAGCTGGCGGCGCAGATGGTCGCGTTCCCAGCCGGCCACCCACAGCAGCCTGGACAGGGTCCCGAGCAGGGCGGTGAGCCGCCACCACTGCTCCTGGGGGCCGGTGAGCGTGGAGGTGGCGATGCCCGTGAGGAATCCGGCGGGCGCCGGGAGCGCCGCCGTCGTCCCGGCGGGCAGCCCCTCCGGCAGGGGCAGCCGCACCGACGGGCCGTCCGCGACCGTGCAGACCACCACGGTGTCGGCGGGAACGTCCGCACGGGCCTGGAGTACGTACAGCGGCCGGGGGGTGTCCCCGAACAGGGCGCGGTGCACATGGAAGTCGTACGGGTCGACGGCCTGCCCCCGGACGGTCAGCTCCAGCCGGTCGGCGCCCCGGGCGAACGGGGTGGTGAGCCGCAGCGCCATGTCGGCGACGGCCAGACGGGGGGCGGCGGGGGCGACATCGGCGGGAGCCGGGGCAGCGGGGGCGGCTCCGGCGGGTCCGGGGCCCGGGGGCGGGGGGCTCATCGGGGCACCACCTCCAGCTCCGTGAGGTCCGACGAGGTCACGAACACGGCCAGTTCGGTGGGGCCCATCACCAGGCTCTCGCCGACCGCCGCCTCCACCAGGCCCAGCTGGTACGGCACCTCGCCGAAGCCGAACCTGCCGAAGGCGGGCGGGCAGCGCCGCAGCCGCAGGTTGCGTACGTCGTCCACGCCCGGCTGCTCGGCGAGCGCGCACATCACCCGCGCGTACAGCACGTCGTCGCCGAGCCGCAGCCGGGCGAGGTCGTGGGCGAGCCGCGCCCGCACGGAGGTCTGGACCGCGTCGGCGGCGAACCCGGCGGCGAGGACGATCTCGGCGCGGACCGCGACCTCGATGTGGTCGGCCTCCACCACGTCGAGGTGGACGCCGATCGGCCGGACCCGCTCCACCGCCTCCCGCACCAGCTCCCGCACGCCCCGGACGACGACCCCGTCGGTCTCGGTCGTCAGCCACGGCCGGTGGCCGCGGTGGGCGACCGCCACATCGGCGAAGTACGGCTCGCCCACCCGCCGTTCGGCGCTGAAGGTGCGCTCGTCGAAGTCGAAGCCGTCGAAGAAGACCTGGGACACGTCCACCCCGCCCAGCTCGTCCGAGACCCGGGCGTCCAGGACGTCCTCCACGCCGAGCGCGGCCTGCTTCACGCTGTCGGGGGTCCACAGGTTCCGGGGCAGGGCGATCAGCCGCGCCCGGTAGGCCTCGTCGTCCTCCGCCGGGACCGGGCCGTCGAACGGCGCCGGATTGGTGACGGTGAGCGTCGCCGCCCCCCAGTCGGCGAGGTACTCCTCCGCGTGCCGGGGATGCACCCGGTCGACGGTGTCGGCGGGCACCGGCGCGTCGCCCGGCTCCAGGGCCCGCACCTCGACCGGGACGACCGGGGCGGCGGCGGTGAGCAGCGCGGGCGACTGGGTCGAGAAGGCCAGGGACGTCCCCGGGTCGGGCACCACCTCGGTGAGCAGCAGCGTCCCCTCGGGCACCACGTAGACCCGGCCGGGGTCGCCGCCGCCCAGGGTCAGCGTGACCGTCCCGGAGCGGCGGCCCGGGTGCCGTTCGAGCCCTGCGTCCTGGCCGAGGAGGTCGAGGGCGGCGCCGGTCGCGGTGGCGGCGAACTGCCCGTAGTACAGGGCCTCCATCCGCTTCCACAGCTCGGAGTCCTCCGCCGCGACGACCTCCAGGAGCTTGCCGAGGGTGCCGGTGGGCGACAGGTCGACGTCCTCGCCGAACGCCACGCGCGCGCGTGCCTTGCTCTCGGCGAGGATCTGGTCGATGCCCTTGAGGACGAATCCGTCGTCCGTGACGCCGAACGTCATGGCTCACACCTCCAGTTCCGCCGACACGGCGGCGGTCCGGCCGTCGACGGCCTCCACGAGCACCGAGACCGACCAGACCCGCCGGGTGGGGTCCTCGGCGAACTCCACCCCGGTCACCTCGTGGACCCTCGGATCGGCGGCGAGGGTCCTGACGATCTCCAGGCGCAGCAGATCCCGCACCTCGCCCACCACCCCGGGGCGGGTGAACGCCTCCTCGACGCTCAGCCCGTACAGGTGGTGGAAGCGGTCGGAGCCGTACGGCGTGAGCAGCCGCAGGGTCAGCGCCTGCGCCAGATTGGCGAGCCCAGACACCGGGGCGAGGTCGCCGTCTTCGAGGACCAGATCGCCGTCGTCGAGCAGCAGCCCATGGCCGAGAACATCCATCGACGGCTCCTAGTCGGCGATCAGCCGGTTCTGGCCGGCCGAGACGACCTGCCAGCCCACGGGGGGTACGGGAAAGGCGGCGGTGGTGCCCCGGGCGGTGGCGAGGGCCACCGGAGCGCCGTGCACCAGGAGCAGGGTGCTCGTGCCCGCGGTGAGCGCCGTGACCTTGCCGCAGGGGGTGAGTCCCGTGCCCACGTTGGGGCAGGCGGGGACGGTGGCGGCCAGCAGATCGGCGACGAGCAGCACCGGCTGTCCGTCGACGGTCAGCGCCGACTGCGAGGGCACCACCACGAGCGGCGACCGGTGGGCGCACTGGAGGGTGGACGCGGCGGTCAGGACCTCGGGCATCAGGTCACCCGCACCGACGGGCCGTCGAGGGCCAGGTTCACGGTCCCGTTGCTGAGCATGATCTTCCTTCCGGAGGTGCTGACGGTGACCGCACCGGAGGCGTCCACCGTGATGGTGGTGCCGGTGTGGTGCTCGATGGTGAGGGAGTCGTCGTCCGGCGGGGTGGGCCGCGTCCCCACCGGGGGCAGCTTCGGCGTGCCGACGACGACGCGCAGTCCGCGCGCCTGCATGATCCGGCCGCCCTTGGCGTCGGTCAGGTCGTTGACGCCGGGGCCCTCGGGCATGCCGTCCGTGCCGAGCCGGGTCGGCAGCGCGAGCCAGTGGTCGCCGGGCTGGGGCGCCGGGGCGGTCGCGCCGGGCGTGCGGGGCCACAGCCAGCCGACCACGGCGGCGTCGTTGACCAGGTTCCGGTTGTGCGCGAGCAGGGCCCGCATCTTCGGATAGACCGGAGTCATCAGACCGCACGGCCCGAACGCGAACGGCGCCGCGACCGGCTTGTCCAGCAGGACGTCGTCGCCGATCGTCCCGGTCACGCTGGGCGCCGCCTGCGAAGGCGGCGGGGACTGGCCGTACTTCAGCGACACCTGATGGCCGCGCGGGCGGTACGAGGTGACCTCGCCGACGTCGACGGAGGGCCGCGCCCGGCGCTCCCGCTCCGACCGCTCCTCCATCCGGTCGACGACCGTCTGGACCCCGCCGTCGACGACCTCGACGGTCTCGCCGGGCGCGGCGGCCACCACCCGCACCTCGCAGACGTAGCCGCGCCCGCTGAAGCGGTGCACCACCTGGTGGATCCGGAGCGGGCCCTTGGGCGCGTGGTCGACGCCCCCGATGGTCGCGGTCTGTCCCACCCGCAGGTCGGGATGGCCGAGCACGGTCAGGTTCACGGAGGTGAGCGGAGGGGGCCGTTCCTCGCTCGGTGCGACGGCGGCGGTGTCGTCGCCCTGGGCGTCGCCGTACGCGACCAGGTTGAGATCGGGGTGGAAGGGGACCGGGGCGGGGTCGTCGGTGCCCACGGCGGGACCGAGGTAGACCGTCCGGTCGCGGATGACGACCGGGGCGGGCACGGTGCCCGCGAGGTCGCGGAGCGCGGCGAGGGCCGTCGGATTGTTGACCGTGTAGTCGGTGAGGTCGGCCTTCAGCTCGGAGCCCTTCGCCAGGTGCAGTCCGGCGGCGCGGACGACCTTCCCGGCGAACTCCAGGGCGTCGCAGGAGTCCGCCCGGTGCTCGGCCGCCTTCATGGTCCGCAGGGCGAATCCGGCCGCGTCCTGTCCGACCAGACGCAGCCGGGTCAGTCCGTCCTCCGCGATCCACGAGGTGATCCGGGTGACCCGGCCCTCCATCACGGGCCGTTCCCCGCTGCCCGGCTCGTCGAAGTAGCCGAGCCGCACGGTCGCCTTGAGCGGGGTCGACGCGATCTTCCCCCGGAGCATGTCGACGGTGTCGCCGGGGACGTTCACCAGGACGAGGTCGAAGGTTCCGGCGACGGCGCCCTCGTTCATGGTGACGGTGAGGTCGGCGTCGAGGATCAGGGCCCCGCCGAACAGGTCGTTGGAGACCTTCAGGGGCAGCCCGCCGAGCCCGAGGAGGGAACCGGCGGCCTCGGCGACCGCGCCCGGGAGGGAGCCTTCCTTCTTCTTCTCGTCGACGTCCACGGTGAGGCTGTAGCGGATCGCGAAGCTCATGCGGCGAGCACCTCCGCGCGGACCCGGGAGCCGTGGGAGCCCGCGCCGTTGAGGTTCCGTACCGCGACGACGGCCTCGCGGAACACCAGGCTGAGGCCGCCCGCCGGGCAGGGCAGCCCCCGGACGGCCTTGCGCCGCAACAGCGGGACGAGCCCGCCGGGCTCCTCGCGCCCCACGGCCACCACGAGGAACGGCCCGTCGGCGAGCAGATCGAGCAGCGCGCCGTCGAGCAGGATCTCCTCGGCGGCGTTGACGTACAGCTCGATCCGGTAGACGTGGTCGCCGAAGCGGAGCCGGAAGCTCTGCGGAAAGCCCTCGTCGGGATCGACGGGCAGGCTCGACGGCATCACTGCCTCCTCACGGGGACGGGGATACGGGACGGGGATACGGGAGTGGCGATCCGAGGGGTGCGGGGTGGGCGCGGGGACGGTGTACGGGCGGGAGCCCCGGTGTGGGCGGGGCGGAGGCGCGGGGGTCATGGGCCCGGGGTGCGCGGTACCGGGCCCGGGGCGGGCACGCTGGGCACCCCCGCGCTGCCCGCGCTCATCACCAGGTCGGCGACCTCCCCGATCAGCGCCGTCAGGCTGGAGCGCGGCACGTACTGGAGCGTCAGCGACAGGTCGAAGGCGTCCCGCTTCTGGACGCTCTGGGTGAACCGCAGGTCGGTGATCTGCATGTCCGGGCTGAGCGTCAGTCCGCACACCACGGGGATCCCGGTGACCGCGAGCGCGGGGGCGGCCGCCGCCATGAGGGCGCGGGAGGCCAGCGCCATGACCTCAAGGGCCTTGCGGACGGCGTGCCGCTCGGGTCCCAGGAGCATGGCCTCGATCGCGATGGTCTTGGTGGTGGGCTGGGTGGCCTGCGAGAAGCGGCTGCCCAGGACCCGCTCGACCCGGTAGCCCTCGGTCATGGTGACGCTCTGCACGTACAGCAGCGGGACCGTGCCGACGAGCACCTTCTCCGACATGGCTATCCCCGGCTGCCGAGTTCGCGGTCGAGTTCGGCGAAGACGTGTTCGGCGACCCTGCGGACGTGATGGTCCTGGAGCGCGCCGACCACCTCCACCTCCACCGGGAAGTGGTAGTGGACCACGGTCCCGGGCCCGTCCCCGCGGGAGACCAGCGCCTCGCTGCCCGCCGCGGGCACGATGTACTCGCCCTCGTGGACCAGCGCGATCCCGCTCCGGTCGACCCGTCCGCCGCCGGTGAAGGCGTCGACGGCGGCGAACTCCTCCTCGTCGCCGGTCACGTCAGTCCTCCACGCCCACGTTGAGCGCCATGCAGGTGAAGTTGGCCTGGGGCACGCCGTCGACGGTCACCGTGCTGGGCTGCGCCGCGCTGACCACGCAGCGGCTGAACTTCAGGGCGGAGAACGCCCAGTCGGTGCCCTTCTTCTCGGCCACCGCGATGGAGAACTCGGTGCCGTTGACGGCTAGTTCGGTGAGATCGGCGACGGCGGACGCCACCGCCGGGATGGTCAGGGTGAAGGTGAAGGTGAAGGGCTGGCGCACATAGCCGACGCCGTCGGCCTCCAGACTGTGGATCACGGTGTGCGGGACGTTGAACGACGGGGAGAAGTTGGTGATCGGAGTGATCGTGCGGGCGCCGAGCTTCACTTCCAGCCGGGTGTTCCAGTCGGTCATGACGGTTCTTCCTACTCGAACTTCAGCGTGATGTTGAGCCGGTGCAGGGCCCCGGCGTAGTCGACGGTCACCATGGCCTCGACGGCCCGCTCGTCCTGGGCGCGGTTGACGAGCTTGCGCTCCGCGTCGGTGGGCTGCGGCTTGTCGAGCAGCACCAGGATCGGCAGGAGGATCTCGTACCCCTCGATCACCCCGCGCTGCCGCAGCGGTTCGAGGACCGCCTCCATCTCGGCCCGCAGCGCGCGCAGCCCGGAGCGGCTGATCCGCAGCTCGCCGATGGTGGCGATCAGCGAGGCCTTGAGGCGGAACGTGATGTCGTCGATGGTGCGGACGATGTCGATGTACTTCTTGTCGCCGGGCGCGCCGGTGTAACCCTCGCCGAGGTGGATGCTCTCGCCGGGGATGAGCGAGGGCTGCACCAGCCAGTTGACGCCCTTGCCCGCGGGGCCGCCCGAGTTCTCCGCCTCGGAGCCGTTGAGCTGGATCAGCTGCTGCGGGGTGAACGGGTCGGAGGAGACCTTGACGGGCTTGAGGAGCATCGAGACGTGCGGCTCGTATCCGGCGATGGTGCCCGCCACGGCCGCCGCCACGTCCTCGGAGCTGTTGTGTGCCACGTAGACCATGCGGGAGGTGGCCAGGGAGCCGGTGACCACGGCCGGATCGGAGGCGCCCTTGGCGAGCATGGCGATGCCCATGCGTTCGAGCCCGTCACTGAAGGGGCCCGTGACGTGCTCGGCGAGCTTCGCGATGGCGTCGGTGGGGGTGCCCCCGGCGGCGGCGAGCGGGGTGCCCGCGATGGCGACGAGCTGCACGTCGAGCGAGCCCACCACGTTCAGCGTGGCGGCGTAGTCGGCCTGGGCGGCGACCCGTACGCCCCAGACCTGGCTGGGGCCCGGCTCCTGTGTCAGGGCGAGGGCGATGGAGTCGCCGAGGACCCCCGGCGCCTGCGCCCGCGCGTCGGCTGTGCTGGTGAACAGCCGGGGCTCGTTGGGCTGGAGGAACGAGCTGCCCGCGGGCGGGTCGGCCGGTTCGGTGACGGCGCCGACGATCGCGACGTTGCCGTAGGCGCGGACGGCCGGGGCGAACAGCCGGCCCTCGGTCTTGACGCGGATGTAACGGACGGGGCTGGGGGGAGGGGTGGCCATGAAGCGTGCTTCCTTCGGGGGCGGGCGTCGGGCCGGCAGGTGGTCGGGCCGGCAGGCGTCGGGTGTCGGGTCTCAGGAGTCCGGTGTCCGGATGTCGGGCGTCGGGTCTCGGGCGTCCGGTGTGGGGCTTCAGGTGAGGAAGAGCGGGGCGATGCCCGCGCCCGTGAGCAGGGCGTCGATCTGTGCCTGGGTCGGGGCGGGCGGAGGCGGCGGCGCGGAGGCGGGGAACGCGCAGACCGGGGCGTGCGCGGCGGTACGGACCCCGAGACCGCCCGGCGGCAGGGGGCTGTCACGGGCCGCCGCGCCGACGCTCCGGGCGGCGCGCAGGGCCGCGCCGACGTCGGTGCGGTCCCCGAGGAGGACGGCGGCGGCGAGCCGGGCGGTCCGCAGGTTCGCGGGGTCGCCCGGGTCGAAGACGGGAGGGTGCCGCATCCGCACCTCGGCGCGCAGGTACTCCCCGGCTTCCTTGAGGTCCTCGACGGTGACCAGACCGTGGCTCGCCATGAAGGCGGGCAGGTCGAGGGTGGTGAATCGGGACTGGAACTCGGCCAGCGTCCCGTAGTCGTCCACCGCCCGCACGACCAGCGAGTCGAGCCCGGCCGCGTCGGTCTCGACGACCAGATCGACCTCGACGTCGGCCAGTACGTCGATCCACAGGGGCGTGGCCGTCTCGCCCTCCCAGCCGAAGTCGGCCCGGGTGATCGAGGGGACCACCTGGCTCCAGTAGCCGGTGCGGCGGCCCAGCGGGTGGACGGGCCGGGCCAGCTCGATGCCGGTGACCCGCAGCGCCTTCACCTCGTGGACCGTCTCGTGCTCCAGGTCGTGCGTCCGCTCGACGAGGAGGAGGGCACGGGGAGCGAGCAGGGCGGCGAGCGCCGAGGGGTCGGAGAGCTGGATCAGGGCCAGGTCCTGGACCGCGCCCATGGTGTCTCCTCTCGGCGCTCCGGGGTGGCCCTCCCAGGGACTCATATCGGAATGAACCATGACAAGACTTCTTGCGCCGTGCGGGCCGAGCACACACGCCTATCGAGTGATGGCACCCGCGACGCGTTTCGGCGGGCGAGGAACCCGCGTGCTGGTGCTGGTGCTGGTGCTGGTGCTGGTGCCGGGGCCTGGGCCTGGGCTGTGGTGATCCGTGTGCACGAGCCGTGCCGATCCCCGTACGCGAGCCGTGCCGATCCCCGCGGACGAGCCGCGGCGATTCACGTCCGTCCGTACGACATTCAGATGGGCGTACGAGGAGAGATGGTCCGCGTATTCACCGATTCAGGTGATAGCGACCGAGGCGAAACGTCCCTCCCGTCGGAAGGGCGGCCAGGCTCGGAGCGACACATGGAGCCGCCCTGTGGAGCATCCGATGCAGTTGATTCCCCGTCATGACCCTTACCTTGTCGTCCGCTCGACCGGAGGCACCACGATCGCAGCCCTGAGGGGCGAACTCGACCTCGTCCTGGTACGACACCTGCGCCCCGAACTGGACGCCCTCGTCCGGGAGTCGGAGGAGCTGACACTGGACATCCGGGGCCTCGCCTTCTGTGATGCCACCGGACTCGGCCTCCTGGCGCACTGCGCCGGGGGCGTGCGCCGACGCGGTGCGCGCTGGCGGCTCGTCTGCGACCAGCCGTCGATCCTGCGCCTGATCCGCCTCGCCGCCCTGGGCGAGCTGCTGTGCCCGCAGCCGGCACTGCCGAGGGAGTGGTCGAACGCGCTGGGGGAGGCGTGGCCCGAGCCCCCGTCCGGCGGGCTCGCCGCCGGAGTGGTACCCGTGCGCCGGGTGCCCGCCGAGCCCCGGCCGACCGGGTCCGGGGGCGTGAGACCGCTCCGGTAGGAGGGCGGACCTCTTCCGGCGGACGGCCCTCGCGCACCCCGCGAAGGGCCGACCCGCCGGTCGGAGCCGCCGTTCCGAGCCGCCGTCCCGGGCCGTCGCGGTACCGTCGGCCGCATGTCTGAAGTCCGGCTGACCACGCCCTCCTTCCTGGTGCTCGGCATCATCGACAAGCTGGGCGAGGCCAGCCCGTACGACGTGAAGGTCGAGGCGGCGCGGACCGCGACGCCGTTCCGGGTGATGCCGCACGCACAGGTCTACGCGCAGTGCGACCGCCTCCTGGAAGCGGGACTGCTCTCGGAGGTACGCCAGTGCGGCGGCCGCAACCGGCGGCTGATGCGCTTGACGGAGCAAGGCGGGGACGTCCTGCGGGGCTGGCTCGCCGACCCCGCCTTCGTCCCGGTCGAGGCGCGCGAGGGAGGCATCCTCAAGCTCTGGTTCGGCGCGAGCCCGCACATCCACGCCCCGGTCCAGATCGAGGAGCACCGGCGGACCCTCGGCGCGTACGAGGCGCTGGCCGGGGAGACCGGCACCCGGCTGAGCCGGGGACAGCGCGAGGCGCTGGAGTTCGGCATCCGGTACGAACGGATGATGGTCGACTTCTGGCGGTGGACCGAGGAGCGGGAGCCTTGACGGCGACGGGATCTCCGGCCGCCCCGAGTGCGGGTTCCCCCGGCGCTCCGGGTCCGCCCCGTGAAATCCCGTGGCACCAGGGGCCCTTGAGGCCGATGATGAGAAGATGACCAGCTCCCCGCCCCCGTCGCCGTCCGTCCCCGTCGTCCCTTTCCCGGGCCCGGTGGACGCCCTGATCGTCGTGGACGTCCAATCCGCCTTCGTCACGGGGCCCGGCGCCGTACCGGACGCCGACCGCCTGGAGAAGCGCACGGCGGACCTGATCGAACGGGCCCGCGAGGCAGGGGCGTTCATCGTCCATCTACAGAACGACGGGGCGCCCGGCGCGCCGGACGAGCCCCACACGCCGGGCTGGGAACTCCACCACCCGGTCCGGCCGGGCCCCGGCGAGACGGTGATCCGCAAACCGCGGGACGACGGCTTCGCGCGGACCGACCTCGGCACGGTGCTCTCCGACGCCGGAGTGCGGTCGCTCGCCGTCTGCGGGGTGATGTCGGAGATGTGCGTCCAGGCGACGGCCCGCACGGCCCTCGCGCGCGGCTACCGGGTCGTGCTCCCGCACGACGCCCACGCCACCCAGGACGCCCCGGCGGCCCCGGGCATCAGCGAGGCCATCCCGGCGGCCGTCGTCTCCCGGGTCGCCGCGTACGCCCTGGGAAGCGACGCGGAGACCACGACCGCCACGGCCGACGTCACGTTCACGGCGCCGGTCGCGGGCTGAGGGGGCGGGCCGAGGCGATGAGGTGAGGGGGCGGGCCGAGGCGACGGGCTGTGAGGGGCGGGCCCGGCCGCCCCCGCTCTCCCCGTCCGGCCGGGTGCCCGTCGGCAGCCCGAAGGCGCCCGTCAGGACGTTCGCTCCGGAAGCGGGCCCGTCTGCTCGTCGTCACCGCTCGCGAACCGGCCCGGCGTCGTGCCCACAAGGCGTTTGAACGAGCGGTTCAGATGCGGCTGGTCATGGAAACCGGTCGCCGCCGCCACCTCCCCGGGCGGCATCCCGTCGAGCAGCAGCCGCCGGGCCCGCTCCAGGCGGCGGGCCGTCAGATACTGGTGCGGGGAGATGCCGTAGGCGCGGCTGAACGCCCGTACGAGATGGGTGGGATGGGCGTACAGCAGCCCCGCCGCCTCGTCCAGGGTCACCCCCTCGACCAGCCGCTCGTCGAGCAGTTCCCGCAGAGCGGCCGCCACCCCCGGGGCCTGCGCACGCGCGCGCGTGGGCACGCGGGGCCGCAGATGGGCGTCGAGCCGTTCGCTGATGAACGCGAGACGGCACTGCGCCTCGAACGCGTCCCCGGGTTCCGCCAGCGCCGTGTGCAACTGCCCGACCCGTCGGCGCAGCAGCGGATCGACCAGATCGGGGGCGTCCACGGCGGCGCCGATCAGGCGCGCGTCGAGCTGTGTCGGAGCCAGGTACAGGACCCGCTTGCGGAAGCCGCGGGAGGTCGCGGGCGAGCCGTTGTGCGGCACCTGCGGCGGCAACAGCGACACCGTGTCGCCCGGAGTGCCGTGCTCGCGCCGGTCCAGGTCGTACCGGACCGCGCCGTCGTCGACGATGAGCAGCGTCCACACGTCATGCACGTGCATCGGGTACGCGTGCGCGGTGAACCGGGCGTGGAACACCTCCACGATGCCGGGGACGCGTGGCCGCCACGCCGAGACCCGCTGCCCGTTCACCATGCCAGGAATGTACAAGACGTCCCCGGGACCCCGGCGGCACGCTCGGGGCATGACCACCACCGATCACGCGCCCGTGCGCTTCGACACCAAGATCGCCGTCCTGCTGCGGGAGGACCTGGAGACCTGGCAGCGGCTGAACGTCACCGCCTTCCTCGTCAGCGGGCTCGGCACCCGGCTCCCCGAGGTGATCGGCGAGCCGTACGCCGACGCCGACGGCACCCCGTACCTCCCGATGTTCCGCCAGCCCGTCCTGGTCTTCGAGGGGACGAAGGAGCACCTCGCCGCCGCTCGTGCCCGCGCCCTCTCCCGCGCCCTTCCGGTCGCCGTCTTCACCACCGGACTCTTCGCCACCGGCAACGACCGCGACAACCGCGCCGCCGTACGCGCGGTGACCACGACCGCGCTCGACCTCGCGGGTCTCGCCGTGTACGGACCCCGCAACGCCGTCGACAAGGTACTCAAGGGAGCCCGTATGCATCCCTGAGCCCGTCTGGCCCCTTGACCCCGACTGCGTCCCTGCCCCCGACCGCGTCCCTGAGCCCGGACGCGCCCCGGCCGGACGTCTCCCCGAGCCGGACGCGCCCCGAGCCGGACGCGCGCCTGGACCCTGACGCCGCCCGGTCCGGGGCACCCGCCTCGTGCGTCCGGGCGCGGCCGGACCGGGGCCGTCAGCCTCCCGCCCGCTCCGCGCACTCCAGCAGCACCGGGAGGGCCGCTGCCAGGGCGTCCGTGCCGCGTGCGTACGGCAGCCGGAGCCGGTCCCTGAAGCCGTCGACGGGGGAGAACGCGGGACCCGGGACCACCGACACACCGTGGCGGCGCGCCAGCTGGGCGAGGGCCTCCGTGTCGGTGCCCGGGACCCGCACCCAGAGGGCCGAACCGCCCTCCGGCCGGGTCCACTCCCAGTGCGGCGCCCGCGCGCGCAGCAGCGCCTCCGCCGCGTCCCGCCGCTCCCGCAGCACGGCCCGGCGCCGCGCGCGTGCCTCGGGAAGCCGGTCGAGCAGCCGTACGGCGACGAGCTGGTCGAGCATCGAACACGACAGGTCCACCGAGGTCTTGATCTGCGCCAGCCGCGTCACCACCTGAGGCGACGAACGGATCCAGCCCACCCGCAGACCACCCCAGAACAGCTTGGAGAGCGTCCCGACCGTCACCGTCGACCCCATCGGCAATCCGGCCGCGAGCGGCACCGGAGCGGCCTCGGCCAGAGGCTCGCCCGCCTGGTCCGCCACCCGGGGAGCACCCGCCCGCTCTCCGCCAGGGAACGCGCCACCGACCGCCGCCGCCCCCGCGCTCCCGGCCGCCCCCAGGAACAGTTCCGCGCAGGACGTGTCCTCCACGGTGAACAGCTCCAGGTCCATGAGCACCCGCCGCCACTCCCGGCGCGCCGCCTCGTCCAGAGTGTGCCCCGTCGGGTTGTGCACCGTCGGCTGGAGGTACACGAGCCGGGGCCGCGCGTGCCCGGCGAGCCGCCGCAGCGCCGCCGGGCCCTCCCCGCCCGGACCGTCCCCGCCCACCGGGACGAGCCGGGCACCCCGCGCCCGCAACGCCTCCAGGGCGCCCCGGTAGGTCGGGTCCTCCACGACCACCGTGTCCCCCGGCTCCACGAGCGCCTGCGCCACCAGCCACACCGCCTGCTGCGAGCCCGCCGTCACCAGGATCTGCTCCGCCTCCGTCGGCACCCCCGCCGCCCGGTAGTACGCGGCGATCCCCTCCCGCAGCGCCGGGAGGCCGTACGGGTGGTAGCCGTCCTCCGTGAGGAGCGCGCCGAGCCCTTCTCCGGACAGGGCGGCCACCGCCTCGGCCACCGTCCCGAGCCCCGGCAGCGCCCCGCTCGACAGATCGACCGGGTCCGCGCCGCCCCCGGTACGGACCCGGGCGTCGAAGCTCACCAGCCTGCCCTCGGTCACGTATCCGTCGGGCGCCCCCGACGCCCGGAGCCGCGAACCGCTGCCCCGTACGCTCTCAAGGCGCCCCTCGCTCTCCAGGAGCCCGTAGGCGGCCGTCACGGTGGACCGGCTCACGCCGAGGACCGACGCCAGTTCCCGCTGCGAGGGCAGGAGGGTGCCACCCGCCACGTCCCCGCGCTCGGCCAGCTCCCGCAGCGCGTCCGCGAGCCGCCGGGGGAGCGGACCGGTCCCTTCCGACGCCCAACCGGTGAGGAGACGGGACAAACGGGTGGAATGAATCCTGGCCATAGCCCCCATGGTGTCCCAAGAGGCAGGCCAATCCTGCCCGACTGGTCGTTGTCGCCGCAGATCGCCCGGCGGATGATCGAGACCGGGGACAGGACCGGGAGATCCGGGGACAGGCCCGGGAGAAAGGTGGAGGCATGGCGACCGTCGTGCTGGTCGGCACACTGGACACCAAGGGCGAGGAGTACGCCTGGCTGCGCGAGCGGCTCAGGGAGTACGGCAGCGAGGTCCTCCTCGTCGACGCCGGCGTCATGCCGCCACCCGCCCACGGGCCGACGCCCGACATCGCCGCCGACGTCGTCGCGCGCGCCGGGGGCCACGACCTCGCCGCACTGAGGACGGCGGGCGACAGGGGCGCGGCCGTCGCCGCGATGGCCCAGGGCCTGACGAGGGTCCTCACCGACCTCTACCGCAAGGGCCGACTGCACGCCGTGCTCGCCGCCGCGGGCAGCGGCGGCTCCGCCCTCGCCGCGCAGGCCATGCGGGCGCTGCCCATCGGCGTACCGAAGGTGCTCGTCAGCACCATGGCCGGGGGAGACGTCTCCCCCTACGTCGACAGCAGCGACCTCACCCTGATGTACAGCGTCGTCGACATCTCGGGACTGAACTCCGTCTCCTGCCAGGTCCTCGGCAACGCCGCCGCCGCGGCCGCCGGGATGGCCCGCCGCCACGAGCGCAACCACGACGAGCCCGCCGGGCGGGGCCGGCCGGTCGTCGCCGCCACCATGTTCGGCGTCACGACCCCGGCGGTCGACGCGGCCCGCGCCCGGCTCTCCGAACTCGGCTACGAGGTGCTCGTCTTCCACGCCACCGGCGCGGGCGGCCGGGCCGTCGAGAAGCTCGCCAGGGACGGCATGCTCGACGGCGTCCTCGACCTCACCACCACCGAACTCGCCGACGAACTCGTCGGCGGAGTGCTCAGCGCGGGACCGACCCGGCTCACCGCGGCCGGAGTGATGGGCATCCCGCAGGTCGTCGCCCCCGGAGCGCTCGACATGGTCAACTTCGGACCGGCCGCGACCGTGCCCGAGCGGTTCGCCGACCGGCGGCTGCTCATCCACAACGCCACCGTCACCCTCATGCGCACGACATCGGCCGAGATGGCGGAACTCGGCCGGTCGATGGGCCGCAAACTCCGCAACGCCCGGGGCCCCGCCGAGGTCTTCTGGCCGCTGCGCGGACTCTCCGCCGTGGACACGGCCGCCGGGCCGTTCGAGGACCAGACGGCCGACCGGGCGGGACTGGACGCCCTGCGCACCGCCGTCCGGGGCGGCACGGTCCGCGTCCACGAACTCGACGCGCACGTCAACGACACCTCTTTCGCGGTCGCCATGGCCGACCGCCTCCACCAGATGATCGCGGAGAACGCGCGCGCGGCCACGGCCTGAGCCGCCACCGCCCGGCCTCGTCCGAACACCCGGACCCGCCACCAGCCGAGCCCCCGAGCCGACCCGCCGGGGCACCACACCCCCACCCGATCCACCGAGGAGTGACCACCGTGACCACCATCAGCCGTCAGGACGTACTCGACCGGCTGCGCGCCCAGGTCGCCGCAGGACGCCCGATCGTCGGCGCCGGAGCGGGCACCGGCCTCTCCGCCAAGTGCGCCGAGGAAGGCGGCGTCGACCTGCTGATCATCTACAACTCCGGCCGCTACCGGATGGCCGGTCGCGGCTCCCTCGCGGGACTCCTGCCGTACGGGGACGCCAACGCGATCGTCCAGGACATGGCCCGCGAGGTGCTGCCCGTGGTCCGCGACACGCCCGTCCTCGCGGGCGTCTGCGGCACCGACCCGTTCCGCCGCATGGACCTCTTCCTCGACGAGCTGAAGGCCATGGGCTTCGCCGGCGTGCAGAACTTCCCCACGGTCGGCCTCTACGACGGCACGTTCCGCGTCAACCTGGAGGAGACCGGCATGGGATACGGCCTGGAGGTCGACATGGTCCGCGCCGCCCACGAGCGCGACCTGCTCACCGCCCCGTACGTCTTCGACCCCGAGCAGGCGGCCGACATGGCGCGGGCGGGGGCCGACGTCCTCGTGCCCCATGTGGGACTCACCACCAAGGGGGCCATCGGCGCGGGCACCGCCCTCACCCTCGACGGGGCGGCAGCCGCCGTCCAGGAGATGCACGACGCGGCCAAGCGCGTGAACCCCGACATCCTGGTCCTGTGCCACGGCGGGCCCATCGCCGAACCGGAGGACGCGCGCTACGTCCTGGAGCACACCACCGGAGTCGTCGGCTTCTTCGGGGCCTCGTCGATCGAACGCCTCCCCACCGAGCGGGCCATCACCGAACAGACCCGCGCCTTCAAGGCGTTGGCCACCGGCTGAAGCCGATGTCGGCGCCGTGCCGTACAACTGAGGGCACGGTGAACGAGCGGCGGAATCAGGCCGCCCGGCCGCACGACCGGACGAGGGGGACGGCACGTGGACACATTCGCGGACCCGGGGTGCTCCGACCGGACGCCCTTCGTCGGGCGGACCGGCGAACTCGACCGGCTCGACGCGCTGTTACGCGGCCGGGCGGGGGGAGCGGGCCCGATGGCCGTCGACATCACGGGCGAGCCGGGCATCGGCAAGACCCGGCTCGCCGCCGAGTTCGCGATACGGGCCCGGCGGCGCGGCGCGGCCTTCCTGCACGGCCGGGCGGCCCGGGGCGACACCGCCGCCCCCTTCCACACCTGGGCCGACGCCTTCGCCGGACTCGACCACCACGACCGCGCGTCCCACCCGGAGCTGTCCACGCTCGCGGACCTGGTCGAGGACGCGGCGGATCCAGGACGCGCGGACCTTCCGGCGGCGGGGGAACGGCCGGTGCGGGACCGCCGGGTGGCGGGGGAACGGGTGACGGGCGACGCCGGGCCGGGGCGTGGGGGTGCGGGCGGTGCCGGAGTGGTGTGTGAGGGTGCGGGTGGTGCCGGAGTGGGCGGTGGGGGAGCGGCCGGCCCCGGATCGGCCGGCGGGGGGCCGGGCGACGCCGGATGGGACGGCCGGGGAGCAGGCACCCTCGGAGGGGGCGGGGAGGGACCGGGTGACGAAGGAGCGACGGGCGCCGGAAGGGGCGACTCGGGGCCGGGTGGCAGGAGCCCGGGTGGCCTGTCCGAGACCGCCCGGGTGCGTCGGATCGCGCACGCGCTCGGCGCGGTTCCGGCCCCCGGGCTCGTCCTCGTCCTCGACGATCTGCACCGCGCGGATCCGGCCACCGTCGCCCTCGTCGATCAACTGCTCCGGCAGCCGCGCCGGGCTCCCGTCCTGCTCGTCCTGGTCCGGCGCGAACGCCAGACCCCGCCCGCCCTCGCCGCCGTGCTCGCCCACGGGGCCGACAGCGGGGCCCTGACCCGCCTTCCGCTCGGCCCGCTGGCGGCCCACGACGGAATCGAGGCGCTCGCGCCCGGACTGGCGCCGGGACCGGCCCGAGCCCTCCACACCGCGAGCCTCGGCAACCCGCTCTACCACCGGGCCCTCGCCCGCCTGCGCACCCACCCGGAGGAACCGCCCGGCACGGGACCGGCGGCGGCCGTCCTCGACGAACTGGCCCCGCTCACCCCGTCCGAGCGGGCGGTGGTGGACGCCCTCGCCGTCCTCGAAGGGCACGCGACCACCGAATTACTCACGGCGGTGACCGAGACCGTCCCCCCGCCGGAAGCCCCCGCCGACCGGCCCGATCCCGTGGACCCGCCGAGGGACCGGGCCGCCCACGGCCGGGCGTACGACGACCGGGAGGCGGCCGGGCGCCAGGACGCGCCGACACGGGACGCGCCGACACGGGACGGGGAGTACGGGCGGGCCACCCGGAGCGGGCCCACGGGCCGCTCGGCGGGCCCGCCGACGGCTCCGTCCCCGGGCTGGTCGGCCCACGGGCAGGCGCACGGCTGGGCCGACTGGGCCGCCGACCGGCTCCCGGACCCGTCCGAGCCGTCGACGGAGCCGTCGGCCGCACCGGAAGGTCCGGGGGACCCGTCACCGGGTCCTGACCCGTGCTGGGAGAGAGGTCTGCCGCCGGGCGGGGACCACGGCCCGTGCCGGGGCCCGGAGCCGGGCCCCGCCCTCGCCGCCCGAGCCCCGCTCGCCTCCACCCCGCGCCCCGCCCCTCTCGACGACCTCCTCCGGGCCCTGGCACGGCGTGATCTCGTCCGGGCCGGGGCGGACGGGAGAAGGCTCGGGCTGCGGCACCCCGCCCTGGCGGAGGTCGTACTCGCCGCGCTCGACCCCTGGCGCCGCCGGGAACTGCACCGGAAGGCGGCCCGCGCGCTGGCCGGGGCGCCGGTGACCGCGCGGGCCCCGCACCTCGTCCGTGCCATGACGACCTGGGACCCGGTGGCCGCCGCCCAACTGATCGAGGCCGCCGGGCGCATCGGCGCGGCCGACCCCGCCCGCGCCGCCGACTGGCTGGCCGCCGTCCTCACCCTGCTGCCCGACACCCCCGAACACCGCGCGACCCGCAGGGACCTGACACTCCGAAGAGCCCGCGCCCTGGCCTCGGCCGGCCGGGTAGCGGAAGGCCGAGACCTCCTCCACCACCTCGTCGACAGCCTCGGCCCCGACGAAGACGCGACCCGCGAAGACGCGACCAGGGGAGTCGCCACCAGGGAAGCCGCACCCGGCGAAGCCGCCCTCGGCCCAACGCCCCTCGGCCCAACCCCCCTCGGCCCGGTCATCCCCGGCCCGGACACCGCCGAACTCCGTACCTCCGCCGTTCTGCTCTGTGCCTTCATGGAGCGGCACCTCGGCCGCTACCCCGAGGCGGACGCGCTGCTCCGCCGGGAACTGGAGCGCACCCCCGGCCCCCGCCCCGACCTGCGGAACCGGCTCGTCGTGGAGTGGGGCTGCCGGGCCCTCTTCGCCGCCCGCTACCCCGAGGTGCGCCCGGTCGTCGCCCGTACCCTGGCGGACGCCCGGCGGCGAAGCGACGAGCCGGGCGTGACGGAGGCCCTCACCCTGGCGGGCCTCGGTGAGGCGTACGAGGGGGCGACCGCACTCGCCCGCGGCCACGCGCGGGAGGCGGCGGCCCTGGCGGACGCCCTCACCGACGGCGGGCTCGCCGACCACGCCGAGTCCCTCGTACGGCTCGGCTGGACCGAGGTCTTCCTCGAACGGTTCGAGGCGGCCGAGCGGCACACGGCCCGGGGCATCGCGATGACCCGCCGCACCGGACGGCCCTTCGCGCTCTCCCAACTCCTGCTCTGCTCGGCGTACGTGCATCTCCTGACCGGCAGGGTCGCCCGCGCCCTCGCCCTCGCCGAGGAGTCCCTGGGCGTCGCCCGCACCCTCGGCGGCGCCGAACTCCTCGGCTTCAGCCGGGCGATCCGCGCCACCGTCCTGCTGCACGCCCGTCCGCTCGGCGACCCCGAACCGCTGGCCGAAGCAGAGGAGGCCGCCGCCACGGTGGGCACCGCGCAGGGCTGGTGGGCGACCCAGGCCCGCTGCCTCCTCGCCTACGCCGTCCCCACCGCCCGGGACCCGCACCGGGTCCGCGAGGTCCTGCTGCGCGCGGGCGGCGGCCCGGACCTGGCCGGGCTCCAGCCCTCGCTGCGCCCCGGGTATCTCGAACTCCTCGCGGAGGCGGCCCTCGTGGCAGGGGACACGGCGGAGGCCGAGCGGGCCGCCCGGCAGGCCCTCGGGGAGGCGTCCCGGCTCGGTCTGCCCGCGCAGAGCGGCGCCGCCCGACGGGCCTGGGGCCGGGTGCTGGCCCGGCGCGGCGAGCAG
>NZ_MSJP01000026.1 GCF_014596525.1 Streptomyces sp. CBMA291
GGTCGTCGAACGCACCAACGCCTGGATCCACGGCTTCCGGCGCCTACGGATCCGCTGGGACATCCGCGACGACATCCACGAAGCCTTCCTGAAACTCGCCTGCTGCGTGATCACCTACAGACGAGTCCAGGCATTGTGTTAGCTCCTCTAAGCCGTCCACGGCGGAAAGTGCCGCACGGGCGTTCCGTAACCACATTGACCCTGTGTTGGGGCACCGGACGGTGGTGAGTCTCAAGCGGACTGACATACAGGCGTGGGTGAGCAACCGTTCCGGGGTGCTGGCGCCCAACAGTCTGCGGAACGCGTACGGGTATCTGCGGGCGGCGCTGCAAAGCGCGGTGCTGGACGGTCTCATAGCCAAAGACCCCTGCCAGGGTGTGAAGCTGCCGACCGCGCGGCGGGAGGAGATACATCCGCTGCACCCCGAAGTAGTCCAGGCGCTCGTGAACGGGGCTCCGGAGCGGTACCGGGTCTCTCTGTTGGTCGCCGCTGCTACGGGGCTGCGACAGGGCGAACTGTGGGGTCTGGAGCTGGAGTCGGTGGACTTCGCCAAGGACAAGGGTGCGATCCGGGTGCGTCAGCAGCTCGTGACGCCGGACAAGGGCGAGTCGTACATCAGCACCCCGAAGAGCCATCACTCGATCCGGACAGTGCCGGTCGCCCCGCTCGCTCTCGACGCGATCCGGGCGCACCTGGAACTGTTCCCGCTGTCCCCTGTGGTCATCGATGACCGGACCGACCCCCGGAAGACAGTCGAGCGCAAAGCGAATCTGATCTTCCTGAACGGGGACAACCGTCCGATCCGGCGGGGCCAGTGGTCCCACCTGTGGAAGGACACCGTGAATCGGGCGAACAAGCTACTCAGGGCGTCCGGGTCTGAGCTGGAGGTGCCCAAGGGCACAACCATGCACGATCTTCGGCACTTCTACGCGTCGCTGCTCATCCACAACGGTGAGTCGATCAAGGTCGTGCAGCGGAACCTGGGGCACGCCAAGCCGTCGATCACGCTCGACGTGTACACGCACCTGTGGGACGCAGTCGAGGACACCACCCGAGACGCTGTGACGCAGGGACTCGCGCTCTTGCAGAGTGCCCCGGTTGTGCCCTCTGAGCCGAAGCAACTACTTGAGAAGCCGGGAAAGCCTTCTGTCAGCTAGCGGCTTGCCGCCGGTCTGGCAGGTGGGGCAGTACTGGAGGGAGGAGTCGCTGAAGGAGACCTCGCGGATGGTGTCCCCGCAGACCGGGCAGGCTTCGCCGGTGCGGCCGTGGACCCGCAGCCCGCTCTTCTTCTCGGCCTTGAGCCTGCCCGCGGCGACGCCCCGGGAGCGTTCGACGGCGTCCTTGAGAGTGGTCCGCAGCGCGGTGTAGAGGGTGGCCGTCTCCTCGGCGGTGAGGTTGCGCACGGGTTTGAAGGGGGACAGTCGCGCGGCGTGGAGGATCTCGTCGCTGTAGGCGTTGCCGATGCCCGCGATGAGGCTCTGGTCGCGCAGCGCGCCCTTGATCAGGCGCCGTTCCCCGGCGAGGAGGGCGGCGAACTCCTCGGGCCCGAAGTCCTCGGCGAGCGGGTCGGGGCCGAGACGGGCCACGCCGGGGACTTCGCCGGGGTCGTGGACCACGTGGACGGCGAGGCGTTTGGCCGTGCCCGCCTCGGTGAGGTCGAAGCCGTCGCCGCCGGTGAGCGCGATACGCAGGGCGAGGGGGCCCTTGCCGGGTTTCGGGGGTCCCGAGGGCAGCGGGTCGTGCCAGCGGAGCCAGCCCGCGCGGGCGAGGTGGACCAGGAGGTGCAGTTCGCCGGCCGGTCCCCTGGTGGTGAGGTCGAGGAACTTCCCGTGCCGGCCCACCCCGGTGACCTCGGCGCCTTCGAGGGCGCCGGGCGGCGGGTCGTAGGTCTTGAGGACGCTGACGGCGACGGGCAGCACCCGGGCGATCTCCTTGCCCACGAGATGGGTGTCGAGGAAGGCGCGGAGCGCTTCCACCTCGGGGAGTTCGGGCATGCCTCCACCCTGCCGTACGGGGGACGGGGGCGCGCGGTGGGAACCCTGGAGAGGGCACGGGAGGCGGGACGGTGGGGGCCGCCGCAGGGATGACCTCATGAGGTCGGAGGGTTCGGCGGCTCGGCCGCTCGGCGGCTCGGCGGCTCGGCGGCTCGGCGGCTCGGCGGCTCAGTCCTCCAACTCGAACTCGCACCACACGCACTTGCCGCCGCCCCGGGGCTCCACGCCCCACACGTCGGAGATGCCGTCGACGAGCAGCAGCCCTCGGCCGGAGACTCCGGAGTCCCCCGCCTCCCTGCGGCGGGGCAGGGCGCTGGAGCGGTCCTCCACCTCCACTCTGAGCCGTCGTCCGGGCGGCCCGCTCAGGACCCGCAGGGTCAGGATCGCCCCGCCTTCGGTGTGCATCAGGGCGTTGGTCATCAGTTCGTCGGCGGCCAGTTCGATCTCGTCGGCGCGTTCCTCGGCGCCCCAGGCGCGGACGGCGGCCCTGATCATGTGCCGGGCGGCGCGGAGTGCCTCGGGGTCGTTCTGTGCCACGTGCTGCCGGAACCGGCCGGCTCCATGGGCTCCGGGGGCTCCCTCGCGGCGCAGCAGGAGGATGGCGACGTCGTCCTCGCCGCCCCGGTCGGCGACCACGTCGCAGAGGTGGTCGGCGAGTTCCTGGAGGTCGGCGGGGCCGCGCCGGACCAGGGCGGAGAGCCACTGGAGTCCTTCGTCGAGGTCGGCGCCCGGTTTCTCCACGAGACCGTCGGTGTAGAGCATCAGGGTCTGTCCGGGGTCCAGCTCCAGGGTGGTCACGGGGTACTCGGCGCGGCCGAACTCGGCGGAGAGGCCGAGCGGAAGGCCGCCCTCGACCTGAACCCTTCGGCAGCGTCCGTCGGGTTCCCTGACGAGCGGGTCGACGTGTCCGGCTCTGACCATCTGGACGACTCCGGTGCCCAGGTCGGCCTCGGCGTAGGTGCAGGTGGCGAAGCGTTCGGTGTCGAGTTCGTGGAGGAAGACGGAGGCGCGGGTCATCACCGTGGCCGGGGGGTGTCCTTCGGCGGCGTAGGCGCGGAGCACGATCCGCAGCTGTCCCATGAGGGCCGCCGCGTGCGTGTCGTGGCCCTGGACGTCACCGATGACGGCGCCGACCCGTCCGCCGGGCAGCGGGACGAGGTCGTACCAGTCGCCGCCGACGTCCCGGCCGAGGCGGGCGGAGCGGTAGCGGACGGCGGTCTGCGCCCCGGGGACCTCGGGGATGCGGCGCGGCAGCATCGCCTGCTGGAGGCCTTCGGCCAGGTCGTGTTCCTGCTCGTAGAGCATGGCCCGCTGGAGGCTCTGGGCGATGCTGCTGCCGAGGGCGACGAGCAGGGTCCGCTCGTCCTCGCTGAAGCCGGTGCGGTCGCGGTAGAGCAGTCCGAGCGCGCCGATGGGCTTGGCCTGGGCGATGAGCGGGAGGTAGGCGGCGGCGGTGATGCCGAGGTCGCCGATGTGCGGCCAGAGGACGGGGAAGGAGTCGGCGAAGTCCCGGGGCGAGTCGATGAATCGGGGGCGCAGGGTGCGGATCACCTCGCTCATCGGGTACGGCTCGTCCACCCGGGTGAAGCGGGTGCCGGGTACGAAGGCTCCTTCGGGACCTTCGGCGACCAGGCGGATGCGTCCGGCGTCGAGGAGGCCCATGACGAGGCTGGCGGCGCCGAAGTGTTCGAGGGCGTGGGAGTCGTTGAGCAGGTCGATGACGTCGCGTACGGTCCGCGCGTAGGCGAGGGCGGCCGTGGTGCCCTCGACGACCCCGGCGCGTCGGCGGCGGCCCTCGTCGAGTCCGAGCCGGGCGGCGGACTCGGTGAGTTCGTGGGTGGCGTCGCGGACGACTCCGATGATGCGCACCGGGCGGCCGGTGTCGTCGCGGCGGACCAGGCCCTGGGTGTGGGTCCACTGCTGGCCGCCGTCGCGGCGGCGGATGCGGAAGTAGGCGCCGTACTGCTCGCTGCCTTCCTTGAGCGCCTGGGCGACCAGGGTGTCGAGGCGGCGGGCCTCGTCGGGCTGGACGCGGGGGCCGAGGGACTCGGGGCGCCCGTCGTACTCCGTACGGTCGAGGTCGAAGACGTCGAGTGCGGCGTCGTCCATGTCCATCGTCCCGGCGACGAGGTCCCAGTCGAAGCCGCCCATCCGGAAGGCGGAGCCGTAGGCGGCCAGGAGTCCGGCCGTACCGGCCGGGGGTTCGCCGCGCGCGTCCCCGGCCCGCTCGGCGGGCTCCTCGCCGCCGCTGCCCACGTTCATGGGGCCACGCTAGGCGCAGCCGGGCCAGGCCGCACCACGAAGATCCGTTTCACCCCGGGAAGTTCTCGGGCCCGTCCGGCACGGTGGCGGCCGGGAGGAGTTCGGTGGGCAGCTCGCCGTCGGGCCCGGTGGGCGGCTCGGCGTAGGGGTCGGGGACGGGCGGCACGTAGGGGTCGGCGAGTGCGTCGGGATGGGTGTCGGGGTACGCGTCGGGGTGCGTGTCGGGGTGCGGTTCCCCTTCGATTGCGTCGGGGGCGTCGGGAAGTACGGGGAAGGGGTACGGCTCCGGGGCCGCCGGGACCGGACCGGTGTCGCCGCCGTTCCCCGAGGAGTCGGGACCGACCAGGGGCGGGTTCTCCGGGGCGGGCGCCGCGGAGACGGGCCCGTCGGGGACAGGCCCGTCGGGGGCGGGCGGCACGGGGACGGGGCCGGCGTCCGGGGTGCCGCTGCCGGGCGGGGCCTGGCCTTCCGTGCCGGCGAGGGCGCAGGCGTCCGGGTCGCAGGCAGGTGGCACGTCGGGGTTGCGGTCGTCGCCGCCGTCGCTGCCCGCGCGGCGTTCGATCCAGCTGCGGTCGGTGGCGTTGACGAGGAGCAGGCTGGCGACGACGGCGGTGGTCGGCCGGATGGTGATCACGTGGTCGGGGTCGAAGCCGTCCCAGGGTTCGCCCCGGTGGATCCCGGAGGGGGTGGCGGCGGGGGCGCGCAGCGGGTTGCCCCCGGCGCAGCGCACGCGGGGCGCGCCGTACTGGTCGACGAGGACGGCCGTCCCGGTCTGGAGGACGGCCTGGAAGGGCCGGGCGCGGCCCTCGCGGTAGCCGTGGCTGGTGACCTTGACGTCGGCGCGCAGCACCACCGGGGTGAGTCCGCCCAGCCAGTCGGCCATGTTGTTCTCGGGGATGCCCGCCGCTTCGGCGAAGGCGCGTTTCTTGCCCTGGTCGGCGGTGAGGAGGGCGGTCTGCCGTTCGACGTCGCAGCTGCCGACGGACCGGGTGCCGCCGTAGAGGCCGGGGGTGGAACCGGTGACCTCCCTGACCTGTTCGGCGCCGTCGCGGTCGGGCGGCGGGGGGCGGACGGCGTTGCGGACGGTGGAGGCGGTGAAGGGGTCGGGGCCCTGGGCACCCAGGGGCTGGAGGAAGACGTCGGGGGTCCCGGCGGCGGCCGGTTCGACCCCGCCGCGCGCGCCTTCCCAGGCGGCGGAGCACCCCCCGAGGAGCAGGACCGAGGCGAGCGCGGCGACGGCACCGAGGGGGGTACGGATACGAGGAGGTTCCGTGGGGGGCGGGGAGGCGGTGGGGTTCCGCGACTCCCCGCGGTGGGCTGAGCGCACCTGTCTGTCTCCGCTTTCTCTCCCCGGGTTCCGGCGCCCGGGTTCCGGCCAGTGCCTCATGTCTGTCGCAGGGCGCGGGGCCCCGCAAGCGGAGGGCGGCCGACCGGGTGGGCGCGATCCGGTGGGGGTACGACTGGGCGGACGCAACCGGGCGGGCTCGGGCCGGGTGGGCTCGACCGGGTGGGCTCGACCGCCCCGCCTACTTGAACGCGTTCAAGGAACCCCTTACGCTCTCCTTGCCAGTTGAACGCGTTCAAGCAAGGGATGGGTGCCGCACCGCCGGCCGCTCTCCCTCGGCCCGCACCCGAACGGAGCTTCCGGCATGACCCGTCTCCTCACCGGTCTGTCCCGGCCCGCCGCGCACCGGCCCGCCGCCGTCACCGACCGGCCGTCACCCTCCTCCGTCTGGTACGCCCGGCTCGCCGGGCCTCTGCCCCCGCCGTTCCGGCGCGTGTACGCGTACCGGCTCGGCCGCGTGCTGCGCCGTCTCGTCGGAAGCTGATCCCCGGCCGATACTGGAAGCGATGGAGTGGTTCACGGCGCCCGATCTCTGGCTGGGCCGGATCGTCTTCCAGCGTGGCCTGGCCGGGCTGTACTGCGTGGCGTTCCTGTCGGCGGCCCTCCAGTTCCGGGCGCTGATCGGGGAGCGCGGCATGCTGCCCGTACCGGAGTACGTGCGCCGGACCCGGGCGCGTGACGCGCCCTCGCTCTTTCGGTGGCGCTACTCCGACCGGCTCTTCGCCACCGTCTCCTGGTCGGGCGCGGGGCTGGCCCTCGCCTTGGTCGCGGGCGCCGGGGACGCGGTGCCGCTGCCGGTGTCGATGCTGCTCTGGCTGGTGCTCTGGGGGCTGTATCTGTCGATCGTGAACGTGGGCCAGACCTGGTACTCGTTCGGCTGGGAATCGCTGCTCCTGGAGACCGGTTTCCTGGCGGTCTTCCTCGGCAACGACGACATCGGTCCGCCCGTCCTCGTCCTGATGCTGCTGCGCTGGCTGCTCTTCCGGGTCGAGTTCGGCGCCGGGCTCATCAAGATCCGCGGCGACCGCTGCTGGCGGAATCTGACCTGTCTCTGCCATCACCACGAGACCCAGCCGATGCCCGGCCCGCTGAGCTGGTTCTTCCACCACCTCCCGCGCCCGCTGCACCGGGTGGAGGCGGCGGCCAACCACGTCGTGCAGCTGGGCGTGCCGTTCCTGCTCTTCACTCCGCAGCCGGTCGCCACGATCGCCGCCGGGCTGATGATCGCGACCCAGCTGTGGCTGGTCCTCTCGGGCAATTTCGCCTGGCTGAACTGGCTCACGGTGGTGCTCGCCCTGTCGGTGGTGGACGCCTCCGCGCTCACCGGCCCGCACCCGCGCCCCGGTCCGCCGCTCTGGTACGTGGCCCTGGTCGTCGCCCTGACCGCGTTCGTCCTGGTACGGAGCTACCGCCCGGTGCGCAATCTGCTCTCCCGGCACCAGGCGATGAACCGCTCGTACGACGCGTATCACCTGGTCAACACGTACGGGGCATTCGGCACGGTCGGCCGGGTCCGGGAGGAGATCGTCGTGGAGGGCACCGACGACCCGACCCCGCACGAGGGCACGGTGTGGCGGGAGTACGGCTTCAAGGGCAAGCCGGGCGACCCGTATCGGATGCCGCGCCAGTTCGCCCCGTACCATCTGCGGCTCGACTGGCTGATGTGGTTCGCGGCGCTCAGCCCGGGGTACGCCCGCGCGTGGTTCGGTCCGTTCGTGGAGCGGCTGCTCGACGGCGACCGGGACACCCTGCGGCTGCTGGCCCGCAACCCGTTCCCCGAGCGGCCCCCGGTCTTCGTCCGGGCCGTGCTCTACCGGTACCGCTTCACGACCTGGCGCGAGCTGCGTGCGACCGGGGCGTGGTGGCATCGGACGCCGGTGCGGGAGTATCTGCCGCCGACCCGGCTGCGCGCCGGTGCCCCCGGCCGCGGACGGCCGGGGGCACCGGGATGAGACGAGAGGGGTCAGTCGATGCCGGGCAGGATGTGGGGCTCCGCGAGGTCGTCCTCGTAGCCCGCGAGCCGGATCGGGGCCGAGCGGGCCCATACTTCCAGGTTCCCCAGCTCGCCGCTCCGCCGTGGCCGGTCGCTCGTCTGGGCCGGTCGTGGTTCCTGCTTGGTCAGTTCGGGTGTCACCGCGCACTCCTTCGTGTCGCGCTACCTATGGGACATGTTCCGGTCGGTCGCGGTGGCGCCGCTCGTCGGGCGGGACCGCGGCCTTGGTGGCAGACCTGTCCCGGGAAGGCCGTGAGGACGGTGTGTCTCCTCGGTGGCCGACCGTGGACATCAGAGTAACCAAATGAGCATGGCAGCGCTCTACCGGGCCCCGAAGTGTGACGCGTTCGGGTGAAGGAAACGGAAAGAACGCCCCCTCATGGCCGAGGGGACGCTCTTCCGGGTGCCGATCGTGACCGTGCGATGGCCGGGGCGGCGGCCGTGGCCGCGAGGTCGGAACGGTGGGGCTACCAGTTCGCGGGGGCGTAGTCCTTCAGGAAGCAGCCGTAGAGGTCCTCGCCGTCCTCGCCGCGCACGATCGGGTCGTAGACGCGCGCCGCGCCGTCGACCAGGTCGAGCGGGGCGTGGAAGCCTTCCTCGGCCAGCCGCAGCTTGTCGAAGTGCGGCCGCTCGTCGGTGATCCAGCCGGTGTCGACCGAGGTCATGAGGATGCCGTCGGTCTTGAACATCTCCTCGCCGCTGGTCCGCGTCACCATGTTCATCGCGGCCTTCGCCGCGTTGGTGTTCGGGTGTCCTGCGCCCTTGTAGCCGCGGCTGAAGACGCCTTCCATCGCGGAGACGTTCACGACGTAGGACCGTCCGCTGCCGGCCTTCCTCGCGGCCTCGGCCATGATCGGCCGCAACTTGCTGATCAGGATGAACGGCGCCGTGTAGTTGCAGAGCTGCGTTTCGAGGAGCTCCACCGGGGAGATCTGCTCGATGCTCTGCACCCAGGTGTTGCTGTCGACGACGTCCGGCACGAGACCGCCCGCGTCGATGGCGGTGCCGTCGAGGTGCTTGGCGATGCTGGCGTTGCCCGCGACCAGCGCGAGGTCGGCGACCTGCTGCGCCTCCAGGTCGCGGACGCCGACGGGCAGCTCGGACGAGCCGACGAGTTCGCCGACCGCGCCGGAGTTGAACGCGCCGATGACGTGGTGGACGGGCAGCTCGCCGGCGGGCAGCGGCGCGCTCTCGCCCTCGACCAGGGCCGAGTACGCGGAGGGCAGCCGGCGCACGGTCTGCGTCGCGTTGTTGATGAGTATGTCCAGCGGCCCGTCCTCGGCCATCCGGTCGGCCAGCGCGACGACCTGGGCCGGGTCGCGCAGGTCGATGCCGACGACTTCGAGGCGGTGGATCCACTCGGCGGAGTCCTCCATCGCCTTGAAACGGCGGATGGCGTCCTTCGGGAAGCGGGTGGTGACGGTGGTGTGGGCGCCGTCGCGCAGCAGCCGCAGCGCGATGTACATGCCGATCTTCGCCCGGCCGCCGGTGAGCAGGGCGCGCTTGCCGGTGAGGTCGGCGCGTGCCTCGCGCTTGGCCCGGTTCTCCGCCGCGCACGGCGGGCAGAGCTGGTGGTAGAAGTAGTCGACCTCGACGAACCGCGTCTTGCAGACGTAGCAGGAGCGCGGGCGCTGGAGTATCCCGGCGATCCGGCCCTCCTCGGTGACGGAGCTGGGCAGCAGGCCCTCGGTCTCGTCGTCGATGCGCTGCGCGGAGCCGGTGGCGGTGGACTCGGTGACCGCCTTGTCGTTGGCGGTCTTCGCGGCCCGGCGCTCCTGGCGGCGGCGCTGCTTCACCGTCCGGTAGATGCCGGCGGTGGCGCGCCGGACGAGGATCGCGTCCGGGTGGTCGACCTCCAGCTTGTCCAGCTCGTCGAGGACGCCGAGGCAGACGGCCAGGCGCTCGGGGTCGACGCCCGGCCCGTAGTCCTGGTTTTCTTCGGTCACCGTCATGGCCTTCGGGTTCCTCGTTCGTACGTAGCTGTGCGCGGACTCTGGAAAGAGCAACTTTACGGAGCGGGGGGCCGCGCCTCCAAACCCGTTCGGGGGGCGTGGTCGAAGACACAGTCACCGCACAGTCCGCCTCCGGGACAGCGGTAGTAGAGGCAGCAGCTGGCGCGGCGCAGCCGGGGTCCCCGTACGGTCCCCACGAGGTCGGGGTGGTCCAGGACTCCCGTGACCAGCGCTGCGGCCCGCTCGGCGGCCTCGGGGCGCCCGTGGGCGTGGGCCCAGCGGGTCAGCTCGCGCAGGGCTCCGGCGAGGGCGGAGCCCGCGTTGCCCCAGAGCAGACGAGGGGAGACGCGTCCGTCGCGGGCGAAGGCGGCGTGCAGCGGGACCAGGTGCGCTTCCAGGACGGTCGCGCACAGTGCGTCGACGGTCGCGGGGCGGGTCGCGGAACCGGCCCACCACAGGTCGTCGGGAGAGGTCAGGGCCCCGTCCCAGTGCAGTGCGGCGGGGTCGAGGTCCGGGAGGGCGCCGTACAGGGCGGCGGGACCGAGCGCCGTGGACCAGAGGCGGGCCGCGAGACCGAGATGGGCGACGGAGGCGCCGACCCGTCGCTCGGGGGCCCCGAGCCGGGCGGCGACCCGGTCCACGCGCGCGTGGAGGGGGCCGTCCTCCCCCGCGTAGAGCAGGGCGAGCGGGCGGTGGGCCCCGCCGGTCGGCGGCGGGCTGGTCCGCAAGGCGAAGAAACCGCCCACGGAGCCGCTCTCGACGAGATCCATGTCCATGCGCCTCTCCCCTGCCACTTCCCCGCGTGTTCCCGCGTGTTCCCCGGTCTTGCCGCGTCTTGCCGCGTCTTGCCGCCACCGTATCGGCCGTCCCCACCCCCTCCCCCACGCGGCGAATAGCTCCCTTTGCACCCGTTCGACCTGCGAAGGCGTACGTCTCTGGGCGTACGGGAGGGCTGGGTACTCCGTCGGTGGTAGCGGAGAGAACGTCCCCTGGGACGACGACGCGATCCGCCGGGAAGAGAGATCGTGGAAGGTATGAGCCCCCTCCCGCTGTCCATCCTCCTGGCCCTGGTCTCCGCAGTCGCCTACGCGGGCGCGGCGATCGTGCAGGAGCGGGTCGCGTCCTCCGCCACCGGTCCGCGCTACGCGCCGCTGCGCAGCGCTGCCTGGTGGGGTTCCGTCCTGTTCAACGGTGTCGGCGCCACCCTGCACGTGGCGGCGCTCGCGTACGGGCCGCTCAGTCTGGTGCAGCCGCTGGGGGCGCTGACGATCGTGTTCGCGCTGCCGATGGCGGCCCTGTTCGTCGGGCGGCGGGCGGGACGGCGTGCGTGGCGCGGCGCCGTCATGGCCACGGCGGGGCTCGCGGGGCTGCTGAGCCTGACGAGCGGCACGGCGGGCAGGAGCCTCGCCGACGGTGACCGGTGGCTGCTCAGCCTCGGCACCTTCGGTCTGGTGGGCGTCCTGTTCGCGGTCGCGCATCTGGTGCGGCGGCCCGTGCTCCGGAGCGTCGCGCTCGCGGCGGGGGCGGGCGTCTCCTTCGGCATCGCCTCGGTCTTCACGAAGTCGGTGGCCGAGGAGTGGACACCGGAGGCGCCGCTGGCCGAGTGGACCGGGCTTCTTGTGCTCTCGGCGCTCGCGGTGACGGGGCTGCTCCTCTCCCAGGCCTCCTACCGGGGTGCCGGGCTCGCCGCCCCGCTGGCCACCGTGACCGTGGTCAATCCGGTGGTGGCCGCGACGGTGGGCCTGACCCTGTTCGGCGAGAGCTTCCGATACGGCGCGGCGGGCACGGTGGCGGCCCTGCTCTGCGGCGCGGTGGCGGCGGGCGGTCTGGTGCAGCTCACGCTCGACCGGATGACGGAACGGGGCGGGAGTGAGCCGGGGGCGAGGGCAGGGGCAGGGGTGGGGGTGGGGGTGCAGGCCCCGGCCACGGACATGGGACCGACCACGGGACCGGCCACGGTCACGAACGGGAGCCCTGACACGGCCCCGGCCCCGGACGCGGCGCGCGGCCGGGTGGCCGGCGCCGGGTCGGGGCGGTCGGGGCGGTCGGGGTCAGAGGGAGACGCCTCGGGCCCTGAGGTAGGCCAGGGGGTCGATGTCGGAGCCGTACCCGGGACCCGTGCGCACCTCGAAGTGGAGGTGCGGTCCCGAGCTGTTGCCGGTCGACCCTGACCGGCCGATCCGCTGCCCTGCGGTGACCCGCTGGCCCTCGCGGACGGAGAGCGCGGAGAGGTGCGCGTACTGGCTGTAGCGGCCGTCGTCGTGGCGCAGCACGATCTGGTAGCCGTACGCCCCTCCCCAGCCCGCGGAGACGACCCGGCCCTCGGCGACGGCCTTGACCGAGGTGCCGGTGGGCACGGGGAAGTCGACGCCGGTGTGGTAGCCGCTGGCCCAGGAGGAGCCGGCCTTCCCGTAGCGGGTACCGGTCCCGGCGGAGACCGGGGCGGCGTAGCGGTCCTTCTCCGCCTCGGCGGGGCGGGGGCGGGGGGTCTGCCGGGGGACGGGTTTGGTCGCAGGCTTCGTCTTCGGCGCGGTGGCGGGCTGGACACTCGCGGCGGGCTTGGTCCTCGGCGCGGTGGCAGGCTGGACACTCGCGGCGGGCTTCGTCCTCGGCGCGGTGGCGGGCTGGACGTGGGGCTTCGTCTTGGTGCCCGTGGTGGCTTCGGCCGTGGGCTTCGCGGTGGGGGTGACCTGCGCGTGGGCCGCCACCGGGAGGGCCTTGGGCACTACGGGCTTCGGGGCGGGCCGGGGGGTGGCCCGCGCCGTGGTCTGCGGGGCCTTCCCCGCGGCCGCGCCGGGGACCGCGACGTTCCGGGGCGTCTTCGCGGTGGCCGCGCCGGGGACGGACACGCTCTTCGGCATCTTCGCGGGAGGGGCGGGAGGCGCGGGAGAGGTCGTGGCGGCCTTCGGCGGCGTCACACGGGCCGGCGGAGGGGTGTGCGGTGCACCGGCGGGCTTCTTCGGGGCGTCGATGCGCAGGGTCAGACGCTGGCCGGGAAGTATGAAGTCGGGGTCGTCGCCGACGACGGACCTGTTGCCTTCGTAGAGACCCTGCCAGCCGCCCCTGACCCGTTCCTCACTGGCGATCTTCGAGAGGGAGTCGCCGGAGGCCACGGTGTACATCTCGCGGATGGTCGGCACGTCGGTCGGCCCGACGTTCCTCGCGGGGCGCTCGGTCAGGGCGCGCTGCCCCAGGGAGGTGGTCGTCACGGCGTTTCCGCCGGACCCGCTTCCGCCAGGCTTGCCTGCTCCCGACGTGTTTCCGCCGGACTTGGTTCCGCCGGACTTGTTTCCACCGGAATGGATGGGGCTGATGTCGGGCGCGTCTCCGCCCCGGGCGAGCCCCGCGCGGGGACCGCAGGCGGGCCAGGCGCCGGGACCCTGGCCCTTCAGGACGCGCTCGGCGATCGCGATCTGCTGGTCCTTGGAGGCCAGGTCGGCGCGCGGGGCGTAGTGGGTGCCCCCGTACCGCTCCCAGGTGGACTGGGTGAACTGCAATCCGCCGAAGTAACCGTTTCCGGTGTTGATGTGCCAGTGGGAGGTCGACTCGCAGGACGCGACCTTCTCCCAGACATCGAGCGAAGCCGCGTGCACGGTCCCCGCTCCGATGAGCGGCAGCGCGACTCCGGCACCTCCCGCGGTGACGGTGAGCGAGGCACGGTTGATCCGGCTCGGCTGGTGGCGGCGGTGACGTCCGCGTACGGCCATGGGCCCCCCTTGAACACAGCAGCGGCGCTCCAAGTTAGGGGTGGTACGCGCTCGGTGACAAGGGCTACCGGAAAGATCAACCCTCTTCTGTCAGTTCGGGGTTGACCGTGACCGCAGTCGGGCCGGACCGGGCTGGGGTTGAGGCTCTGGTTCCGGTACGGGCCCGCCGGGGCCGGGTCCCGGCGCCGGGATGGGGTCCGGCGGGCCCGGCACCGGGCCGGGCGAGGGTGTGGGCGGCGGGGAGGGCACCGGGGGGATGGGCGAGGGCGGCAGCGGGTCGGGGAAGGGGTGGGTCATGACGGGACCTCTCGGTCGACGGGTTCCGGCCCTTCCCAGGGTGGCCCGGCGCGCGCGGGACCGCCCGCCGGGCCCGTCTTCCGGGTCGGACCGGCCGCGTCACCACAGCTCCGGGCGCTCCTTCAGCTGTCGCTTCGCGGCACGGACCACCTCGGGCGGGGCCGCCGGAGCCTCGTCGGGGTGCCGCTCGGCCCACCGGGCGGCGTACGGACAGAGCGGTACGACGGGGACGCCGTCGGCGGCGGCCAGTGCGTAGAACTCGCGTACGAGTGCCCCGGCGATGCCCTTGCCCTCGTGCGCGGTCTCGACGACCGTGTGCACGGCGACGAGTGCGTGGGGGTCGTCGGCGAGGGCGAAGTAGACGATGACACCGACGGGGGTCTCCCCCTCGAACGCCGTGAGGCGCCCGTGGTCCCGGTCGTCGACGATCCTCGGCTCTGCCATGCGCTTGCTCCCTCGGCTCGTAGCGGTCGGACCGTGGCCCGCCCTCCGTGCCCGCCCCGGTTCAGCCCCGGGCGGGCACGGCGTGCGGACCGCGCGCCGTGTCGCTCCCGGGGACGGGTGCGGAGGCGTCGGTCCCGAGTTCCACGATGCGGTTCCCGGCGTCGACGTGCACGACACGGGGAACGAACGAACGGGCTTCGGCGTCCTCGACCTGCGCGTAACTGATGAGGATCACAAGGTCACCGGGGTGGACCAGATGGGCGGCGGCCCCATTGATCCCGATGACCCCGGACCCCCGCTCCCCCTCGATGACGTACGTCTCAAGCCGGGCCCCGTTGTCGATGTCGACGATGTGCACCAACTCCCCGGGCAACAGATCGGCCGCCTCCATCAGCTCGGCATCGACGGTGACGGACCCGACGTAGTGCAGATCTGCCTGGGTGACGGTGGCCCGGTGAATCTTGGACTTGAAGAGCGTGCGCAACATGGAAAAACTCCTGGAACATAGGCTCCCTGCCTGCGTTATTGCAGGTCAAGGGCTGTTGGTTCACTTTACAACGGGGGTCGGGAAGGGGGGGATGGGAAGGGCCCCGAGGAGGGGCTGCTGCACCGACTGCGAGGCGGGCGCCGGAAGGGAGCCGCTCCGGACCACCGCGCTCTGGGGACTGCCGGACAGAGGGCGGGGTCTGGGCTATGTTCTCGTGCGGATCAACGAGGCGAATCCCGCACGTGCGGGGCACCCCCTCCCTCGACACCCCACCCTCATCCACCCCTTGGCCACCACAAGCCCCCGGGGAACACCTGTCCATGAACCCTCACCCCTCCGACTCTTCCGCCCCATCCCTCCTCCCCTCCACCCTCTCCGCTCCCGCCAGATCCGCCTGGGCCAAGCACGACCACGACAGCGGCGGGTGGTTGCCGCTCTGGAGGCACCTTGCGGACGCCGGAGCCATGGGTGGGAAGTTGTGGGACGACTGGCTTCCGCGGTCCGTGAAGCGGCTCGTCTCGGAGTCGTTTCCTGGAGGGGAGGACGAGGCCCGGCGCGTCATCCGGTTTCTCGCGGCTTCCCACGATGCGGGAAAGTGCACACCTTCCTTCGCCTGCCAGGTCGAACCACTCGCCGGGCCGATGCGTGACCAGGGTCTGGAGATGCTCACCCTCAAGGAGTACGGGCAGGAACGGCGGTTGGCCCCGCATGGGCTGGCGGGGCAGGTCATCCTCCAGGACTGGATGCGGGACCGGTTCGGTCTTGGGGCACGGGCCTCGGGGCAGTTGGCCGTGGTCGCGGGCGGGCATCACGGCGTACCGCCGGAGAGCAGGCAGATACACGACCTGCAACTCCGGCCCCATCTCCTGCGGCACACCGGCCCGAGCGAAGAGGTCTGGCGAAGGACGCAGTACGAATTGCTCGACTGGTGTGCCGAACTCACGGACGTCACAGATGACTTGTCATCCTTCGGGAAAGTGCGGCTGCCGCAGCCCGTGCAGGTTCTCATGACCGCCGTGGTGATCCTCGCGGACTGGATCGCCAGCGCCCCGGAGCTTTTCCCGTACGCGTCCGAGTCGTGGCAGCCGGAAGGGCCGCGGGGCGAGGCGCGCAGGCTCAGGGCCGCCTGGAAGGGTCTGGAGCTGACGGAGCCCTGGCAGCCCGAGCAATCTGGCCTTGCCCCCGAGGAGTTGTTCGCGCGGCGCTTCCCGCATCTGGCGGGCACCGGGCTGCGGCCGGTCCAGTCGGAGGCGGTCCGGCTCGCGGGCGAGATGGAGCCACAGGGCCTGCTGATCATCGAGGCGCCGATGGGCGAAGGGAAGACGGAGGCCGCGCTGGCGGCGGCGGAGGTCCTTGCGGCCAGGTCGGGGGCCGGTGGACTGTTGCTGGCGCTTCCGACGCGGGCGACCGGCGACGCGATGTTCGGCCGGCTCCTTTCCTGGCTGGAGGCGCTGCCGAGGGACGGATCGCGGTCGTGGTCGGTGGTACTGGCCCATGCGAAGGCGGTGCTACAGAGCGAGTGGGCCGGGCTGCTCAGGGCCGGGAGCCGGGCGATCACGGCGGTGGACCCGGACGCCGACGAACGCGGCCCGGTCCGCAGGGGCCGACGCCCTTCCGGTCTCCATGCCCACCAGTGGCTGCGGGGCAGGAAGAAGCAACTGCTCGCCTCCTTCGCCGTGGGGACGGTCGACCAGGTCCTGTTCTCGGCACTGAAGAGCCGTCACCTGGCGCTGCGGCACCTCGCGGTCGCGGGAAAGGTCGTGGTGATCGACGAGGTCCACGCCTACGACGCGTACATGAACCGCTATCTGGACCGCGCCCTGGAGTGGCTGGCCGCCTACCGCGTGCCGGTGGTGCTCCTGTCCGCGACCCTCCCCGCCGCCCGCAGACACGCCCTCGCCACCGCGTACGCGGGAGCGGAGGGAGCGGCCGACGTGGAGACCGACGAAGCCGCGTATCCGCTCCTCACCGCCGTCTCGCCGGGCCGACGGGCCCTGAGCGCCCGGCCGGCGGCCGCCTCGGGGCGGGGTGTGGAGGTCGTGGTGGAGCGGTTGGACGACGACCCCGCCGTCCTCGCGGATCGGCTGGAGGCCGAACTGGCGGACGGTGGTTGCGCGCTCGTCGTACGGAACACGGTGGCGCGGGTCATGGAAGTCGCCGACGTCCTGCGGAAGCGGTTCGGGGACGACATGGTCACCGTGACGCACTCCCGTTTCCTCGCGGCCGACCGCGCGAGCAACGACGCCCGATTGGTGAGCCGTTTCGGCCCCGGGGGTCGGCGCCCGGAGCGGCATGTGGTGGTGGCGAGCCAGGTCGTGGAGCAGTCGCTGGACGTGAACTTCGATCTGCTGGTGACCGATCTGGCACCCGTCGACCTCGTACTCCAACGTATGGGACGGCTGCATCGCCACGCCACGCCCCGACCGTCCCGCCTGGCCACCCCCAGATGCCTGATCACCGGTGTCTCCGACTGGGGCGCCTCGCCCCCGCGACCGGTGAAGGGGTCCAGGGCGGTGTACCGGGGAGACTGGACCCTGCTGCGGGCGCTGGCGGTGCTCGGACCGCATCTCGACGGGACGCCGTTGCGGTTGCCCGGGGACATCAGCCCGCTGGTGCAGAGGGCTTACGGCGACGCACCGGTCGGGCCGCCGGGGTGGGCCGGGGAGCTGGCGGCGGCCGGGCAACGGCACCGTGACCTGCTGAAGTCCAAGCGGGACCGGGCGGACGGCTTCCTGCTGGGGCCGGTGCGACCGGCGGGAAGGCCGGTCTACGGGTGGCTGGAGGCGCACGCGGGGGACGCGGACGACAGCCCCGAGGGACGCGCGCAGGTCCGGGACTCGCAGGATTCGCTGGAGGTGCTCGTCGTCCAGCGGACGGCGGACGGTCGGCTGACCACCGTGCCCTGGCTCGAAGGCGGGAGGGGTGGAATGGAGCTGCCGACGGCTTCCCCTCCGAGCCGGCGGGCTTCCGAGGCCGTGGCGGCGAGCGCGCTCACCTTGCCGGGACGTTTCAGTCATCCGGGTGTGATCGACCGCACCATCTCCGAGCTGGAGCGTTCCCTGATCCTGGCATGGCAGGTGAAGGAGTGTCCGTGGCTGGCGGGGGAGCTTCTTCTGATTCTCGACGCCCGTTGTCAGACCCGTCTGGCAGGCTACGAGTTGAGCTACAGCCCGGTCGACGGGCTGCGGTTCGCCGAGCCCGGCGCGCCCGCGTCCGGGGGAGGCGGCACGGACGGCGAGAAAGGGCATGCCCATGCGGCCGAAGCACGACAGCGGTCATCGGGAGCACCGGGGTCCTCGGGAAGCGGATCCGGTGAGCGGGTTACGGCCTCCGGGGCGCAACCCGGTGAAAAGGGCGATGAGGTCGGCGCGTCGGTGGCCGAGGTGAGCGCCTTGGCCGCCGAGGAAGAGCGGGATACGACGGTCACCGCTCCCCCTGCGTTCGATCTCGCCCGCGATCCGTGGATTCCGGCGCAGCGGACCGGTGACGGCGAGGTCGTGGACCTTTCCCTGCGGGATGTCTTCGCGCACGCCGGTGCGTTACGAGGGATCGTCGGGGACGTACCGACCCAGGACTTCGCCCTGTTGCGGCTGGCGCTGGCCGTCCTCCACGACGCTCTGGGAGGACCTGCGGACCTCGACGACTGGGTGGACCTCTGGGAGGAGGACGATCCCTTCGCCAAGGCCGTGGAGTACCTGGACCGTCATGCCGAGCGTTTCGGGCTGCTGGACGAGAAGAGGCCGTTCTTCCAGGTGCCCGGCCTTCGGACGGAGAAGGGCGACGTGGCTTCGCTGGGTCGGATCGTCGCCGACGTGCCGACCGGTTCGGCCCTGTTCTCCATGCGGCGCCCCGAGGTACGGCGGATCTCCTTCGCGGAGGCGGCCCGCTGGCTGGTGCACGCGCACGCCTTCGACGTGTCCGGCATCAAACCCGCGATGCGCGACGACCCTCGGGGCAAAGCGGGCAAGGTCTACCCGCTCGGCGTGGGCGCGCTCGGCGGGCTCGGGGGCGTCTTCGCGGAAGGCGCGACCCTGCGGGAGACCCTGCTGCTCAACCTGATCCCGTTCGAGTACGCGTACGGGGGCAGTGGCTTCGCCGACACCATCGAGGAGGACCTGCCCGTCTGGCGCCGCGAGAAGCCTCACGGCCCCGGCCCCCGGGGAACGGAGGGCGGCGGCCCGCACCCTGTGGGGCTGCGGGATCTCTACACCTGGCAGTCGCGCCGGATTCGGCTGGTGGCGGACGGCACGGGGGTGACCGGGGTCGTCCTCGGCTACGGCGACCCGCTCCTCCAGGAGTCCCCCTGGCTCCTTGAACCGATGAGCGCCTGGCGTCGCAGCGCGTTCCAGGAGAAGAAACGGCAGCGCCCGGTCTACTACACACCACAGCGGCACGACCCGCGCCGTTCGGCGTGGCGGGGGCTGGGGGCCCTGCTGCCCGCGACGAGCGACACGGAGGCCGTGGGCGCACGCGGCCCTCGCGAGGAACTCCCGCCCGGCGTCGTGCGCTGGCTCGTCGAAGCGGTCACCGAAGCCGGTATCACCCCCGACACCCTGGTCCGGCTGCGCACGGTGGGAATGGAGTACGGCACCCAGCAGTCGGTCGTCGACGAGATCGCGGCGGATGCCGTGGTGCTTCCGGTGATCGCGCTCCACGCCCGCAACCCGGCCTTCGGAGCCGCGGCCGTCGACGCCGTCGACGACGCCCATCAGGCGGTGCGGGCGCTGGCGCGCCTCGCCGCGAACCTGGTCCGTGCGGCGGGCGGAAGCCAGACGGACGCGGCGGCCGAGACGGCCCGCGACCTCGGATTCGGCGCCTTGGACGGCCCGTACCGCGCCTGGCTGCGGCAGCTGACACGGCACCACGACTTGCGGGCGGCCCGACAGGACTGGCGGGAGACCGTGCGCGGGCTCGTCCTGCGGCTGGCCCGGCAGGAGATCCGGGGCGCGGGTCCTGCGGCCGCGGAAGGCCGGATGGTGGACCTTCCGGGCGGGCAGGGCCCCACGTTGCTCGACGCGGGCCGGGCGGAGCTGTGGTTCGCCGCCAGTCTGCGGAAGGTACTGGGCGCACCGGACAGACAACCGCCCGGGTGACCGGCGATCCGCCCTGAGGCCCTGGAGGGTCTTCCCCGCTCCCCTGCCGGGTGCTGAGGCGCTCCCCCCGTACCGGACACCGCCCCTACCCGTAACCCGTATCGAACACCGCCCTCCACCCGTATCCGCTCCAGCCGTCCGGCCTCGCCCGGGTCACGGCCTTCCGTCTCGCTCCGCCGTCGCCGAGGCCGGTCGTTCCCGGCACGGCCCCCGGCGGTCCGTTCCCTTTTTCCTCGCTCCAGGAGAACGATCCATGGCATCGCACACCACGGCCCCGCCGCCGCCCGGCGATCCGGCCCGCCCGCTGCCCCCGCTACCCGGGCGCGCCGTCTCCCGAGTGGTGGGAAAGCTCCAGGCCGGGTACCAGGAGGACGACTCCTGGGCCGTCTCCTCCGTGGCGCGGCTCCGCCGTGAGGCGGGCAAGGACGCCCATCTCTCCCCCTCCGCCTGGGGACTCGATCATCTGGAGACGCTGGCGTACCTCCGGGAGGAACGGCAGATGCGGGAGGAGGAGGCTCGCGGACCCGGCCTCGTGGACGCGGCTCTCCTCTCCTCCCCGGGCTACCGCGCCCGGGAGATCCAGGAGCAGCGAGAGGACACGGCGGTCCACTTGGCCGTGACGCTGTGGGCGCTGCACCAGCAGTCGCTGAGGAACGATGCCATGCACCGCCGTGGGTGGCCCCTCGGCCGGGCGGTACGGCGTCTCGCCACGGGGGGTACGGGCGCTCAGGACGCGCCGTCCTCGAAGAGCACGTCGGGCGGAAGTCCGAGCACCGGCCCGGAGGCTCAGGGGACCGAGGAGATCAGCGAGACCGTACGGCGCCGATTCGTACGGGTCGGCAGCGCGTCGGACGTCGATGTCCTGGCGACCCGGCTCCGGGAACTGGTCCTGCTCCTTCGCTCGGCGCGCATCCCGCTGGACTACGCGCTGCTCGCGGACCAGTTGCTGCGCTGGCAGGACGAGGAACGGCGGGACACGGTGCGCCGGACGTGGGGCCGCGACTTCCACCGTCGCTACCGATCGGCCGCCGAGGCTTCCGGGGACGTCGAGGACGGCACCGCAGGTCCCTCGGAGCTGCGGGGTGACGACGAGGCTCCGGACATGGAGGAGTTCGACGGCGATTCATAAGACCGGCACCCGACCGCACCCCACCCTCGCCCACCTTGCCTGCCTGCCTGCCTGCCTGCCTGCCTGCCTGCCGACAAGAGAACGGAAACACTCGTGACCCGCACCATCCTCGACATCCACATCTTGCAGAACGTGCCGCCCAGCAATATGAACCGCGACGAGACCGGCACGCCGAAGTCCGCCTACTACGGCGGAGTCCGCAGGGCCCGGGTCTCCAGTCAGGCGTGGAAGCGCGCCACCCGGAAGCGGTTCGAGGAGCTGCTTCCGCCGGAGGAGCTGGGCGTACGGACGAAGAAGGTCGTGGAGGCGCTGGCACAGCGCATCACCGCACGTGAGCCCGATTTCTCCGGCGATGCCGTGAAGCTGGCGGAGATCGCGCTGAAGTCCGCCACCGGTTCGTCGTTCGAGGTTCCCAAGCGCAAGTCGAAGAACGACGACGAAGGTACGGCGGTCGCCGAGGCGAAGTACCTCATGTTCCTCAGCCGCCGCCAACTCGACGCCTTGGCCGAGCTGACGGTGGAGGCGAGCGGCGGTGGAGACACCGCGACGCTGGAGAAGGCCCTGAAAGGCAAGGAGCTGAAGGCACTCGCCCGGAGCACGGTCGACACCCGGCACTCGATCGACATCGCCCTCTTCGGGCGGATGGTGGCCGACGCGGCCGATCTGAACGTCGACGCGGCCACCCAGGTCGCGCACGCGCTGAGTGTGCACCGCTCCGACATCGAATCGGACTACTACACGGCCGTCGACGATCTGAACGAGGATTCGGAGACCGGCGCGGGCATGATCGGCACCATCGACTTCAACTCCGCCACCCTGTACCGGTACGCGGCCGTCGACGCGAACGAGCTTCAGCGCAACCTGGGCGTCGGCCTCAAGGACGACGAATCGCCGAGTACGCCCACCGCCAAGGCGGTCGCCGCCTTCCTGGAGGCGTTCGTCACCTCACTGCCCAGCGGAAAGATCAACACCTTCGCGAACCACACCTTGCCCTCCGCCGTCATCGTCAAGATCCGCGAGCGGTGGCCCCTGAGCTTCGTGGGCGCGTTCGAAGAACCGGTCCCGAAGACGGAGAGGGGCGGGTACCTCCGGGAGAGCTGCCTCCGGCTCACGCGACACGTGAAGAGCACGGAGCGGGAGTACGGACTGGACGGCGACCGGACCTGGGTCTTCCGCGTGGGGGACGAGACGAGCGAACTGAAGGACCTCGGGACCGGGGTGACGCTGAGCGAACTCCTGGACCAGGTCCAGGACGCGGTGAGGGAGCGGCTGGAGTCCGGCGCATGACGACCCTGCTGCTGCGGCTCGCCGGTCCGCTCCAGGCATGGGGCTCTGCGGCCCGGTTCGTCCAGCGGACCACGGAGAACGCCCCCACCAAGAGCGGGGTGCTGGGTCTGCTGGCCGCCGCCCAGGGCCGACCTCGCGACGCGGACCTGTCGGATCTGGCCGCCTTGCGCTTCGGGGTCCGTATCGACCAACCGGGTTCCCGGCTGAAGGACTTCCACAAGGCGGAGAACCCCCGGACGGGGCGGGTCATGCCGCTGTCGGACCGTTACTACCTCGCCGACGCGGTCTTCGTGGCGGGAGTGGAAGGCGAGGAGGGGTTCGTCCGGAGCCTCCACGCGGCCGTGGCCGCGCCGTACTTCCTCCCGTATCTGGGCCGCCGTTCCTGCCCTCCCTCGCATCCGCTCCTCTTCGAAGGATCCCTCACCGAAAGGCCGTTGGCCGATGCCCTGCGGGAGGCGCCTTGGCAGGCGGCGCGCTGGTACCGACGACGCACGGAGCGCGCGGCTTCGGAGGGATCGCGAGGTATGGGGGGACCGCAGAGCATGGGGGGCAGCGGGGTCTTCGGGGTGAGCGGGGTATCGACGGCGGCAACCGTCCCTTCCGCCCCGGCGGCTCCCACCGGGGGAGGAACGCGGACCGGCGCGGTGGAGCTGGATCTCCTGCTCGACTGCCAGCCCGGGGAGACCCCCGACTTCTCCCTCCGGGACACCCCGCTCACCTTCGATCCACGGCACCGGCAGTACGCGGTGCGCGGCGTACGAACCGATCACATGGACGTACCCCTCGCGCACGACCCGACCGCCCACCTGCGCCCGATAACGCCGGAGCGCCCGAGGCCGACGAACACGACTTCCACGGCCACGGCCACGGCCACTGCCATCGGCTCCGGCTCCGGCTCCGGCTCCGGCTCCGGCTCCGGCCAGTCCCTCACGGATGTCTCCTAGGAACGACGATGTATCTGACCCGTTTTCCCGTCAACACAGCCCGCTCCGAGGCGCGGCGGCTTCTCGGTTCCCCGCATCGGATGCACGGCGCGGTGAACATGGCGTTCCCTCGGCCACCGGCGAGGGACGGCGAGAACCCCCGCGTCCTGTGGCGGCTCGACCAGGCCCCCGGAGACCGGCTCGACCTCCTCGTCTCCAGCCCCGACCGCCCCGATTTCGCCCATCTCGCCGAGCAGGCGGGCTGGCCGAGCCTCGGCCGGGAAGGCTGGACGACCTTCGCCTACGCCGAGTTCCTGGACGCCCTCGCCGAAGGCGACACTTGGGCCTTCCGTCTCACCGCCAACCCCGTCCACCACATCCGCCGCGCTCAGGATCCGGTCGGCGCACCGACGAAGCGGACGGCCCACCTCACGGTGCGCCATCAGATCCAGTGGCTGCTGAAGCAACAGGAGCGCGCCGGTTTCACGGTGCTACGCCGATCGGACCCGCCACTCGCGCAGATGCCGAGCCCAGTCGCCGATGCTCCACCCCCGGAAGCGGCCGAGGAGTGGGGCTACCAGGTCACCGTCCACGACCGTGCACCGGTCCAGTTCGGCAGGCCGACCCGCGACTCGTCCCGTCCTGCCGCCGCCCCCGGGGCGGATGTCCGCTTCGCGCGGGCCACGTTCGACGGGCGGCTCCGGATCACCGGCATGGCGGCTTTCCGGCGCGCACTCACTCACGGCCTGGGCAAATCGAAGGCATACGGGTGCGGACTCATGACCCTCGCTCCGGTGCGGTGAGCCGAGTGAGCACAGTCGGCAAACGAAGCCTTTCCTCGCCGCGCGAACTCACGCGAATCAGCGACCGCGTCTCCTTCCTCTACCTGGAACGGTGCACTGTCCACCGCGAGGACAACGCCATCACGGCGACGGACGCGGACGGTGTCACCCACATCCCTTCCGCCACCTTGGGCACGCTGCTGCTCGGCCCCGGGACCCGGGTCACCGACAAGGCGATGGCCCTGCTCGGGGAGAGCGGAGCCGCGGTGATCTGGGTCGGCGAGCACGGGGTGCGCTTCTACGCGGGAGGGCGGCCCCTCACCCGCTCCTCCCGCCTGCTGGAGGCGCAGGCCGGCGCGTGGGCGAACCGCAGGACCCGGGTCGAGGTGGCCCGCGCGATGTACCGCATGCGGTTCCCGGAGGAGGACCCCGCCGGCCGCACCCGTGACGAGCTGCTGCGGATGGAAGGACGGCGGGTCAAGGAGTGCTACCGCCGCGAGTCCGCCCGGACCGGGGTTCCCTGGGTCCGGCGCGTCTACCGCCTCGACGACTTCTCCGCAGGCGACGCGCCCAACCAGGGCATCACGGCCGCCGCCCAGTGCCTGTACGGGGTGGCCCATGCCGTGGTGGCGGCCCTCGGCTGCTCCCCCGGCCTCGGGTTCGTACACTCCGGGCACGAGCGCTCCTTCGTCCTGGACATCGCCGATCTCTACAAGACGGAGATCGCGATCCCCGCCGCGTTCGACGCGGCGGCGGCCGGGGAGGAGGACGTGGCCACCCGCACGCGCCGCGCGCTCCGCGACCGCATCAACAAGAGCCGCCTGCTCGAACGGTGCGCCAAGGACATCAAGGAACTTCTCCGCTACGAGGAGCAGGGGCCCTCCGGCGAAGGCGAGGACGTGGACCGGGTGGGCCTTCAAACCGACGGCGACCGTCTGCTCCCCTCCGGCCGCAACTACGGAGACGAGCCGATCTGGTGACCGTCATCGTTCTGACCAACTGCCCCACGGGCCTGCGCGGATTCCTCACGCGCTGGCTCCTGGAAATCTCCCCGGGCGTCTTCCTGGGCTCCCCGTCAGCCCGCGTACGGGACCTCCTCTGGGACGAGATCCGCACCTACTCCGGCCAGGGCCGCGCGCTCCTGGCCCACACCACCGACAACGAACAGGGCTTCACCTTCCGCACCCACTCCCACACCTGGCACCCCACGAACCACGAGGGCCTCACCCTCCTCCACCGCCCGACCCACCACACCCCGGCCGGAGAAACCCCTCCCTCCCCGCACGAGCCACCCCGCACGGGGTGGAGCAAGGCGGCCAAGCGACGGAGGTTCGGCAAGTGATGCCCCATGTGTGCGATATGGGCGTTAGGCCGGGACTTGGTAAAGCGGGTAAAATCGCTTGGCTGGGTGGGTGAATGCGCAGGTTGGGGCTTGTGGTCCCCGCGCATGCGGGGGTGGTCCCATTGGGTCGCTGACCGTCGCCGGAGGCGTGGCGTGGTCCCCGCGCATGCGGGGGTGGTCCTCCTCGGTCGCTCAACGACGAAAGACCTGTTCCGTGGTCCCCGCGCATGCGGGGGTGGTCCCCGTAGGCGGACGCCCTCCACCCGAGAGTCCGAGTGGTCCCCGCGCATGCGGGGGTGGTCCGGCGTCGCGCATCGCCGTCTCGACGGCGTCCCGGTGGTCCCCGCGCATGCGGGGGTGGTCCTCGCCGTCGCCTGCCCGCCCGGCACCCCCCTCTGTGGTCCCCGCGCATGCGGGGGTGGTCCACGCACTCGGCGTCGTGCCCGTCCCGCAGGGAGCGTGGTCCCCGCGCATGCGGGGGTGGTCCCGTCCGGTCGGCTTCGGGACGTCGGCGGCTGAGGTGGTCCCCGCGCATGCGGGGGTGGTCCCAGGTCGAGAGTTTCGAGGTCGGCCGGATTGAGGTGGTCCCCGCGCATGCGGGGGTGGTCCCCATGTCGTGCCGTACTCGATCACGCCCTCCCCGTGGTCCCCGCGCATGCGGGGGTGGTCCTCAGAAAACTCCTGCTAGAGCCCCGCACGCCTCGTGGTCCCCGCGCATGCGGGGGTGGTCCCCGCGCATGCGGGGGTGGTCCCGATCCCGGCCTTGCAGTACCGAGGCGCCCCGGGTGGTCCCCGCGCATGCGGGGGTGGTCCCCTGGCCCGGTACATCAAGGACGGCACCGTCACGTGGTCCCCGCGCATGCGGGGGTGGTCCCCGGCAGGCCGTTGGCACCGGCTGCGAAGGCCAGTGGTCCCCGCGCATGCGGGGGTGGTCCCCTTGCCGCCGCCCGCGCCGGGCTCGACTCGCTGTGGTCCCCGCGCATGCGGGGGTGGTCCCTCACCCGCAGCGGCGACCTCACCCGCGTCGGCGTGGTCCCCGCGCATGCGGGGGTGGTCCCAGTGGTCGGCTTCGACTTGGGCATCGTGCGGTGTGGTCCCCGCGCATGCGGGGGTGGTCCCTCCCGGTCGTCCCCGACCGGGTGTCCGCCGCCGGTGGTCCCCGCGCATGCGGGGGTGGTCCTCCACGCTCCCCGCCCGGGTCGGAAAGTCAAGAGTGGTCCCCGCGCATGCGGGGGTGGTCCCTGGCAACGGGCCAACGAGGGCGCGCCGAAGGGGTGGTCCCCGCGCATGCGGGGGTGGTCCGAAGCGGGCCGGGGAGCAGTTCGGCAAGCTGCTGTGGTCCCCGCGCATGCGGGGGTGGTCCCTTCCGAATCACCTTCGACGGGGACCCAGCGGCAGTGGTCCCCGCGCATGCGGGGGTGGTCCCGTCTCCGTCCCCTGAAAATCTGAGGTACCGAGGTGGTCCCCGCGCATGCGGGGGTGGTCCCCGTTCGCGCCCCACGTGATCTCGATGGTGCGGGTGGTCCCCGCGCATGCGGGGGTGGTCCCCGTCGCCGACTCGGGCGCCGAGGCCCTCGCCGGTGGTCCCCGCGCATGCGGGGGTGGTCCCGTACATCGATCAAGACACCGGCGTCCCCTCAGGTGGTCCCCGCGCATGCGGGGGTGGTCCCGGGAAGAAGGCCCCGGCCCCGGTCGCGCGCCCGTGGTCCCCGCGCATGCGGGGGTGGTCCCAATGCGGCGTACCGCAGGAAGGCGGGCACGAGGTGATCCCCGCGCATGCGGGGGTGGTCCGTCGCAGCGCATCGTCCTGTGGCCCGCCTTCCGGTGGTCCCCGCGCATGCGGGGGTGGTCCCTCCAGCGGAGCAGGGTGACCTCGCCCTCCTTGGTGGTCCCCGCGCATGCGGGGGTGGTCCCTCCAGCGGAGCAGGGTGACCTCGCCCTCCTTGGTGGTCCCCGCGCATGCGGGGGTGGTCCCGCGGTCGGGGCGCCGTGCGACCGGCGCGACCGGTGGTCCCCGCGCATGCGGGGGTGGTCCCCGCCCGATCGCCCCGTCATCGACCCAGCTCGGGTGGTCCCCGCGCATGCGGGGGTGGTCCCTCCGCGAGGATCAGAGCGCGGTGCTCGGCCCGGTGGTCCCCGCGCATGCGGGGGTGGTCCCTGCCGCCAGCGCGCGTACGAGTGGTCCCCGCGCATGCGGGGGTGGTCCCACGGTCGGGTCACCGGTGACGATCGAGACGCCGTGGTCCCCGCGCATGCGGGGGTGGTTCCTCGGGGGCGCGGTCCGCCGTAGGCGGCTGAGGGTGGTCCCCGCGCATGCGGAGGTGGTCCCTGGTCGAGGTGGTCGTGGAACGCCCGCCCGTCGTGGTCCCCGCGCATGCGGGGGTGGTCCCGGGCCTGCCGCAACTCGCGGCAGGCCCTTTCAGTGGTCCCCGCGCATGCGGGGGTGGTCCCCAGCCGCAGCGTCTTCGCCTCGCTCGTGCCGAGTGGTCCCCGCGCATGCGGGGGTGGTCCCGGTCGCCTCGTCCATCCGTCGTACGGCCGCCTGTGGTCCCCGCGCATGCGGGGGTGGTCCCTGCTCGGCATGTCCCAGCGGCAGGTGGAGCGGGTGGTCCCCGCGCATGCGGGGGTGGTCCCCAAATCCGACCGCACCTGACCAGGCCGATCGTGTGGTCCCCGCGCATGCGGGGGTGGTCCCGAGTGAGCCGCTGAATCCCCTCTCGGAGCCGCGTGGTCCCCGCGCATGCGGGGGTGGTCCCCATGGCGGTGCCGGACTTGTTGGGGAGGCTCGCCGTGGTCCCCGCGCATGCGGGGGTGGTCCCTGTAGACCTGTATTCATTGAACAGGGAAGTGTGTGGTCCCCGCGCATGCGGGGGTGGTCCCGCCGTGGCGAGGGCGTCGAGGGTGTCGCGGTCGTGGTCCCCGCGCATGCGGAGGTGGTCCCCGTCACACCGTTTTCGGCCCGGGCGCCCTCGGGTGGTCCCCGCGCATGCGGGGGTGGTCCCGGCAGGGCGCGCATCACGCTGCGCAGCAGGAGGTGGTCCCCACGCATGCGGGGGTGGTCCCTCAAGGTGCCCGGCCGCGACCTCGGCCCACGTGTGGTCCCCGCGCATGCGGGGGTGGTCCCCTCCTGCGGATCGTGCCGGCGCTCGGTCCGGGGTGGTCCCCGCGCATGCGGGGGTGGTCCCGAGATCGACGTGCCGGAAGGCGACGTCGACCGGTGGTCCCCGCGCATGCGGGGGTGGTCCCTGGGGACAGGTCGCGGCCGCGCTCGACACCACGTGGTCCCCGCGCATCCGGGGGTGGTCCCCGGTGCAACGCCTCGTCGTCCAAGCCCGCCGAGTGGTCCCCGCGCATGCGGGGGTGGTCCTCCATCGCGGTGGCGACGGCGGCGAGCAGCTGGGTGGTCCCCGCGCATGCAGGGGTGGCCCCATTGCCGCCACCCACACCTGGTCGGGGGCGGGGTGGTCCCCGCCCATGCGGGGACGGACCCCGCCCCTACTTCACGAAGGTCCGCAGGTCCTCGTAGTCCCCGTACGTGCGAGGACGTCCCCCGCGCCACACCCCACACCCCACAGCCCCGAGCCAGTCACCCAGCCCGGGGCCATCATCCTGAGGATCCGTCAGAAGCGCACGTCCGAGCAGGCGTAGAACGCGTTGCCCGTGTCTGCGATGTTCCAGACGCCGAGGATGAGGTGGCGGCCGGTCTTCTGGGGGAGGACGCCCGTGTGGGTGACCGTGGCGCCGGGCTGGCGGCCTCCGAAGGGGACCGTCAGGAAGGGCTGCGGGTCCAGGTCGGCCCTGGTCAGGGGCTTGGTGGGGTCCCAGCCGTCCTTGGTGATGTAGTAGCGGAAGTCAGTGGTGGCGTGGCGCGCGCTGATCCGCCAGAGGAAGGTGTGGTTGGCCCCGGCGGTCAGGCTGGTGGCCGGCCAGTTTCCGCCGCGCGGGTCGTCCAGCTCGGAGAAGCGTCCGACGCCGCCCGAGCAGATGTGCCCGTCGGCCGGGCCGCGCGTGGGGAATCCCTTGTCGCCTTCCACGCTCGGCGGCTCCCACTGGATCTGTCCACAGTTCCGCACGGTGCCATTGCCGCAGAGCTGCTGACGGCTGACCGGCGAGTCGGTGTAGCCGTGCCCCTGGGCGGTTCCGCTGGTGGCGAGCAAGGCCGATCCGGCGACGCCGAGGCCGAGAAGTAAGGAGGTGAGCTTCTTACGCATGTGCACTCCCATGGTCCGAGGTTGCGGGTGGGGGCGGACGCACACCTCCGACGCACTGCCGAGGCAGCACGGAGGATCCGGAGGGCGTACATCCGACGCGGTCTAGACCAAGTCTGAGACTAGCCCTCTCAATTGAGCATGTCCATACCAATGGCGTTTGCCGGGAGCAGGCATGCGTGGGTCAAGTCGCCGCCACACAGTGGGAGTTGGAGTTTCATGAAGGTGCTTCCCGAGGGCTTGGACCTCGTACTTCGGGTCGTCAGACCCGTCCGCGCAGCGCCGCCGCGTACGCCTCGTCCGGGTCCAGACGGCGCAGTTCCTCGGCGATCAGTTCGGCGGTGGTCCGCACCTTCAAGGCCAGGACGCGGCTCGGCTGGCCGGGGATCGCGAGCCTGGCCACCGGCCCCTCGGGGCGGTCGATGCGGATCTCTCCGTCGGCGGTGCCCATGCGGACGGCGGTGACGACGGGGCCGTCCGTGATGATCCGCTCGACGGGGACGCCGAGCCGGACTTCGAACCAGCGGGCGAGGAGTTCGGCGCTCGGGTTCTCCGCCTCGCTCTCGACGGCGGCGGATACGACGGTCAGCGACGCCTGGTCGAGCGCGGCGGCCAGCATCGAACGCCAGGGGGTGAGCCGCGTCCAGGCGAGGTCGGTGTCGCCGGGGGCGTACGAGGCGGCTCGGTGTTCGAGGGCCGCGAGCGGGTCCTCGACCGCGTACATGTCGGTGATCCGCCGCTGCGCGAGCGAGCCGAGGGGGTCCCTGGACGGCACGTCGGGCGCGTCCACGGGCCACCAGACGACGACGGGCGCGTCCGGCAGGAGCAGCGGGAGGACCACGGAGTCGGCGCGGGTGCCGAGTTCGCCGTAGAGCCTGAGCACGACCGTCTCACCCGATCCGGCGTCGGTACCGAGGCGTACCTCCGCGTCGAGCCGGGTCTCATGCCGCTCGCGGGGCGTACGGGCGTGCCGCTTGACGACGACGAGGGTGCGGGAGGGGTGCTCCCTGGAGGCGTCGTTGGCGGCCTTGACCGCGTCGTAGGCGTTCTCCTCGTCCGTGACGACGACGAGGGTGAGCACGGCTCCGACGGCGGGTGTGCCGACGGCTCTGCGTCCTTGCAGGATCGCCTTGTTGATCTTGCTGGAGTTGGTGTCCGTCAGGTCGATCTTCATGCGCGGCGGCCGTCCCTTCCTCTGCGGCGAGCCTAACGCCCCCGCGGGCCCTCCGCCGTCGCTCCTTCCTCTTCGTCCCCGCGCGTCACACGGATTCGGGTTCCTGCTCCTGCCGTCCTGCGGCGGCCCGGTCGGCGCGGCGGCCGACGACGGCGACGACGCCCAGGGCCGTGCCGACGAAGGCGCTCGCGACGACCCAGGGGCGGTCGACGACGTAGCAGGTGGCGTGGTCGAGGGAGTAACGGCCGGCGCCGATGAGCCCGATCGCGGCGGCGGCGAAGCCGAGGAAGGCGGGGTATTCGTAGCCGCCGCCCTGGGCGAAGAAGCCGGCCGGGGCGTGCACGGCGACGGCTCCGGCCATCGCTCCGGCCGCCGCCGCTCCGGCCACCGGGGTGGCGAGCCCGAGGGCGAGCAGGGCGCCGCCGCCCGCCTCGCCGAGCCCCGCGGCGAGTGCGCTCTCCCGGCCCGGGTGGAAGCCCATGGCCTCCATCGCGTGGGTGGTGCCCTCGATGCCTCCTCCGCCGAACCAGCCGAAGAGTTTCTGTGTGCCGTGCGCGGCGAGCACGGCGCCGGTGCCGACCCGCAGGACGAGCAGTCCGAGATCGCGTCGGTTGAGGTGACCCATGGTTTTCTCCAGGTGCGGGAGGCGGGCGTATGCCGTCCACTGTGGTCGCCCGTCGTGGACCTCGCCGCCCGAAGGCCTTACCCGTTGCTCCGGATGAGTCACCTTTTGCAACACTTGTCCCCGAGTGCTTGGGTGGGAGGGCCGTCCTCGTCGCGGGCACCGCGCACCGGCTCCAGGGAAGTGGGTACGCATGACCGCCGAGTCCAGCCCGACCACGGCCCTGCGGGAGAAGGTGCGGGCGCTGATGCCCCGGGCGAAGGAGGATCTGACGGAGCTGGTCGCGATGCGTTCCGTCGCCGATCCGCGCCAGTTCCCGCCGGAGGAGTGCGCCAAGGCGGCCGACTTCCTCGTCCGGGCCTTCACCGATGCGGGACTCCGGGACATGCGGCGGGTGACCACCCCGGACGGCACGGACGCCGTCGTCGGGCACGCGCCGGGCCCCGAGGGGGCGCCCACCGTGCTGCTGTACTGCCACTACGACGTGCAGCCGCCGCTGGACGACGCCGCCTGGCAGAGCCCGCCGTTCGAGCTGACCGAACGCCAGGGGCGCTGGTACGGGCGGGGAACCGCCGACTGCAAGGGCAATATCGCCATGCACCTCACGGCGCTGCGGGCGCTGGGCGGTCCGGACGGCCGGGGCTTCCCGGTGAACCTCAAGTTCGTCGCCGAGGGTTCGGAGGAGCAGGGGACGGGCGGTCTGGAACGGCTCGTACCGCTCCAGCCCGATCTCTTCGCCGCCGACACCCTGCTGATCTGCGACACCGGCAACTTCGCGCTGGGGCTGCCCACCGCGACCACCACCCTGCGGGGGCTCGCCAACGTCGTCGTCACCGTGTCCACCCTCAAGGGCGCCATGCACTCGGGCATGTTCGGCGGTCCGGCGCCCGACGCGCTCGCCGCGCTCGTCCGGATTCTCGACAGTCTGCGCGACGAGCACGGCAACACGGCCGTGAAGGGGCTGCCCGGAGACGGCGTCTGGGACGGCGTGGACTACCCGGCCGAGCAGTTCCGTACGGATGTGGGGGTGCTCGACGGCGTCTCCCTGGTCGGTACGGGGTCGGTGGCCGACGAGCTGTGGGCGCGGCCGGCCGTCACCGTGCTCGGCATCGACTGCCCGCCGGTGGTGGGTTCCTCTGCCGCCGTGCAGGCGAAGGTCCGGGCCAGGGTCAGTCTGCGCGTCCCGCCCGGCGTCGACGCGGAGGAGGCCCTGCGGGCCCTCACCGACCATCTCGTCTCGGCCGCTCCTTGGGGCGCCCAGGTGGAGGTGGAGCCGGAGGGCACCGGGCAGCCGTTCCGGGCCCGCACCGACGGGCCCGCCTACCGGGCGCTCGCCTCCGCCTTCCGCGAGGCGTACGGGAAGGACATGGTCGAGTCGGGGCAGGGCGGTTCGATCCCGCTGTGCAATGTGCTGGCCGCGCAGTTCCCGGACGCGGAGATCGCGCTGATCGGCGTCGAGGAGCCCGGCTGTCTCATCCACGCGCCCAACGAGAGCGTGGACCCCACGGAGATCGAGCGCATGGCGCTGACCGAGGCGATCTTCCTCGGCACCTACGCGACCCCGCTCTGACCGGCCCCCTTGGTCCGTCGCTACCCCCGCCCCATCGATACCTCCGCCCCATCGATCCATCCGCCCCTTCGGCCTTCCTCCGCTCCGACCGCTTCACGAAAGACGGGAACCTTCCATGACGCAGACTCACGACCTCCCTCCCCGCGAGGACATACCGCCCGGCCCGCTGGGCATGCTCGCGGGCGCCGCCTGGCAGGCACTCCTGGTCGCCGGTCTCGCGTCGCTGGTCCTCGGCGTCCTGGTCCTGGTGTGGCCCGGCGCCTCCCTGCTGGCGGCCGGTGTGCTCTTCGGTCTCTATCTGCTGTTCAGCGGTGTGATGCAGCTGGTCTCCGCCTTCGGTACGCATGTCAGCACGGCGCTGCGGGTCATGGCGTTCATCAGCGGCGCCCTGTCGATCCTCCTCGGCCTGCTCTGCTTCCGGGGCGCGATGCAGTCGATCCTGCTGCTCGCGCTCTGGATCGGGATCGGCTGGCTTTTCCGGGGCATCACCCAGACCGTGGCGGCGGGCTCCGACCCCGCGATGCCCGCACGCGGCTGGCAGGTCTTCCTCGGCATCGTGAACGCGCTCGCCGGTGTCGTGCTCATCGTCTCCCCGCTGAGGTCGGCGGCGGTGCTGACGCTTCTGGGCGGTATCTGGCTGGTGGTCGTGGGCGTGGTCGAGGTCGTCACCGCCTTGCAGGTGCGCTCGCGGGCCAAGCTCCTGCCGCCGGGCGTCTGATCCCGTGTACGGACCCCGCGCACTCGGGTCTCCACCCACCTCCGGCCTCCACCCACTCCGGGCCGCCGCTCAGTCCCCCGCCGGTTCCACCTCCAGGAAGCGGCGGCCCCGGGGCCCCCGGTAGAGCAGGGCCTCCCAGCCCAGCCGTGCCAGGACGGGGACGCAGGCGCCGAGTGCCTCCGTCTCCGTCCGGGCCGCGCCCGAGCCGGGCGGGCCCAGCCACTCCACGAGGACCGTCTCCGGCCGGTCCCCCGCCCTGACCCGGTAGCCGGTGCCGGTCCGCTCCCCCGAGGAGTCCGTCGAGGAGGGCGTGATGCCACCTGACTCCAGGGCGAGGGCCACCGCGCGGACCGGCTGCCGCCGCTCCCACTCGGCGGGCGCCGCCTTCGGGCCGGCGCCCTGAGGCCGGGTCAGGCTTCTGATCCGGAGCAGCCCGTCGAGGGCCGTCCGCACCTCCCGCGACCGCTGTTCGGCGTCGGCGGGGGCCACCGGAGGTCCGTCCCCGGTGGCCGCCTCGAAGCCGCCCCCGCCGGAAGCCGTGGTCACAGCAGCCGCCGGATGTCGCCGCGGACGCGGTAGAAGCCGCCCGCCGCCGCGTGCAGGGAGTCGACCACGTACCGCGCGCCGGGCTGCCGGATCGCGCGGGGGAACTGTACGTTCCACCCGGACTCGTAGCCCTGCGAGAGGACCCGCACCCTGGTCCTGCCGGACTCGCTCACGCACTCGACGACGATCGATCCGGCCGGGGCGTCGCTGACGGCGGCCACGGCGGTGACGGTCGTCGCGGGCTCGTAGACCGGGAGGGCGGCGGCCAGCTTGACGTCCCTGGCGACGGGGACGGTGCCGCCCTTGGCCGCCTCGATCGCCGCCTCGCTCGCGTCGACGCAGACCAGCGAGCCGTCGGTGGTCACCAGATAGAGGCGCTCGTCGCGGTACTGCATGGAGAGCGCCGAACCGCCGCCCGTGCCGAGCTTCCACAGCCGGGTGCCGTCCTCGGCGAAGCAGTAGACGGAGGAGGCCGCGTCGGCGGCGAAGACGAACCGGCCGCCGGGCGAGGTGGCGCAGGAGTAGACCGGGCCGTCGCAGGAGTACACCGCCTCGACGCGGCCGTCCTTCTTCGCGAGCCGCTGGACCTTGCGCCGTGCCGTGCCCGCGTAGACCGAGTCGTCCTCCTGCCAGCCGAAGAGGACCCCGCCGTCGGTGGCGGTGTGCCACAGCTCGCCGCCGCCGTCCGGGACGTGGGCGGCGACGCCCCGGGTGTCCCCGTAGTACACGGCGGCGCCGTCGGCGCGGACCATCCAGGCGTGCTCGCCCTGACCGCCGCGCGCCCACTGGTGCTCGTCCTCGTGGTCGATGACGGTGAGCCGGCCCGAGCGGTCCGCCACGTGGAGGACGCCCTCGTGGATGTCGAGCCAGAAGATGTCGACGTCGGTGGCGATGTCGTACGCGGCGAAGGGCAGCTTGGACGACAGGTCGTAGACCTTGCCGTCGTCACAGCCCGCGTAGATCCAGAAGTCGTCGGCGACCAGGCACTTGACGCCGTCCGGGAGGCTGAAGCGGGCCCGCACCTCACCGGAGCGGTCGAGCGTGTACACGTCTCCCGCCTGGTTGCCCACCCAGCAGTGCTCCTCGTCGACATGGATGCCGAAGGCGGCCGAGCCGGTCCGGAAGCGCCACAGGACGGGAGCCACGGCCTGTGCGGTGGAGGGCGCGGAGGCGACCTCGCGGCGCGTCACCGAGCGGGCGGCCCGCCCGCCCCGCACCGCGGGGGCGTACCCCTTGCGGACCTTCTCCCCTATCTTCTTCGCGGCCGCCGCCTGGGCCTTCGCCGCCGTGGGGAACGTGGAGCACTGGGTCTGTCCGGTCGCGCCGATCCGCCCGTAACGGACCGACACCGTCAGGTCCTGGACGGTCACTTCGTAGAACTTGTGGGCACCGCCGCCGTCCTGCGACAGCTCCAGATAGGTCGTCGTCATGCCCCAAACCGTAGAGGCAGCCACTGACAACGACCTCCGACGCCGTCACAGCCTAGGGACTAAAGGCCCGGACATTCAGGACCTTTGTCGCGGCAATCCGGACATTCATCCCTGTGACGATGGTGCGTGAAGATCATCCGACGTGCCGTCACCTCCCGTACGACCGGAAGGGCCTCATGACCGAGCTACAGAAGCGGCCCGTGCCGGTCCGCGTGCGCAGACACGCGGACGGCATACCCATGGACGACCTCTTCCGCGCGGATCCCGTCGACCCGGGCGCCGAGGACAAGCCGGGCGGCGGCGCCGTACCGGCCGTCATGACGTCGACCGGCATGACGTCGACCGGTCCGGCGACGACCGGCCAGATATCGAACGGCCCGCACCCCACCGGCCCGAGCCCCATGGGCCCGAACTCCGCCGGTCCCGCGGCGACCGGCCACGCCCCGAGCGGCCACCCCCTGACCGGCGGCCACCCCCCGACCGGCCAGACACCGGCCTCCCACGCACCGGCAAGCCAGATTCCGGCAGGTCACATTCCGGCAGGTCAGGCCCCGTCCGGCGGCCAGATGACATCCGGTCAGACACATCCTGGCCAGGCGCACCCCGGCCACGCCCCCACCGGTCCGATGGCCTCCGGCCCGATGTCGACCGGCCCGGCCCCCCTCGGCCAGACGACCACCGGCCAGAGTCCGTCCGGCCAGATCCCGGTCGGTCAGATCCCGGTCGGCCAGGGGCCCGCAGGCCGTACAGCCGCAGGTCAGATCCCCGTCGGCCGTATCCCGGTCCCCCCGGCGTCCGCCACGGCCGCCTCCACCCCGGTGTCCGCCCAGGTCTCCATGCCCGCCACCCTGGCCAAGCCGCCCGCCGGGCTCGGCGCCACCGGTTCCGGAGGCACCTCCCCCGACGCCACCGCGACGCAGCGGGCCGCCCGGCAGACCGCCGCGTCGGCCGTGTCCGCCGCCCCGCTCCCCCGGCGGCCCCCGCCCGGCGACCCCGACCTCGTCGAGCGCCCCGGCACCGCCCTCCCCGGCTGGATCGCCGTCCTCACCGGGCTCACCGCTCTCACCGGCGCCGGCATCACCCTGTGGCGGGCCCGGCCGCTGCGTCACATCGAGCTGCTGCCCTGGCAGTGGGCCGCCCTCGCCGCCTGCGCGGTCGTCGCCGTCGTCTCCTTCGGCGGTCTCACCCGGGGCCGTACCGGCTCCGCCTGGGTGCTCTCGCTCTTCGGCCGCTACCGGGGCAGCGTGCGCCGCACCGGTCTCGTCTGGATCAGCCCCTTCGTCCTGCGCCGCCGCACCGACGTCCGGCTGCGGCACTGGCGCAGCGAGCCGATCTCCGTCGTCGACGCGGAGGGTTCGTCGCTGCGCGTGGTCATCCTGGTCGTCTGGACCGTGCGGGACACCGCTCGCGCGCTGTTCGCCGTCGACGACCACCTCGGCTATCTGCGCGAGCAGGTGGAGGCGGCGACCGCCCGGGTCCTCTCGCAGCTGCCCGCCGACGCCTTCCGGGGCGACGCGCCGACCCTGCGGGACGCCGAGGCGGTCGGCGACGCGCTGACGCGGATGCTGGCGGCCGAGTGCCGTCCGGTCGGCATCGCCGTCTTCTCCGCGCAGCCGACCCGGATCGAGTACGCCCCCGAGGTCGCCGCCGCCATGCGCCGCAGGCAGATCGCCGCGCTGGACGCCAAGCACCGGGACTCGGTGCTCACCGGAGTGATCGACGCCGTGGACGACACCGTGACGCGGCTGACCACCCGGGGCCTCGTCGAACTCGACGACTTCGAACGCCAAGCCCTGGTCAAGGACCTGACCGTGGCCTTCTACACCCGGAGTGGCAGCCCCACCGACCCGAATCAGGAGTGAAAAGGATCGTGGAAACCCCCGCATTCACCGACGAGACACCCCAGAACTGCGCCTGCTCGGGCTGCGTCACCGCGCGGCGCGCGGCGGCGGCGGGAGGGCGTACGGCGCCCTCCCTGTGCGTGCGGCGCGCGGTCGTCGCGACCGTGGGCGCGGTCGCCCTCGCGGGCGCGGGCGCCGGTACCGCCTCCGCCGAGCCCGCTCCGGCGCACGCCGGCTGGGACGGCTCGAAGTACTGGTTCCTGAACTCCGCCGGAGAGTGGCGCTGGACCAGCCACGCGAGCGTGTACGAGCGGCGATCCGGCTCCGCCGCCGCGACCCCCGTCACCCCCTCGGGCGGTTCGTCCGGCGAGCCGACCTTCCGGGGACGGCAGGGCTGGGACTCCCAGGACCGCGTCTACTGGTACCAGTCCCGCGGGAACTGGTTCTGGACCAGTCACGCCTGGAAGTACGAGCAGCGGACGGGCCTTTCGAGCGGCTCCGGTTCCTCGCAGGGGGGCTCCGCACAGTCCTCCCAGTCGAGCGGATCGGCGTCCTCCGGTTCGTCCTCCTCGCGCGGCTGGAGCTCGCCGGTCTCCTCGCGCGCCTACACCGGTTACTACGGCCAGTCCGGCTCCTGGTCGAAGGGCTACCACACGGGGACGGACTTCGCGGTGCCGACGGGGACGACGGTCCGTTCGATCGGACCCGGCCGGGTGGTGAGCGCCGGGTACGGCCGCTCGTACGGCTACGAGGTGATCGTCCGTCACTCGGACGGCCGCTACTCCCAGTACGCCCATCTGTCCCGTATCGACGTCTCGGCCGGTCAGAGCGTGTCCGGCGGGCAGCGGATCGCGCTCTCCGGCGCGACCGGCCGGGTGACCGGTCCCCATCTGCACTTCGAGGTGCGCACCTCGCCGTACTTCGGTTCGGACATCGACCCGCTGACCTATCTGCGGGGACGCGGCGTCGCGATGTGACGCACGGTCCGCCCGGGAATGGGGCGGTCCGCGCCGAGGCTCTGCCCGGCGCGGGCCGCCCCTTTCCCGTCAGCCGGTCGAGGCCGTGGCGTACGCCGCTCCGTCAGCCGGTCAGGGTCGTGGCGTACGCCGCTCCGTCAGGCGACCGGGTTCGTGGCGTACGCCAGGGGGTCGGCCAGGACGTCGTGGAGGACGAGTCCGGCCGCGCCCCGGGAGGCGTCGGCGGCGGTGGAGGCCGGGCGCACCCGGCCCGCTTCGGGGGTCCAGAGGCCGGAGACGGCGCGGGTGGACAGCTCCGCCGAGAGGGCCGGTACGAGCCAGGTCATCAGCCGCGGGTAGATACCGCCGAGGACGACCGCCTCGGGGTCGAGGAGGTTGACCGCGCCCGCCAGGGCCCGCCCCAGCATCCGGCCCGCCTCGGCGAGCGCGGCCAGCGCCCTGGCTTCCCCGGCCCGTGCCCGGTCCGTCAGGTCCTGGACGCCGCTCGCGCCCGCCGCCGCGAGGAGCGCGGTCTGCCCCGCGTACTGCTCAAGGCAGCCGTGCGCGCCGCACCGGCAGCGGGGGCCCGCGGCGTCGACGGTCAGGTGTCCGATCTCGCCCGCGAAGCCGTGGGCGCCGCGCAGGAGTTCGCCGTGGACGACGATCGCGCCACCGACGCCGGTCTCCCCTGTGAGGTGCAGGAAGGTGCGCGGGCCGCCCGGCGGGCCGGACCACAGCTCGGCGAGGGCGGCCATGTGGGCCTCGTTGTCGGAGGTGAGGGGGAGGCCCCTGACGGCGGGGCGCAGGGCGGTGAGGGCCTCGCCGAAGAGCCGCTCGGCCTCGACGCCGTGCCAGCCGAGGTTGGGTGCCTGGCGTACGGTGCCGCCGGAGACGAGGCCGGGGAGGGCGAGTCCGGCGCCCGCCGGGACGAGGCGCCGTTCGGCAGCCGCGTCGAGGGCTTCGGCGGCGACCCGGGCGGCGCGGGCCAGTACCTCGGGGACGCCCGTGGCGTGGTGGTCGAGGCGTTCGGTACGGCGGACCCGGTCGGTGCCGGTCAGGTCGACGACGCAGGCGGTGACGTAGTCGACGCTGATCTCGACGCCGAGTCCGGCGGGCCCGGTGTCGGCGGGCTTGAGGACGGTGCCCGGCCGTCCGGCCTGTCCGCTGAAGGTCTTGCCGGACTCGACGAGCAGGCCGAGGGCCAGGAGTTGCTCGACGAGGGAGGAGACGGCGGGCCGGGTGAGGCCGACGCGGGCGGCGACGGCGGCCCGGGTGCTCTCCCCCGCGTCGTGGACGGTCCGCAGGACGAGGCTCAGGTTGTGCCGGCGCACTCCCGACTTGTCGGCCTTGGGTTCCGTGGGCTGATTCATGGTGAGCGAGAGCCTAGTCGCCCCATTCGCTCACCTGGAAAGCGGTGGGGACGGGTCCGGAGGCAGGCGGGAGCGGGGCTTCTCGACGCCTCGGTTCCGCCCCTCCCGGCGGCCGGGGTACGTCTCCGACGGACCGCTGCGAGAGTCCGGCGGACCGGTGCGGAAGTCCCGCCGCCGGGGGTGAGGATCCGGCCGCCTGGGGTGAGGATCCGGCCGATCGGGGTACGCGCCCCGCCAAGTCCCGCCGCCCCCATCCTCCTGCCACTCCCCCTGCGCGTCTCCTTACGGCCCCGCCAGCAGCGTCGGGGCGGTGGTGGCGAGGACGTGTTCCACGCGCTCCCAGGTCGCCTCGTCGCGGGGGACCGGGGGCAGGGTCGGGCCGGAGCCGGTGCCCCAGGAACGTGCCGTCGCCACCGGGTCGGCGCCCGCCGCCGCGCCCGCCGCGAGGGCCGCCGCGCCGAGGGCGACGAGTTCCCCGGCGGCCGGGACCACCAGGGGACGGCCGGAGAGGCGGCGGACGGTCTCGGTCCAGGCGCGGCCCTGCGCTCCGCCGCCGATCAGCCGCAGCGGCCGGTCCCGTACGGCGGAGTCCGAGGGGTCGAGCCCGCAGGCGGCGAGAAGCCCGTCGAGGGCGCGCAGCACGGTGAAGGCGGCGCCCTCGTAGGCGGCGCCGAGGACGGTCCGGGGGTCGGTGGTGTGCCGGAGCCCGGTGACGAGCCCGGCGGCGTGGGGCAGGTCGGGGGTGCGTTCGCCGTCGAGGTAGGGCAGGACGACGACTCCGCCGTCGGCGCCCGGCAGGGTGTCCTCCCGGTCCAGACCGAGGAGGGTGGCGAACCGGTCGACGGCCTGGGTGCAGTTGAGGGTGCAGCCGAGCGGGAGGCGGGTGCCGTCGGTGGCGGCGAATCCGTTGAGCGCGGGGTCGGCCGGGTGGGCGAGGGTGGCGGCGAAGACGGTGCCGGAGGTGCCGAGGCTGACGACCGGGTGGTCGAGGAGTCCGGCGCCGCCGAGTCCGAGGCCGACGGCGGCGGCCATGTTGTCGCCGGTTCCGGCGGCGACGGTGACGGTACGGGGCAGTCCGAGGGCCTCGGCGGCGGCCGGGGCGAGGGTGCCGACGCGGGTGGCGCCGCCAGGGGCGACGGTGGGCAGCAGGGCCGGGTCGAGGCCGACGAGGTCCAGGACCTCGGGGTCGTAGCGGCCGTCGGCGGGCCGGTACCAGCAGGTTCCCGAGGCGTCTCCCGGGTCGGTCACGGCGTGGCCGGTGAGGCGTTCGGTGAGGAAGTCGTGCGGGAGGCGCACCGCCGTGGCCGCCTCTGCGTGGTGGGGTTCGTGCTCGCGCAGCCACTGCCACTTGGCGGCGGTCACGGCGGCGGCGGGGACCGACCCGGTGCGTCGGGCCCAGGCGGCGGGGCCGCCGAGCCGGGCGGCGAGCGCGGCGCCCTGTGGGGCGGAGCGGGTGTCGTTCCAGAGTAGCGCGGGGCGCAGTGGGCGTCCGTCGGCGCCGAGGACGACGAGTCCGTGCTGCTGTCCGGCGACCGCGAGGCCGGTGACGGAGGCGGCCGGGACGCCCGAGGCGCGGACGGCGGAGCGGACGGCCGTGACCAGGGCGGTCCACCACTGTTCGGGGTCGCTCTCGCGGGCGCCGGAGGTGCCGGCGACGGTGTGCGGGGCGCGGCCGAGGGCGAGGAGTTCGCCGGTGTCGGCGTCGACGGCGGCGGCCTTGGTGGACTGGGTGGAGCTGTCCACGCCGATCACGACGGAGCGGCTCGCGGGCATGTCCTCACCTCTTTCTCGTGTCGGGGGGGCGGAGGGATGGAGCCGGGGTGGGGCCGGGCTGGGACTGGGGTGGGGCTGGGGCTGGGCTGGGGCTGGGGCTCGCCGTACGGGACTTGACTGCGGCACAGAGCCCAGAAGCCCAGAGCCCGGGGTTCGGAGTTCGGGGTGCGGGGTGCGGAGTTCGGGGCGCTCGGGGTCTGGCGGGGCGGGCGTCGGTGGCGTATGAGTGGTCCGGGATTAGTTATCCCAAAAAACAAATCAGTGCGCCAGAGAGGAACCCATCGTGTCCGACCGCTTATCCCCTGCCCCCGACGACCGCCTCGCCCCGACCCCCGACGACCACCGCACCTCCGCGCCCGTCCCCGTCCCCGTCCCCGTCCCCGGCGACCCCTACTCCCCCGCCCCCGGCGACCGTTTCACCTTCGGTCTGTGGACCGTCGGCTGGCAGGGGCGTGACCCCTTCGGTGATGCCACCCGGCCCGCGCTCGACCCGGTCGAGACGGTCGAGCGGCTCGCCGCGCTCGGCGCGTACGGCGTGACCTTCCACGACGACGACCTGTTCCCCTTCGGCGCGTCGGACGGGGAGCGCGCCAGGGCCGTCGGGCGGTTCCGCGCCGCCCTGGACCGCACGGGGCTCGCGGTGCCGATGGTCACCACCAACCTCTTCACCCATCCCGTCTTCAAGGACGGCGCCTTCACCGCCAACGACCGGGACGTGCGCCGCTTTGCCCTGCGCAAGACCCTGCGCAACATCGACCTCGCCGTCGATCTCGGCGCCCGGGTCTATGTGGCCTGGGGTGGCAGGGAGGGTGCCGAGTCCGGTGCGGCGAAGGACGTACGGGCCGCCCTCGACCGGCTGCGGGAGGCCTTCGACCTGCTCGGACAGTACGTCACCGAGCAGGGCTACGAGCTGCGCTTCGCGATCGAGCCCAAGCCGAACGAGCCGCGCGGCGACCTGCTGCTGCCGACCGTCGGGCACGCCCTCGCCTTCATCGAGCGGCTGGAGCGCCCCGGGCTCTTCGGGGTGAACCCCGAGACGGGCCACGAGCAGATGGCCGGGCTCAACTTCCCGCACGGCGTGGCGCAGGCGCTGTGGGCGGGCAAGCTCTTCCACATCGACCTGAACGGCCAGTCGGGCGCCAAGTACGACCAGGACCTCCGCTTCGGGGCGGGTGATCTGCGGCAGGCGTTCTGGCTGGTGGACCTGTTGGAGACGGCCGGGTACGCGGGTCCGCGCCACTTCGACTTCAAGCCGGTGCGGACCGATGGGGCCGACGGCGTCTGGGAGTCCGCGCGGAACTGCATGCGTACGTATCTGATCCTCAGGGAGCGGGCGGCTGCCTTCCGTGCCGACCCGGAGGTGCGCCGGGCGCTGGCCGGCTCCCGGCTGCCGGAGCTGGCCGTGCCGACCGCCGCCGACGGTCTCGCCGGGCTGCTCGCCGACCCTTCGGCGTACGAGGACTTCGATCCGGACGCGGCGGCGGAGCGGTCCATGGCGTTCGAGCGTCTCGATCAGCTGGCCCTTGAGCATCTGCTCGGCGTGCGCTGAACCGTTCCTTCGAGGCGCCGGGACCGGCCGGAAGGGGACCGCACCGGCCCGGCGTCCCCGGTGCGGCCCGGGGGCCTGGCACACTGGCGCACCGCGCGAGGAACGCGCCGGCCGCGCCGCCCGGGGTGCGGCCGACCGCCGGCCCGAACCGTCCCCGAGGAACCGTGATGCGTGTCGCCCTCTTCGTCACCTGCGTCAACGACGCCGTCTTCCCCGCGACGGGGGTGGCCACCGTCCGGCTCCTCGAACGCCTCGGCGTCGAGGTCGACTTCCCCGCCGCGCAGACCTGCTGCGGACAGCCGCAGTTCAACACCGGCTACCGGGCGGAGACCGCGCCCCTGGTACGGCGCACGGTCGGTGCCTTCGAGGGGTACGCGTACGTGGTGACCCCGTCCGGCTCCTGCGCGGCGATGGTCCGCCACCACTACCCCTCGTTCGGCCCGGAGGCGGCGGCCCTCACCCCGCGCGTCCTGGAGCTGACGGAGTTCCTGGTGGACGTGCTGGGCGTGACGGACGTCGGCGCGTACTTCCCGCACCGGGTGACGTACCACCCGTCCTGTCACGGGCTCCGGCTCCTCGGGCTCGGCGACCGGCCCCGGCGGCTGCTGGCGGCCGTGAAGGGTCTGGAGCTGGTGGAGCTGCCGGGGGCGGAGGAGTGCTGCGGCTTCGGCGGCACGTTCGCGGTGAAGAACCCCGACGTGTCGGCGGCGATGGGCGCCGACAAGATCACCCACGCGCTCTCCACCGGCGCCGAGGTGCTCTGCGGCGCGGACAACTCCTGTCTGCTGCACCTGGGCGGCATGCTGGACCGGCAGAAGACGCCGCTGCGCGCCCTGCATCTGGCGGACATCCTGGCGAGCACGGAAGAGGAGCCCTGGCGATGACCGAGAAGAAGAAGCCCGGAGCGCGGCGGGGCCCGGCGGGCGGTCCGGCCTTCGTCGGCATGCCCGCCTTCCCGGAGGCCGCGCGGACGGCGGTCGGCAACCCGACGCTGCGCGCGAACCTGCGCCACGCGACCCACACGATCCGCGACAAACGGGCGCGGGCGGTCGCCGAACTCGACGACTGGGCGGAGCTGCGCGAGGCCGGGAAGGCCGTCAAGGACCGGACGCTCCGTCATCTCGACGAGTACCTGATCCGCTTGGAGGAGGCGGTGACGGCGGCGGGCGGCACCGTGCACTGGGCCGGGGACGCCGCCGAGGCCAACCGGATCGTCACCGACCTGGTACGGGCCACCGGAGAGACCGAGGTCGTCAAGGTCAAGTCGATGGCCACCCAGGAGATCGGGCTCAACGAGCATCTGGAGGCCGAGGGGATCACCGCGTACGAGACGGATCTGGCGGAGCTGATCGTGCAGCTCGGCGACGACCGTCCGTCGCACATCCTGGTCCCCGCGATCCACCGCAACCGGGCCGAGATCCGTGACATCTTCCGCACGAGGATGGCGAGTTGGGGCCGTCCGGCGCCCGAGGGCCTCGGGGACAGTCCGGCGGAACTCGCGGAGGCGGCCCGGCTGCATCTGCGGGAGAAGTTCCTGCGGGCCAGGGTGGGGATCTCCGGCGCCAACTTCATGGTGGCCGAGACCGGCACGCTCGTCGTCGTCGAGTCCGAGGGCAACGGGCGCATGTGCCTGACCCTGCCGGAGACGCTGATCTCCGTCGTCGGCATCGAGAAGGTGGTCCCGACCTGGCGTGACCTGGAGGTCTTCCTCCAGACCCTGCCCCGATCGTCGACGGCCGAACGGATGAACCCGTACACGAGCACCTGGACCGGCACGACCGACGCCGACGGGCCCTCCCGCTTCCATCTGGTGCTGCTCGACAACGGGCGCACCGACGCCCTCGCCGACGAGGTGGGACGGCAGGCGCTGCGCTGCATCCGCTGCTCGGCCTGTCTCAACGTCTGCCCGGTGTACGAACGGGCGGGCGGCCACGCCTACGGCTCGGTCTACCCCGGGCCCATCGGCGCGATCCTCACCCCGCAACTCCGGGGCACCGCGAGCGAGATCGACGCCTCCCTGCCGTACGCCTCCTCGCTGTGCGGCGCCTGTTACGAGGTCTGTCCGGTCGCCATCGACATCCCCGAGGTCCTGGTGCACCTGCGGACCCGGGTCGCCGAGACGGGCGGGAAGGGGCACCGGCTCGAACGGGCCGCGATCCGCGCCTCCTCCTGGATGCTCGACCATCCGACCGCCCTCGCCACGGGCGAACGGCTCGCCTCCGCGACCCGCTCCCTGCACCCCAAGCGGCTGCCCGGTCCGGGGGCCCGCCAGTGGTCCGCGTACCGGAATCTGCCCGAGCTGCCCGCCGAACCGTTCCGCGACTGGTGGAAGAAGAACCGCACATGACCGCATCCCCCGGCGACTCCCGCGCCCGCGTCCTCGCCCGGATCAGGGCCGCCGTCGCCGACGCGCCCGAAGCCCCGGACGTCCCCCGCGCCTACCGGGTCCGCCACGGCACCGAGGACGCCGGGGCACTGCTCGACCTCCTCCACGAGAACCTGGCCGACTACCGCGCCCACGTCCACCGCACCACACCCGACGAGCTGCCCGCGCTCATCGCCCTGCTCCTCGCCGAGCGCGGCGCCCGCGCGGTCGTCGTGCCCCCGGGACTGCCCCCGCGATGGCTCGCCGCCACCGACGCCGAACGGCTCGCCGACGACCCCCGGCTCACCCCGTACGCCCTGGACGGCGCCGACGCCGTGGTCACGGGCTGCGCCCTGGCCATCGCCGAGACCGGCACGATCATCCTCGACGGCGGCCCCGGGCAGGGCCGCCGCGCGCTCACCCTCGTCCCCGATCTGCACCTCTGCGTGGTCCGGGCGCCCGAGCAGGTGGTCGCCTCCGTCCCCGAGGCGCTCCCCCGGCTCGCCCCGGAGCGCCCCCTCACCTGGATCTCGGGCCCGTCCGCGACCAGCGACATCGAACTGGACCGGGTGGAGGGCGTCCACGGCCCCCGGACCCTGGACGTCATCCTGGTGACGGACGGGGAGTGAGACCCGGCGGGTTCAGGAGCGGACCGTGTGGTCCTCCCCGGCGCGCAGCACCAGCCGTGTGCGGCCCCCGGGGGTCCTCAGCTCGACCTCCGCGTCCCTGCCGGGCCGGATCACCGCGTGGTACGCGCCCGGCGCCCAGGCCAGATCGACCCGTGCGCCGAACCGGGTCCGCACCCCGGTGATCCGGCCGTACGGGCAGGGCGGTGCGGGCAGCAGGACAAGCCGGTCGGGTGCCGAGAGGACGAGGGAGCCGACGGGCGGGGCGGCCGGGACGGGGTCCCGCTCGCCGCTCCACAGCCCGCAGGGCCCGGCGGTACGGCCACCGCCGGAGAGCCGCTGGTGGCGGCTCGCGGCGAAGAGGCGTTCCTGGAGGGCGGGGCTCCCGGGATGGCGGAGCAGCGCCGTGCCGGAAAGGGCGCGCTCGGCCGGATCGGCGCCGAGGTCGAGGGCGAGACGGCGGTACGCGGCGCCGTACGGGGCGGTGTGACGGTCGAGCAGCCGGGCGTACAGAGCGCCGGGACCGCCGGACGCACCGGGATCACCGGGCGCGCCGGGACCGCCGGGGCCGCGCGGGTCCGCCGCCGTGCGGGCCCGGGACGGACCGGTGAGCAGGGCGCGCAGGGCCCGTACCTCCTTCTCCGTGTCGACGGCGTCCCCGTGACGGCGGACCCGGGTGAGGAGCAGCAGCGCGCCCGCGCCCTCGATACGGACGCCGGTGGCGGTGAGGGTGGTGCGGCCCGTGTCGGCGAGGAGGAGCGTGACACCGGTCGAGACGGGAGGGCCGCCGTCCGGGTGGGTGGCCCGCAGGGTGAGGACGGTCTCCCGGCGGGCGGTGGCGATGCCCCGGGCCGAGCCGAGTCCGGCGGGCGCGCCGGGCAGCCGGTGGTCGAGGCCGACCTCCACGGCGGGGCCCGGCGCGGTGACGTACTGCACGAGCACGTCGTCGGTGCGGGAGACGAAGACCCGGCCGCGCCGCTCCCCGCACTCCCCGGTGACGACTCCGGTGGCGAAGTCCAGGGACCTGCGGACGGGCCGGGCGGGGCCGCCGGACGGGGCCTGGACGCGGGTGCGCAGTCCGGGGAAGGGCCGGTCCTGCGGGTGTTCCCCCTGATGGAGGGAGTGGTGGGTGAGGATCACCCGGTCGTCCTCGGGATCGCCGAAGACGAGGGCGCGGTGCCGGCCGTTGCCCACCGGATAGGCGTCCTGCCAGCGGGCGGCGGGGGCGGGTTCCCAGGTGCCGTGGATCACGGGTGCTCCTCCGGCGGGCTCACGGGGGCGGGGACGACGAGGACCATGGGACGGGTTCCTCCTTCTGCGCCTCGGTACGAGCGGACACGTCTCTGTCGCCGCCGAAGGCACGAAGGTTGCCGCCGCCCGGGAGAACGGCCGAAATCCCCTCGGTGAAGAGGGGTGTACGGGGGAGCGCGGGCCACCGTGATGGCTGACACCGCGCTCCCGGTAGGGCCCGTACGCCGGGGCTCAGACCGACGTCGTCCGGATGGCGCCCAGGGCGACCGGCAGCGCGAGCAGGACGAGGGCGGCGGCGGACCAGAACGGGCCCAGGGCTCCGGCCGGGGTCCCGAGAGTGGCCGCCGCGAGCAGCGGACCTGCCGTGGCGCCCACGTTCAGGGCGGCGGTGGCGTAGGCCCCGGCCAGGGTGGGGGCGCCTTCCGCCGCGTACAGCGCACGGGCGATCAGGGTGGCGCCGAGCGCGAACGACAGCGTCCCCTGAGCCAGGACGAGAACCGGCAGGACGTGCGGCCGCTCCGCGCCCAGGGCCAGCGCACACCAACCGGCGAGGAGCGGCGGACCGCCGAAGGCCAGGACCCGCCCGGGGTACGCGTCGGCGAACCGCCCGGCGAGGGTGACACCCGCGAAGGAACCGGCGCCGAACAGGACCAGGACGACCGGAACCCACGGCTCGGCGAGTCCGGCGGGGCCGGTGACCACGGGGGCGAGAAAGGTGAAGGCGCCGAAGGTCGCCGCGTTCACGAGCGCGCCGGACAGCAGGACGAGCAGCAGCCGGGGGCTCCTGAGCAGCGCGAACTCGTCCCGGAGCGCGGGCCGGACGTCCGCGCGCCCGGCCCCGGTGTCCATGGCAGCGCCCCCGCTCCGGATGTCCGTGGCCGCTACCCCGGCCCCGGCTCCCCCGGGCGCGCCCCCGGCTGCGGCGGGAGCGCCCCGTGTGGTCCCGGCGGGCACGCCCCGTAGGACGCCGAGCGTCGCGGGAAGGCAGAGCAGGGCGACGGCCCAGAAGGCGGCGCGCCAGCCGAGGGAGGCGCCGAGGAGCGCGCCGCCGGGGACGCCGACGACCGTGGCCACGGTCGTCCCGGAGAGGAGGACGGCGAGTGCGCGGCCCTTGCGCTCCGGCGGTACGAGGGAGGCGGCCGTGGTCAGGGCGACGGCGAGGAAACCCGCGTGGGCGACGGCGGCGACGAACCGGGTGACGAGCAGGACGCCGAAGCCGCCGGTGAGGGCGCCCGTGACATGGGCGGCGAGGAAGACCAGGACGAAGCAGAGGAGTGCGCTCCGCCCCGGGCGGTTCCGGGCGAGCACGGCGGACGGCAGTGCTCCCACCACCATGCCGACGGCGAAGGCCGAGGTGAGCGAGCCTGCCGCGCCGACACTCACCCCCAGATCGCGGGCGAGGTCGGGCAGCAGCCCGGCGAGCATGAACTCCGAGGTGCCCATGGCGAAGACCGCCAGGGCGAGCAGATACAGGGGAAGGGGCATCGAGAACGGCTCCGGGGTGGGGCGGGACACGGGAACGAGGTCTCGTCACCACCGTCCGCGCCCCCACTGCCCGCACCGGGGCACACCGCTCGGCCCGTCCGACCTCGGCGGGGCACCGGGGCGGCGGGGCGGGTTACCGGGTCAGGGGTGCAGGGGGCCGACGGCGTGACCGGCGGCCCCCACCCTGGATGCTTCGGGGCTCGACATGCCGGGCATGCTACGCCGCCACCGCGCGGGCGTCGCCCTGTTTTCCGCACGGGCCAAACGCCGTACGCACCGCACGAACCCTTCGCCGTACGCACCCACGGGCGAAGCCCCCGTACACACCGCACGGGCACAGTCCCGTACCCGCCGCACGAGCCGAGCCCCGTACCCGCCGCGCGGACGAGCAACCCCACAACACGCGGGCACACCGCCGCACCGCCGCACGCACGGAGCGACCCCGCACCGCACGCACGGAGCAAGCCCACGCCGCACAAGCCGGCCCCCGCGCACCGCACAGGCGCGGCCCCCTACGCGAAGTGCCGGCAGTCCCGGGCTCATCGCGCGGGCGGCGTCCCGAACGTACCGCGCAGGGTCGACCGGCTCCCGTCGCCGCCGGTCAGGACGGCGGTGTACGTGTCGGCCGAGGCCCCCCGGGTTCCTTCGGCGTGGTTGTACTGGGCCGCGAAGGCATGGCGGCCAGGGGCGACCGTCCGGCCGGGTTTCAGGGTCCAGCGGTAGACCAGGTGTCCGTTCTCCTCGGTCGCCGTCGTGGTGAAGTCCCCGCCGGGGAGGTCGTGCCAGTGGCCCGTGCCGACGACGCCGGGGGTGCGGGCGATCCGCACTTCGACGGTGAGCGCGGTGACGGGGGTGGTCGTGGTCAGGGTCAGTTTGCTCTGGGACCACCAGCGGTTGCCGCTCACGTCGACGGCGGCACGCGTCTGCGAGCCGGGGTCCGGGGCGGGCGCGGAAGGGGGCGTGCGCGTGGGCGGGGCGGCCACGGGGCCTGGTCCCGGGGCCCGTCCGGTCTCCCGGGTGGTCGCGAGGGCGCCGAGGGCGACGAGTCCGGCGACGGTGGCGGTCGCGACGGCGACCGTCCAGCGGCGCCGGGTCGGGCGGCGGGCGGAGCGGGGGGCCGCGAGGCCCCGTTCCACCCGGGCGAGGACGCGGGCGCGGTCGGGCCGGTGGGCGAGGGCGGCCTCGCGCAGTTCCCGGCGGAGCCGTGTCTCGTCCATCAGTGCCTCCCCGTGGCGAGTTCGGTGGCGGCGCGGGGGCCGAGCAGCCGCTGGAGTTCCGCCATGCCCTTGGCCGTCTGGCTCTTGACCGTGCCGACGGAGACGCCGAGCGCGAGCGCGGTATCGCGTTCGGAGAGGTCGAAGGCGTGCCGGAGCACGACGCAGGCGCGTTTGCGGAAAGGCAGGGAGCGCAGGGCCGTACGGACGTCGACGACGGCGGGGACGTCCGGGCCTTCGGTGTGTTCGGGGCGCCGGTCCCAGAAGGCGGCGATCCTGCGCCGCTCCCTGACGGCTCCCCGGACGCGGGTGCGGGCGAGGTTGGCGACGACGCCCCGGGCGTAGGCGGCGGGGTGGTCGGCGGCGCGGAGCCGGTCCCAGCGGTGCCAGAGGGCGAGCATGGCGTCGGCGGCCAGATCGTCGGCGGCGTCGGTCTCGCCGGTCAGCAGATGGGCGAGCCGGGCGAGTTCGGCGTAGTGGCGCTCGAAGAAGTCCCGGAACTCGGCCTCCGCGTCGCCCCTCTCAGCGTCCGTCACGGCCACCGGCACCCTCTGCGGTACGACGACTCGGATCCCGCCCTCGATCGGACTCCGACATCGGTTCGGCCCCGACCCTAGGGCATGCGAGGACCGGGCGGCCTCGCGGGGCCGCCCGGTCCTGTCGTACGAGCCGCCGCCTGGCGCGGCCGGGTGCTATCCGAGCAGCTCCGCGTAGGAGCCCATGGCCAGGGCGATGTCCGCCTGGGCCCAGAAGCGGTGGTAGGTGAAGACGGGTGCGGCGCCGCCCGCCAGATAGGCCTCGACCTTCGGCCAGGCCGGGTCGTCCTGGTAGAAGGAGCGGATCGAGGCGAAGGTGGAGGAGGCGTTCACCGGGTCGCCGTTGGGCATGGTGCCGGTCCAGCCGCCCGGTACGTAGACGGGGTCGTCGAAGCGGTTGTAGTCGGCGCGGGTCTCGGGGACGGCGATGCCCAGCGGGTCCTGGTGGTGGTCCCACATGCCGTCGAGGAGGGCCTTGGCGACCCGCTTGGCCTCGGCGTGGCCGGATTTGGCCGCGTAGTAGGCGAGGGTCTTGGCGTAGGCGGCGGCGACGCCGACGTCGTCGGTGTAGTCGGCGACGGTGACGTGCAGTCCGGCGTTGGCGCCGGGGCTCGCCGCGTTCCAGGTGTCGGGGGCGCCGGTCCACTGGAGGGTGGAGGGGATGCGGTAGGTGCCGTCGGGGTTGACGGTGGTCTTGGAGAGGGCCCAGGAGACCCATTTGTCGAGGACGGTCTTGGCCTTGGTGTCGCCGGTCTGCTGGTAGTACTCGGCGACGCGCTCCATCGACCAGGCCTGGAAGCCGAACCACTGGTTGGACGGCGGGTCGTGGTAGACGGGCTTCTCGTCGTAGAAGAGGCCGTGGAAGGTGGGGGTCCCGGCGGGCGGGGTGGCGTAGCGGCCCTGCCAGCTGTTGGTGGCGCCGCCCGCGATGGCGCCCTCGTCGGACTGGAGCCAGCGGTAGAACTCCAGTTGGCGTCCGAGGCTGGTGGCCCAGTCGGCGGCGCCGGTGGCGGAGGCGGGCTTGAGCGGGGCGTAGGTGCTGAGGGCGTAGGCCGCGAGCGGGTTCTGGTAGCCGCCGTGGGCGTGGCTCGATCCGATGCGCCAGGACCAGCCCGCGGAGGTGTCGGTGGCACCGCCCCAGGCGTAGTACCAGGACATCAGGTAGTGGGCGCTGTCCTTGCCGGTGCCCGCCGGGCAGGCGGTGGGTCCGACGCAGTTCCCGGCCTTCTTGAAGTACTTGTCGAAGAGGGAGTAGCGAAGGTAGTCGCCCATCTTCGCGGCCTTGCCGACGGTGGCGGAGATCTGGGCGCCCTTGCCCTGCTGCTTGGCCCAGAGGTCGGCCCAGTAGGCGGCCTGGACGGCGCGGGCGTCGGCGTCGGGGGCGTTGGTGTACTTCCACTGCTTGGCGTAGGAGGCGTCCCCCGTGAAGAGGTCGAGGTAGCCGTTGCGCCCGCCGTAGGAGAAGTTGTCGCAGGTGGGGTGGGCGACGGTCTCCCAGACGGATTCCTGGGGGCCGCGCTGGAAGGTGTTGATGTACGAGGGGCCGGTGGCGGTGGGTCCGGCGGAGCACTTGCCGGGTCCGTTGCCGTAGCCGTAGACGTTGTCGACGTCCTGGAGCCAGTGCATGCCGTAGACGTCGTCGGTGCCGTAGGCGCTCTTCAGTTCGCCGGAGAGGGGGTCGGAGCCGGAGGTCACCCCGGAGTCGAGCGTCGCCGGGTACTGGGAGGGCAGGTCCCACTCGGGGGCGTAGGTGGCCGGTTTGGCGGGGTTGTACGAGGAGCCGGTGGGCTGGTCGGCGTGGGTGGGGATCATGTACTTCTCCATGGTCGCCCAGGCGCCGTTGAACTTGGTCCAGTCGCCGGTGATCCTGCCGTACATGGCCTGGAGCCAGAGGAGGTAGCTGTACGCCTCCGAGGTCGTCTCGTGGCCGTGGTCGGGGGCTTCGACGATCAGGGTCTCCACGGAGTGGTACGGGATGCCCTCGGGCGAGAAGTAGCCGTTGGCGGGGTTGGTGATCTTCCCGTGCAGATCGAGGAAGCGGCTCTCGTACGTGGAGTTCGCGGCCAGCTGGACGGCGGTGACCTCGGCCTTGGCGTGGCCGGGGGCGGTCGCGGTGAAGACGGCGGAGCCGGTGCCGGTCGGGGCGGCGGCGACGGTCACCTTCTGCGCGGCGTTCCAGTTCGCCGGGGTGAAGGTGAGGGTGGCCGGGGTCGCGGTGAGATGGGTGTTGCCGGAGGTACGGGCGACGCCCACGGTGACGTTGGCGGCGGGGGCGGTGGAGAGCCTGAGGTCGAAGGTGCCGGTGCTGCCCTGGCGCACCCCGAGCTGGGCGGGGGTCGCGACGAGGGCGGGGCCCGCGGCGACGGTGATGCCGACGGGCGGGGACTCGGCGGAGGCGCCGAGGCTGTCGTACGCCTTGGCGTAGAGGGAGTGGGACCCGGCGGCGAGTCCGGGGGCGGTGAGGTCGAAGGGCGCGGTGGTGTCGGTGCCGAGGAGGGTGGTGCCGCTGTAGAACTCGACCTTGCCGACGGTGGCGCCGTCCGCCGCGGCGGCGGTGGCGGCCAGCGGCACGGAGTCGCCCTCGGTGTAGACGGCTCCGGGGGCGGGGCTGGTGAGGACGGCGACCGGGGCCTTGTGGGCGCCCGTGCAGGGGGTGCCGTTGATCGCGAAGGAGCCGGGGGTGGCGTTGGTGCCCGTGTAGGAGAACTGGGCTCCGGTGGTGGCGGCGGCTCCGGGGGCGATCGTGCCGTTCCAGGCGGTGTTGGTGACGGTGACGTTCCTGCCCGACTGGCTCCAGACGCCGTTCCAGCCGTTGGAGAGCTTCTGGTCCCCCGCGTAGGCGTAGGTGAGGGTCCAGCCGTCGAGCGCGGTGGAGGCCCGGTTGGTGAGGGTGAGTTCGGCGGTGAAGCCCGAACCCCAGTCGTTCGTCTTGTAGTCGACGCCGCACTGCACGGCGGCGGCATGGGCCGTGGTGCCGGTGACGGCCATGAGGCCCAGCGGGAGGGAGAGCACGGCGGCCAGCGCGGTCAGCCGTCGGTGTGGCCGTGACCGGGGACGCACTCCGGGTCGGGAACGTGACATGCGGTTGGTTCTCCTCGCGGCTCGGGGGATCGGGGGAGCGAAGAGGGAGCAGGGCGGAGCGGGGGCGGAGGGAGCGGGGCGGAGGGAGCGGGAGTGGGGGCGGGAGCGGGGGCGGGGGGGGAGCGACGTGCGGAACGTGTCCGGAATCAAGCTCTGAACCAGTGGGAGCGCTCCCACTGTGCAGTTGGCGCGCAACGGCGTCAAGAGACGTGAAGAGTCGAAGGCAATCGACGGGGAATTTACCCAACACCTCTTTTGCTTGGCGTCGGTTGACGCTACGGTCTGCCCGACCAGTGGGAGCGAATCCGTCCGGTCGGCACACCGTCAGGGTGTGCCCTCGCTGTGAGGACTCGCTCATGCGCCATCCCCCACGCCTGTCCGCGCTGCTCTCCGGAGCGGCGCTCACGCTGGCGAGCACCGCTCTCGCCCTCATGGGTACGGCCTCCGGAGCCTCGGCCGCACCCGCCTGCACCGTCGAGTACAAGGTCGTCGGCCAGTGGTCCGGCGGCTACCAGGGCGCCGTCACCGTCACCAACGGCGGCCCCGCGCTGAACGGTTGGAGCCTCGGCTTCGGCCTTCCCTCGGGCCAGGTCGTCAGCCAGGGCTGGGGCGGCACGTGGTCCCAGTCCGGAACGAACGTCACGGTCGTCAACGAGAGCTGGAACGCGGCGCTCGGCACGGGCGCGACGCTCTCGACGGGCTTCATCGCCTCCTGGTCGGGCGCCAACACGGCACCCGCCGCCTTCACCCTCAACGGCACCCCCTGCGCCACCGGCACCGCCCCGACACCCACGCCCACCGCCCCCACGACCCCGCCCACCACTCCCCCGACGACCCCGCCCGTCCCGGTCTCCGGCGCGCCCGAACTGAGCGTCTCCGGGAACCGGCTCACCGACCAGAACGGCGCCACCCGCCGGCTCCTCGGCGTCAACCGCTCCGGCGGCGAGTTCATGTGCGTCCAGGGCTACGGGATCTGGGACGGTCCCGTCGACGACGCCTCCGTCCAGGCCATCGCCGACTGGAAGGCCAACACGGTCCGCATCCCCCTCAACGAGGAGTGCTGGCTGGGCCTGGACAACATCAAGCCCGAGTACCGGGGCGCGAACTACATCGCCTCGGTCAGGAGCCTGGTGGACAAGGTCCTCGCACACGGCATGACCCCGGTGGTCGAACTGCACTGGACCCAGGGCCAGTACACCGGCAACTCCTCGGGCTGCGCCGACATCCACGCCACCTGCCAGAAGCCGATGCCCGACGCCCTCCACACCCCCGCGTTCTGGACTTCGGTCGCCGACACCTTCAAGAACGACCGGCGGGTCGTCTTCGACCTGTTCAACGAGCCCTACCCGGACCGGGCGACCTCCACCGCGGCACAGGCCTGGGCCTGCTGGCGCGACGGCGGCGACTGCCCCGGCATCGGTTACGAGGTCGCCGGCATGCAGGACCTGGTGGACGCCGTCCGCGCCACGGGAGCGAGGAACCTGCTCCTCGTGCCGGGCCTCGCGTACTCCAACGACCTGAGCCAGTGGCTCACGTACCGCCCCACCGACCCGGCGGGCAACACGGCCGCCGCCTGGCACGTCTACAACTTCAACTCCTGCTCCGACGAGACGTGCTGGAGCAACACCCTCGCCCCCGTCGCCGCCCAGGTCCCCCTCGTCGCGGGCGAGATCGGCGAGAACACCTGCGGACACGCCTTCGTCGACCGCGTCATGAAGTGGTTCGACGACCGCGGCCTGTCGTACCTGGGCTGGACCTGGAACACCTGGAACTGCTCCTCGGGTCCCGCACTGATCAGCGCATACGACGGCACCCCCACCGCATTCGGCATCGGGCTGCGCGACCATCTGCGCGCCCTCACCCCCTGAGAGGAACCCCTACTCGCATGAGCCGCACCAGTCGCACCGCCCTTCTGGCCGCCCTCGGCCTCGTCACGGCCACCGGAGCCACCGCCACCGTCCTCGGCGCCGCCACCGCCGGGGCCGCCACCCCGGGCTGCCGGGTCGACTACCAGATCACCAACCAGTGGAGCAACGGCTTCGGCACCAACGTCACCGTCACCAACACCGGCGACCCCGTCTCCACGTGGACCCTCGAATGGTCCTACGGCGGAAACCAGCAGGTCACCCAGGGCTGGAACGCCACCATCACCCAGTCGGGCGCCGCCGTCACCGCGAAGAACGTCTCCTACAACGGGGCCCTGGCCACCGGAGGCTCCACCTCCTTCGGCTTCAACGGCACGTACAGCGGCACCAACGCCGTGCCCACCGGCTTCAAGCTCAACGGGGTCGTCTGCAACGGCTCCACCGAGCCGACGACCCCGCCCACCACTCCCCCGACGACCCCGCCGACCACCCCGCCGGCCGGCAGCAAGGCCGACAACCCCTACGCCGGGGCGAAGGTGTACGTGAACCCCGAGTGGTCGGCGAAGGCGGCGGCCGAGCCCGGCGGCAGCCGCATATCGGGCCAGCCCACCGGCGTCTGGCTCGACCGGATCGCCGCCGTCAACGGCTCCGCGACCTCCATGGGCCTGCGCGCCCACCTCGACGAGGCCCTGAAGCAGAAGGGCTCCGGCGAACTCGTCGTCCAGCTGGTCGTCTACAACCTGCCCGGCCGCGACTGCGCCGCCCTCGCCTCCAACGGCGAACTGGGCCCGACCGAGATCGGCCGCTACAAGACCGAGTACATCGACCCGATCGCCGCGATCCTCGCCGACGCCAAGTACGCGGGCCTGCGGATCGTCACCACGGTCGAGATCGACTCGCTGCCCAACCTCATCACCAACGTCACGGGGCGCCCGACCGCCACACCCAACTGCGACGTCATGAAGGCCAACGGCAACTACATCACGGGCGTCGGCTACGCGCTCAAGAAGCTCGGCGCGATCGCCAACGTCTACAACTACGTGGACGCGGGCCACCACGGCTGGCTCGGCTGGGACGACAACTTCGGCCCCTCCGCCGAACTGTTCAAGCAGGCCGCCACGGCCGAGGGCTCCACCCTCGCCAACGTCCACGGCTTCATCGTCAACACCGCCAACTACAGCGCCCTGAAGGAAGACCACTTCCGCGTCGACGACAGCGTCAACGGCGTCTCCGTACGCCAGTCGAAGTGGGTCGACTGGAACCGGTACACCGACGAGCTGTCCTACGCCCAGGCCATGCGGACCAAGCTCGTCTCGCTCGGCTTCGACAGCAACCTCGGCATGCTGATCGACACCTCCCGCAACGGCTGGGGCGGCACCGCGCGGCCCACCGCCGCGGGCCCGACGACCAGCGTCGACACCTATGTCGACGGCGGCCGTTACGACCGGCGGATCAACCCCGGCAACTGGTGCAACCAGGCGGGGGCCGGGCTCGGCGAACGGCCGCAGGCGGCGCCCGCCGCGGGCATCGACGCCTACGTCTGGATGAAGCCCCCGGGCGAGTCCGACGGCTCCTCCAAGGAGATCCCGAACAACGAGGGCAAGGGCTTCGACCGGATGTGCGACCCGACGTACACGGGCAACCCCCGCAACGGGAACAGCATGTCGGGCGCGCTGCCGAACGCCCCGATCTCGGGCCAGTGGTTCTCGGCCCAGTTCCAGGAGCTGATGAAGAACGCCCACCCGGCGCTGTAAGCCCTTCGGGACCCGTGGCCGGCCGGACCTCCGCGTCCCGGCCGGTCACCGGTGCGCCCCGAGAGGCCCACGCACCCGCGCACCGCTCAGCAGGACTCCCGCACGACCAGCTCCGTCGGCAGGACGTGCCGACGGGGCTCCGGCGGTCCCTCGGTGATCTCCTGGAGCAGCATCCGGGCCATCGTGCGGCCCATCTCCTCGATGGGCTGACGCACACTGGTCAGCGGCGGATCCATCAGCCGCGCCACCGGCGAATCGTCCACCCCCACCAGAGCCACGTCCTCCGGCACCCGCCGCCCCGCCTCCCGCAGCACCCCGCGCGCCCCCGCCGCCATCACGTCCGAAGCCGCGAACACCGCATCCAAGTCCGGCCGCCGCTCCAGCAGTTGACGCATCGCACGACGACCTCCCTCCTCGGTGAAGTCACCCACCGCGACCAACGCCTCGTCGGGTGCGATGCCCGCCTCGGCGAGACCCGCCCGGTAGCCGCCGAGCCGGGCGCGGGCCACGTACATGTCGGAAGGCCCGGTGACCGTGGCGATACGGCACCGGCCCCGCGCCACCAGATGGGCCACGGCCGCCCGCCCGGCGCCGATGTTGTCGGAGTCCACATAGGCCACCGGCTCGGCCTCCGAGCGGCGCCCGTTCATGACGACCGGCAGGCCGAGACGGCTGATCCGGTCGGGCAGCGGATCGTCCCCGTGGACGGAGGCGAGCAGCACCCCGTCGACGCGCTGGGCGGCGAGATACTGCTCGAAGCGCTGCCGCTCCTGCTCGCTGCGGACCAGGGTGAGGAGCAACTGCATGTCGGCTTCCGCGAGTTCGGCGCCGACTCCCCGGATGAGGTCGAGGAAGTACGGCTCCGCGAACAGACGCGCCTCGGCTTCGGGGATGACGAGCGCCACGGCGTCGGTGCGGCTTCCGGCCAGCGCGCGGGCCGCCTGGTTGGGTACGTAGCCCAGTTCGGCGACGGCGCGGGCGACGGCGGCTCTGGTCCGCTCGCTCACCCGGGGAGAGCCGTTGACGACCCGGGAGACCGTCCCCCGGCCGACTCCCGCCCTGGCGGCCACCTCTTCGAGAGTGGGCCTGCCGCTCCGCCGTACGCCCACGACTTCCGAACTCCCCTCAGAGGACGACGCGCCGCCCATCCGATGCCCGCCCGGAAGGGAATACGGCAATGGGAGCGCTCCCACAATAGTCGAACCATCCCTCTCCGCGCCACGGCGACCCCTTCGGGCGACGGGTGATGCGTTCAGGAGGTGACGCGTCCACCCCCGCGAGGGCCCGTGAAACCCCGGGAAAACCTTCCGGTAACGAAACCGCGTTCATGTCTTGACACCCGCACCCGCCAGGCAGCAACCTTCCGGCAACGACGTGGGAGCGCTCCCATCCGGGGGCCGTGAAGCCTTGCGTCAGATCCTGGCGGGCGCCGCCGAGCCGAGACCGGCCGGGCCTTCTGCCGCACCACGAGCACCACCTGGGGACGAGGAGAGTGGAATGCGCACTTCAAGGAGCAGACGTGGACGCCGGGCGGCGATCTCGGCGGTCGCCGTCGTCGTGACCGGCACGACCCTGCTCACCGGCTGCGGCAGCGACGGTGACGACGCCAAGGGAGACGGCAGGATCACCCTGCGGGTGGGGACCTTCGGTTCCTTCGGCTACGACGACAAGACCGGCGCCAAGCTCTACGCCGAGTACGAGAAGGCCCACCCGAACATCAAGATCGAGGAATCGAACGTCGCCGACGGCCAGAAGTACTGGGACACGCTGAAGCTGCGCCTCTCCCGCAACAGCGGTCTCGCGGACATCCAGGCGGTCGAGGTCGGCTTCATCGCCGAGGCGACCGGCGCGACCATGGCCGACAAGTGGGTCGACCTGGGCAAGGAGGGCGGCGCGAACCTCGGCGCCTTCCTCGACTGGAAGGTCAAGCAGGCGACCACGGCCGAGGGCAAGGTCATCGGCCTCGGCACCGACATCGGCCCCATGGCCATCTGCTACAACAAGGACCTGTTCGCCAAGGCCAAGCTGCCCACCGACCGTGAAGCCGTCGGCAAGCTGTGGGCGGGCGACTGGGCCAAGTTCCTTGAGACCGGCCGGACTTACCAGAAGAGCGCGCCCGCGGGCACCTTCTTCCACGACTCGGCGAGCGGGCTCTTCAACGCCGTCGTCTCCAGCGACCCGGTGCAGTACGCCGACGCGAGCGGGAAGCTCGACTGGGAGAACAGCCCCGGAGTGAAGAAGGCCTGGGACACCGCCGTCGAGGCGGCCCAGGGCGGACTCACCGCCAAGCTGCGCCAGTTCGACGAGAAGGGCACCTGGAACGCGGCCTTCAAGAACTCGAAGTTCGCCACCGTCGCCTGCCCCAGCTGGATGACCGGCATCATCAAGGACCAGGCGGGCACGGCCAACCAGGGCAAGTGGGACATCGCCGCGCCGCCGGTGGCGGGCAACTGGGGCGGCGCCTTCCTCGCCGTGCCGAAGTCCGGCAAGCACACCAAGGAGGCCGCCGAACTGGCCGCCTGGCTGACCGCCCCCGCACAGCACGCCAAGGTGTTCGCGGTCAACGGCAACATCCCCTCGTCCAAGGACACCCTGACCTCGCCCGCCGTCCAGAACGCGAAGCTCCCCTACTTCGGCGACACCCCGGTCGGCCGGATCTTCTCCAGCGCGGCGGCCGGGATCACCCCCGCCACGATCAGCCGCTACGACGGCCAGGTGAAGACCTTCCTCACCGACAACGGCATCCTCGACATCGAGCAGCGCGGCACCGACCCGGCCAAGGCCTGGGAGAACGTCAAGAAGCTGGTCGCCGACAAGATCGCCCAGTAAGGGGGACCGCGTGCCGGTCCTCCGCCGTCCCCGGGCGGCGGAGGACCGGCACCGTCCGCACCACGGCACGCATCGACCTGGAAGGAAGCCCCCGTGGCCACCTCCGTCCGGGCGGGACTCGACGGCTCAGCGCCGCCCGCGGAACCGCCCTCCTCCCCCGGCCGCCGCCCGGCCCCGGGCGGCCTGCGGTCCGCCCTCTACCGCTGGGACCTCAAGGCCGTCCCGTACGTCTTCGTCGCCCCCTTCTTCCTCACCTTCGCCGCCTTCGGCCTCTTCCCCCTGATCTACACCGGCTGGCTCTCCCTGAACCGGGTGGAGCTGGGCGGCAGCGCGCAGTGGAAGGGCCTTGAGAACTACACGGACCTCGCGACCAGCGAGTTCTTCTGGAACGCGCTCCTCAACACCTTCACCATCGGGGTGATCGCGACCGTTCCCCAGCTGCTCATGGCCCTGGGCCTGGCGCATCTCCTCAACTACAGGCTCCGGGGGCGCGGCTTCTTCCGGGTCGCGATCCTCGCCCCGTACGCCACCTCCATCGCGGCGGCGACCCTGGTCTTCGCCCAGCTGTTCAACACCGACTACGGGCTGATCAACACCTTCCTCGACGTGGTCGGGATCGGCCCGGTCGACTGGGAGGCCTCCCGGTGGCCGGCCCAGATCGCCATCTCCGCCATCGTCACCTGGCGCTGGACCGGCTACAACGCGCTGATCTACCTGGCCGCGATGCAGGCCGTGCCGCAGGACCTGTACGAGGCCGCCGCCCTCGACGGGGCCTCGCGCTGGCGCCAGTTCCTGAGCGTCACCATCCCCTCCATCCGCCCGACCGTCCTGTTCACGATCGTCGTCTCCACCATCGGCGCCACCCAGCTCTTCGGCGAGCCGATGCTCTACGGCGGCAGCGTCGGCATCAGCGGCGGCAGCGGCAACCAGTTCCAGACGCTGAGCCTGCTGATGTACGAGAAGGGGTGGGTGACCGGCGCGCTGGGCCAGGCCTCGGCCATCGCATGGGTCATGCTGCTGCTCCTGCTGCTCGTCGGCGGCGTCCAGGCCCTCGTCTCCCGCCACCACCGCAAGAAGCTGGGGGGCTGAGCCCATGGCCCGCACTCTCGACCCGCCCCGCCCGGTGCGCCCCGCGCCCGGGACGGCCCCGTCCGGCCGCCGCCCGCGCTCGGCCGCGGGACGCCAGCACCACGCGGGGCCGCTGACCTACGTCCTGCTCACCGTGGCGGCGGTGGTCTCGCTCTTCCCGCTGTACTGGAACGTGGTGGCCGCCTCGCACACCGGCGAGCGGGTGGTGGAGGCCCCGGCACCGCTGCTGCCCGGCTCCCGTCTCCTGGACAACCTCACCTTCGCCTGGAACCAGGTGGACATGGGCGAGGCGCTGGTCAACACGACGATCGTGGCGAGTCTGGTGGCCGCGTCCACCGTCGTCTTCTCCACCCTCGCCGGGTTCGCCTTCGCCAAACTGCCCTTCCGGGGCCGGGGGGTGCTGCTCTCGCTCGTGGTCGCCACGATGACGATCCCGCCGCAGCTCAGCGTCATCCCGCTCTACCAGATCGTCACCGACCTCGGCTGGGTCGACCAGCTCCAGTCGGTGGTGCTTCCCTCCTTGGTCGCCGCCTTCGGCGTGTTCTTCATGCGTCAGTTCCTCGTCGAGGCGCTGCCCGTCGAGCTGGTGGAGGCGGCCCGGATGGACGGCGCGCACAGTCTCCGGATCATCTGGCACGTGGTCTTCCCGGTGGCCCGGCCCGCCATGGCGGTGCTCGGCATGCTGGTCTTCGTCCAGGCCTGGAACGACTTCTTCTGGCCTTTCATCGCACTCACCCCGGACGGCAACCCCACCCTCCAGGTGGCGCTCGCCGGACTCGGCGCGGGCAACCACACCGTGGACCATGCCGTCGTGCTGACCGGCGCCCTCATATCGACCGTGCCGCTGCTGCTGGTCTTCGCCTTCCTCGGCAAGCACATCGTCGGCGGGATCACGGCCGGCGCCGTCAAGAGCTGACCGGCTCCACCGCCCCACTCCCGTTCCACCGCTGTACCGAACGTACCGACCCCGTACCCGTGTTGGGAGCGCTCTTCCATGACCGCGTCCGAAGCCCGGCCGCTCACCGCCACCCGTTCGTTCCCGCCCGGCTTCCTCTGGGGCGCGGCCACCGCCGCGTACCAGATCGAGGGAGCGGCGGCGGAGGACGGCCGTACCCCGTCCATCTGGGACACCTTCTCGCACACGCCCGGCAAGGTCTTCGAGGGCCATACAGGCGATGTGGCCGTGGACCACTACCACCGGTTCCGCGAGGACGTCCGGATCATGTCCGAACTGGGCCTGAACTCCTACCGGTTCTCCGTCTCCTGGTCCCGGGTGCAGCCCACCGGGCGGGGTCCGGCCGTGCAGAAGGGGCTCGACTTCTACCGGGCGCTCGTCGACGAGCTGCTCGCCGCCGGGATCGAGCCCGCTCTCACGCTCTACCACTGGGACCTGCCGCAGGAGTTGGAGGACGCGGGCGGCTGGCCGGAGCGGGCGACCGCCGAGCGGTTCGCCGTGTACGCGGGGATCGTCGCCGACGCCCTCGGTGACCGGGTGACCCGCTGGACCACCCTCAACGAGCCCTGGTGCACCGCCTTCCTGGGGTACGGCTCCGGGGTGCACGCGCCGGGCCGTACCGATCCGGTGGCGTCGCTGCGGGCCGCGCACCACCTCAATCTGGGGCACGGGCTCGCCGTCCAGGCGCTGCGCGCCGCGCTCCCGGCCGACCGGCAGCTCTCGGTCTCGCTCAATCTGCACGAGGTGCGGCCGCTGACCGGCTCCGCCGGGGATCTGGACGCGGTCCGCCGGATCGACGCGGTCGGCAACCGGATCTGGCTCGGGCCGATGCTGGAGGGCGCCTACCCCGAGGATCTGCTCGCGGACACGGCACGGCTGACCGACTGGTCCTTCGTCCGGGACGGCGACACGGCGACCGCGCGGCAGCCGCTCGATCTGCTCGCGGTCAACTTCTACACGCCGACGCTGGTGTCGGAGGTTCCGGAGGGGACGGTGAAGCCGCAGGACGACGGGCACGGCGACAGCGAGCACTCGCCGTGGCCGGGCGCGGACCGGGTCGCCTTCCACCGGGCGCCGGGCGAGCGGACGGCGATGGGCTGGCCGGTCGACGCGAGCGCCCTGTACGACCTGCTCCTGCGGGTGTCGGCGGCGTACCCCGAGCTGCCGATGGTGATCAGCGAGAACGGGGCGGCGTACGAGGACGTGGTGTCCCCGGACGGCTCGGTGCACGACCCGGAGCGTGCCGCCTACGTCCACGCGCATCTGGAGGCGGTGCACCGGGCGATGGAGGACGGGGCCGATGTGCGCGGCTACTTCCTCTGGTCGCTTCTGGACAACTTCGAGTGGGCGTACGGCTATGCGAAGCGGTTCGGCGCGGTGCGGGTGGACTACGACACGCTGGAGCGGACGCCGAAGTCCAGTGCGCTCTGGTACGCGCGGGTGGCCAGGTCGGGTGAGCTGACCGCGCCCGACGCGGGCTGACGGACGGCGGGGGCTGTTCCTCCGGCGGCGGGGCGGGCCGGGCGGCGGGGCCGTCCCGGTGACGGCCGGGGGCCGTTCCCGTGGCGGCGAGGGGCCGTTCCGGTGACGGTGAAGCGTGCCGGACCGGGAGGGGCTCGGCACACGGGTGTCTTCCGGTGACGGGATCGGGCCGGCACGGTCGTGTCGCCGGAGGGCGGCCCCTAGAGTGCTCGGATATGAGAGACGCTTCTCCGTCCGCCGCCTCCCGGCCCCTTCGTCGCCGTACGGCCACTCTGGTCGCCGCGGCCACCGCCGTGGCGGGTGTCGCGGCCGTGTTCGTGGTCGCCGCCCCGCCTTCGCATTCGGTGGCGGGGCCCGCCACCGGGCGGGCCACCGTCTGGATGCGTGCGGCGGGGGCGCCGCCGACGGTGATCGCCCACCGGGGCGCCGCCTCCCTCGCCCCCGAGAACACCCTGATCTCCGACGAGGTGGCCCGGCGGGGCGGGGCCGTCTGGATCGAGAACGACGTCCAGCCCAGCAAGGACGGCGTGCCGTACGTCCTCCACGACACGACGGTGGACCGGACCACCGACGGCACGGGCCCGATCCGTTCGCTGACCTCGGCCCAGATCGACGCGCTCGACGCGGGTTCCTGGTTCGCCCCGGCCTACGCGGGCACCCGGGTCCCCACGCTCGCCGCCCAGCTCGCGGATCTGAGGGAGCGCGGCGGAAAGCTGCTCCTCGAAGTCAAGGGCCCGCACAGCCTGGCCGAGGTGGCCCGGATCGTCCGGGAGGTCCGGGACCAGGACATGACCGGCCGGGTCTTCGTCCAGAGCTTCGACGTGCCGTCCCTGCGGTACGTCCACCAGCTGGCGCCCAAGCTGCCGCTGGGGCTGCTGCGGGGCACCCTCGACCCCGATCCGGTCGCGCTGGCCAGGCAGCTCGGCCTCGCCGCGTACAACGTCTCGGACACCGCGCTCGGCACCCGTCCGGAGCTGGTCCGGGAGCTGCACGCGGCGGGGGTGGCCGTGAACGTGTGGACGGTCGACACCCCGGCCCGCTGGAAGGCGCTTGACGCGCTCGGGGTGGACGGGCTCATCACCAACCGTCCGACGCAGCTTGCCGGTTGGGCCTCGGGCCGGGGCTGAGCACCCCGGCCCCGGCCCGGGACCCGTCCGTTACGGCGTGACCTTGATGCCGTCGACGAAGGCACGGACCATGACCGCCTGGGTGTAGACGACCGTGCCGGGCTTGAGCAGCCGGTCGTCGCCGTGTCCCTCGCTCACCTGGACGGTCCGCTCGCCGAGGAAGGCGAGGGTCGTCTCGTCGAAGATCCACTCGGTGCGCTGGCCGGTGGGGGCGTCGAGCCGGGCGACGGCGACGCCCTTGCGTCCGGCGGCGTCGGTGGCGCTGTCGACGGTGACGACGCCGGGGATCTTCGCGGCCGCCCGGTAGAGCGCGGCGGTGAGCTTCGGCGAGGGCCAGCTCTCGCCGAGGAGGTCGCCGATGGTGGTGAAGGCCTCCTGGTCCTTGTCGCGGCCCTGGCCCGCGGTCTCCGTGTAGATCTTGCTCAGCAGCGCGTCGGGGTCGGTGGGCAGGGTGGCGAGGTAGTCGTGCGAGGGCGCGCCGAGGTGCGGCTTCACGACATTGCCCTGCTCGTCGCGCCCTCCGAGGGGGATGCCCTCGGGGCCGGTGTTGCCGGGTTCGGTCAGCCAGCCCTTGAGGCCGTCGGGGGAACGCCAGGAGCGGCGGGTGTGCAGGGGGGTGCCGACGAGACCGCTGACGCCGTCGGCGACCCTGATGTGGGTGCCGGCGACACGGGACTCGATGTAGACGTACGAGCCGGTGTGGCGGCCGGAGCCGCCCGCTTCGGCGGCGGCGAGGGAGATCCGGTCGAGGAGCCGGGGCGCGCCCTGGGTGTCGACGGTGCCGATCCGGGTGGTGAGGACGGGGCCGGCCGCCCGGTCGTCCGGGGCCTGCGAGCCGCCGGGGGCGAGGACGAGGACGCCGACGGCGAGGGCTCCGGCGAGGGCGGTCGCGGCGGGCAGGAGGATCGCCTTCCTGAGGAAGGGGTTGCGTCGGGCGGGCCGCTCGGCGGTGCGGCGGTCTTCGTGGATCAGGTTCATCAGGCGCTCCTTGTGGAACTGGTGGCGGCCCGGGGGGAGTTCGCGCTCCTCGATCGCGGGGAGGTCGCCGCTCTCGTTCCGGTGCGCCGTGGGCGACTGGTTCGGCTCGGGGTTCATCGGGTTCCTTCCTGCGCGGGCCGGACCGCCTTGACGCGGTCACCTGTTCTCTGTCGGGAGCGGGGGGCGGGTTCCCGTTCCGGGGCTGCGAATCGTCCGCGATGTTCGCGGGCGGGTTCCCGCTCCGGGGCGGCGAGCCGTCCGCGTCGCTCCGGGGCGGCGGTTCGTGTGCCGTGTGCGCGGGAGAGTTCCTCCTCGGCGCCGGTACGGAGCTTGGCGCGGGCGCGGGAGAGCCGGGAGCGGACGGTGCCGACGGGCAGGCCGAGGGCTTCGGCGGCTTCGGTGTAGGCGAGGCCTTCCCAGAGGCAGAGCACGAGGATCTCGCGCTCGGTGCGGCGCAGGGCGCCGAGTGCGCGGAGGGTGGCGGCGATGCGGTTCCGGTCGTCGAGGCGTCCGGCGACCTCCGGGGCGTGGTCGGGCACCGAGGCTTCGGGCGGGCCCGCCATGGCGTAGGCGAGGGCGGCTGCCCGGTAGCGGCGGTTGCCCCGGCAGTGGTTGCGGGCCACGTTGGTGGCGACGCCGAGGAGCCAGGGCCGGAGCGAGCCTCCCTCCGGGTCCACCTTGTGCCGGAGCCGCCAGGCTTCGAGGTAGGTGGCCGCCATCACGTCCTCGGCGACGGACCAGTCCCCGGTCAGCCGGAAGGCGTGGTTGTAGACGCTTCGGGCGAAGGCGTCGAAGAGTTCGGCGAAGGCCGAGGAGTCTCCGTCCCGGATGCGTGCGCGCAGGTCGATGTTCACGTCTCTCGTCTGTCCGGCCCCGGGGAGGGGTTCCCGTGACCCGGGTCACAGCGGGAGGGGGCCGGTGCGGTCGCCCCGGGGAGGCGAGGAGCCCGCCCCGGCCGGCCGGGGCGATCCGATTGTGCCCGGAAAGACGAGAGGCCCGCCCCTCCCCCGGCTCGGTCGAGCGCGGGAGGGGCGGGCGTCGGGGTGCGCCTGTCCAGGACGGGCGACGGGGTGCGCGCGTCCAGGACGGGCGGCGGGTGTCCGTTCGGGGCGGGCTTCGAGGCTCGCCCGTTCAGTCGATCGTCGGGGCTCGCCCGTTCGGATGGGTGCCGGGGTTCGCCCGTTCAGTCGGCTGTCGGGGCTCGCCCGGTCGAGCGGGCGTCGGGGCTCGCCCGTTCAGGCGAGTGCCAGGAAGAGCTTCTCCAGTTCTTCCTCGGTCATGGGGCGGGCGTCGGCGTCGCCGTCCGCGAGGCACTGGCGCATCCCGCTGGCCACGATCTTGAATCCGGCGCGGTCGAGGGCGCGGGAGACGGCGGCGAGTTGGGTGACGACGTCCTTGCAGTCGCGGCCCGCCTCGATCATCGCGATGACTCCGGCGAGTTGGCCCTGGGCCCGGCGCAGCCGGTTCAGGACGGGCGTGACGGCTGTTTCTTCCACCTGCACGGGAGTTCTCCTTCGCTCCGCCCCCGGATTCCAGAATACCCCAAGGGGTATGCATTCGGTCGTTCGCGCCGCCGCCGGGCGAGGCACCGGGCGGGCCTGGCCGCGATCAGGGCGGTCAGGGCCGCTCCGGCGACCGCCCAGGTGGCGGGGTGGGTCCATACGGCGGTGTCGAGCTGCTGGGTGAGTACGAAGACGCCCATGACGACGACGAACCAGCCGAAGGCCTTGCGCAGGGCGTCCTGCGGGATGCGGCCCGCGAGGCGGGCGCCGACGAGGCTGCCGAGGACGGCCATGGCCGTGACGGTCAGGGCGAGACCCCAGTCGATCGACACGCCGGAGAGGTGTCCGGCGAGTCCCGCGAAGGACTTCATGGCGATGACGAGCAGCGAGGTGCCGACGGCGATGCTCATCGGCAGCCCGCCCAGGATCGCGAGCGCCGGGACGACCAGGAATCCGCCGCCGGAGCCCACCAGACCCGTCACCGCGCCGACCACGAGCCCCTCGACCGCGATGTGCTTCAGGGGCAGGTCGCCGTGGCGGACCTTGGGCTCCTTGGCCCGCCGGGGCTTTCGCAGCATGGCGAAGGCCGTGGCGAGCATCATCAGGGCGAAGGCGACGAGCAGGGCGGTGCCGGGGAGGTACTCGGCGAGCCTGCCGCCACCGTAGGCGCCGACCATGCTGAAGGCGCCGAAGAGCAGTCCGGTCCGCCAGCGGACCCGGTGGGCGCGGGCGTGCGGGATCAGGGCGGCGGCGCTGGTGACGCCGACGACGAACAGGGAGGTGGCGATGGCCTCCTTGGTGTCCTGCCCGGCGAGGTAGACCAGGATCGGGACGGTGAGGATCGAGCCTCCGCCGCCGAGGATGCCGAGGCTGACGCCGACGAGGACGGAAGCCGCGATGATCAGCGCGGTCACCGTTCGTCCCAGAGTCCGGCGATCACCGTACGGATGTCGGCACGCGGCCCCCGGTTGTAGGGGAGCTTGGAGAGCAGGACGCCCATGGCGCAGGAGTTGCTGAGCGCCGCGAAGGTCAGTCCGGCGCCGACCGCCGTGCCGACGAGGTGGGTGCCGGGCAGGAAGATCCCCGCGACGCCGGTGACGAGCACGATCGAGCCCGCGACGAGCCGGACCTGACGCTCCATGTCCCAGCGCTCGGGCCCCCGGTCGACGGGCGCGCCGGCCGCTTCCCAGGCGTTCATGCCGCCTTCCAGGACGCGGAGTCCGGGCAGTCCGGCCTCGGCGAGCGCCTGTTCGGCCTGCTGGGCGCGGGCGCCGGAGCGGCAGACCAGGACGACGTCCTCGTCGAGGAGGTTCCGCAGTTCGTCCCGGTGCTCGCGCAGGATGGCGACGGGCACGTTGTACGCGCCGGGGATGTGGGCCGTACGGAACTCGGCGGGGGTGCGTACGTCGAGCAGGCGCGGGGTGCGTCCTTCCGTCACGAGACGGTTCAGGACGGCGGAGGTGATCGAGGCGGCGGCGGTCTTCTGTGCCATGGGGGGAATTCCGTTCACGGAGCAAGATACCCAGAGGGGTATGTAAAGGGTCAGGGGCCCTCGGGGCGCAGGGGACGGACGGGGGCGCGTCCTCCCCTGCGTACGAGGGGGTGGGAGGGGTCAGGCGTGGGCGGGCTCGGCGGCGAGGGCCCAGGCGGCCCAGCCGCCGAGGATGTCGGAGACGTCCTCGAAGCCGCGGTGGCGCAGCAGGCTGGCGGCGATGGAGGAGCGGTGGCCGCCCGCGCAGTGCAGGACCAGGGGCCGGTCGGCGGGGAGTTCGGCGGCGCGGGCGGGCAGCTCGCTCAGCGAGATGTGCAGGGCCTCGGGGATGAAGCCGTTGGCCTGACGCTCGCCGCAGGTGCGCACGTCGACGACGAGCGGCGGGTTCTCCCCGGCGAGGGCGGTCTTGAGGTGGGCGGCGGTGACGCGGCTGGCGGGGGCGACCTCGTCCTCCATGGCCCGCAGGGCGTCCTCGGGGTTGCGCAGGTAGCCCACGACCCGGTCGAAGCCGATGCGGGCGAGGCGGGTGACGATCTCCTCCTCGCGGTTCTGCGGGGCCATGACGACCAGCTCGTCGGCCGGGTCGAGGACGGTGCCCGCCTGCTCGGCGAACCGGCCGTCGGCGGGCACGTTGACCGCGCCGCGCAGGTGCCCGGCGGCGAACTCCTGCGGGTCGCGGGCGTCGACGACCACCGCGCCGCCCTCGCGCAGCCCGGCGAACTCGTCGAGGGCCAGCGGGCGGGGCGCGGAGGCGCCGTCGTACAGCGGGCGCTCCCTGCGGTTCAGGTCGGCGTCGTAGGCGAAGTAGCCGGGCGCGGCGGCCTGACCTGCGGTGACGAGCGCGACGAACTCCTCGCGGCTCATCGGGGCGCAGGCGTAGTTGGTGGCGCGCTGCTCGCCGATGGTGGACTGCTTCTCGGTGGAGAGGTTCTTGCCGCAAGCCGATCCGGCGCCGTGCGCGGGGAAGACGCGGACCTCGTCGGGCAGGCCCATCAGCTTGTTCTGGACGCTGTCGTGGAGCATTCCGCCCAGCTCCTCGGCGGTCACGCCGACCGAGGCGAGCAGGTCGGGGCGGCCGACGTCGCCGATGAACAGCGCGTCGCCGGTCAGGACGCCGTACGGGACGGTGTCCTCGGCGTGCTCGTGGACGAGGACGCTGATCGACTCGGGGGTGTGCCCGGGGGTCTCCATGATCTCCAGGACGACATCTCCGAGGGTGATCCGCTCGCCGTCGGCGAGCTTGCGGATCGGGTACTCGGTCTCGGCGCGCGAGCCGTAGCCGATCCAGGCGCCGGTCTCGTCCGCCATCTCCAGGTGACCGGCGATGAAGTCGGCGTGGAAGTGGGTGTTGATCACGCCGACCACGGTGAAGCCGTGCGCCCTGACGTCGGCCAGGTACTCCGAGACGTCACGGCGCGGGTCGACGACCACCGCCTGCCCGGTCTTCTCGTCGGCGATCATGTAGGACGCCTGGGAGAGGCAGTCGAGGTAGTACTGCGCGAAGAACACGGCGGACCCTCCGTCCGAAGCGGGTGAACCCGGGGAGACCCTTCCTTGAATGGATACCCCCATGGGTATTGATGTCCTCGACCGTAAGCAGCTCGCCGCGCGAAGTCAAATACCCCCCTAGGTATCCAGGCTCACATCGGCGACGGGAAGAATTCATACCCCTAGGGGTATTCTCACCTGTGATGGAGCGGCCGGAACCCAGCGGAAGCACCCATCACGCACCGCGAGCGACCGCCCTCAGGAGGAGCATCGATGAAGCACCGGCCCACCGTCCTCGGGCTCCGGGAGAACCGCGCGCAGTTCACCCTGCTCGTGATCGTCACCATGACGGTCGGCGCCCTCGTGGGACTCGAACGCACCACGGTCCCGCTCCTGGGCACCGAGGTCTTCGGACTGACCAGCAACCTGGCCGTCTTCTCCTTCATCGTGGCCTTCGGCCTCACCAAGGCGCTCACCAACCTCGCCGCGGGCGCGCTCACCGCCCGCTTCCGCCGACGGCAGCTGCTGCTCGCCGGCTGGCTCGTCGGCATACCGGTGCCCTTCGCCCTCGCGTGGGGGCCGTCCTGGTGGTGGATCGTCGGCGCGAACGTCCTCCTCGGTGTCAACCAGGGGCTGACCTGGTCGATGACCGTCAATATGAAGATCGACCTGGTCGGACCGGCCCGTCGGGGTCTGGCCACCGGACTGAACGAGGCGGCCGGATACGTCTCCGTCGGTGTGACGGCCCTGCTCACCGGCTATCTCGCCACCGCCTACGGCCTCCGGCCCGCGCCCGAGCTGATCGGTGTCGTCTTCGTCGCCGCCGGTCTCGCCCTGTCCCTGCTCGCCCGGGACACGGCCGGGCACGTGGCACTCGAACTCGCCCGGCACCCCGCACCCGCCGAGACGGAGCGGCACTCCTTCGGCGCCGTCTTCGCCCGCACCAGCTGGCGCGACCGCTCACTGCGCGGCGCGAGCCAGGCGGGGCTCGTCAACAACCTCAACGACGGTCTGACCTGGGGTGTCTTCCCGCTGCTCTTCGCCGATCACGGCCTCGGCATCGCGGCGGTCGGACTGATCAAGGGCCTCTACCCTCTGCTCTGGGGCATCGGCCAGATCCCCGCCGGGCACCTCGCCGACCGATACGGCCGCAAGCCGCTCATCGTCGGCGGCATGCTCGTCCAGGCCGTGGGCCTGCTCCTCGCCCTGGCCCTGCTCGACCGGCCCCTGCTCGCCGGAATCGCCTCAGCCGTCGCCCTGGGCCTGGGCACCGCGATGGTCTACCCGGCCCTCATCGCCGCCGTCTCCGACCACGCGCACCCCGCCTGGCGGGCCAACGCCCTCGGCACCTACCGCTTCTGGAGGGACATCGGCTACGCGGCCGGAGCCCTCCTCGCCGGTCTCCTCGCCGACGCCCTCGGTCTGAACGCGACCGTGCTCGCCGCCGCCGTCCTGACCGCCGCCTCGGGTCTGCTCGCCGCCCGCTGGCTCGACGGCCGCCCGACGGCCCGCTGAGAGCGGACGCGCCCGGTCAGGGGCCGTCGCCCGCCCAGTCGAGCCGGGCGGGGTCGCCGGGGCGCGGGTCGTAGAAGGAACGCCCCGTGGTGCCGTGCCGTCCCAGCTCCGTCTCCAGGGCCACGCCCGAGACCCGTTCGGCCGCCGTACGGCCGGTGACGTCGAGCAGCAGTCCGTCGAGCGGGCCGCCGATCAGCTCGGCGTAGACCCGCCCGGGTCTCGGGCCCGGCCGGGGGTCGTCGTGCTCCTGGCCGTACACCCGGCCTCTCAGCAGCTCCTCGTCCCTGTCCATGGCGCACAGCGTCCCAGGCGCCACTGACAACGGCCCCCGGCCGAAGGGGAAGCCGAGGGAAAACCGGAGGAGAGGCCCGGCGGGAAGTCGGCGGGAAGCCCGAGCGAAGCCCGCGGTGGCACCGGCGACATGCCGGAGATCGACCGGAGAGGAGCCGAAGACCAGCCGAAGATCGGCCGGAACCCGACCGGCGAGGGGCCGCGAACCGATGGCGGACCGGCCGCGAATCCGCCGGAGAGCAGCCCTCGCCGGGCCGAAGATGAAGAAGGTCACAGCGATCCCCCCTCTTGCTCCTTTGATGATCTCCCCTAGCATCCGACCATGACGGTCCTGCCTGACGACGAAGTCACCTTGGCCACCGGGTTCCCCGGCGTGCCCCGCGCACAGTGGCGGCACCTCGTGGCCGGCGTGCTGCGCAAGTCGGGCAAGGACGTGTCCGACGACGCCGCCGAGGAGGCCCTGTCCACCCTCGTCGAGGACGGCATCCGCACCCGCCCGCTCTACACGGCCCAGGACACCGCGCCCGAGGCCGGTCTCCCCGGCTTCGCGCCCTTCGTACGCGGCGGTCGCGCCGAGGGGAACGTCCTGGGCGGCTGGGACGTGCGCCAGCGGCACCTCACGGCCGACCCTGACGCCGTCCTCACCGACCTGGAGAACGGCGTCACCTCCCTCTGGCTCGGCATCGGCGCCGACCGTGTCCCGGTCGGTTCGCTCTCCACCGCCCTCGACGGCGTCCTCCTCGACCTCGCCCCCGTCGTCCTCGACGCGGGCGAGGAGACCACGGCCGCGGCCGACGAGCTGTTCCGGCTGTACGCCGAGCGCGGGATCGCCGACGGCGCCGCGCGGGGCAATCTGGGCGCCGACCCGCTGGGCCACCAGGCCCGCACCGGCCGCGCGGCGTACGACCCGGCGTCGGCCGCCGACCTCGCACGCCGCTGCGCCGACCGCTACCCGGGCCTGCGGGCGCTGACCGTGGACGCCCTGCCGTACCACGAGGCGGGCGGCTCGGCCGCCGAGGAACTGGGCTGTTCGCTGGCGACGGGCGTCGCCTATCTGCGCGCCCTCACCGGGGCCGGGCTCGGGGTCGCCGAGGCCTGCGGCCAGCTGGAGTTCCGCTACGCGGCCACCGCCGACCAGTTCCTGACCATCGCCAAGCTCCGCGCGGCCCGCAGGCTCTGGGCCAGGGTCGCCGAGGCCTGCGGCGCCCCCGGGGCGGGCGCGCAGCGCCAGCACGCGGTGACCTCGTCGGTGATGACGACCCGCCGCGATCCCTGGGTGAACATGCTGCGCACCACGGTGGCGACGCTCGCCGCCGGGGTCGGCGGCGCCGACAGCGTCACCGTGCTCCCCTTCGACGAGGCGCTGGGCCTGCCGGACGCGTTCTCCCGCCGTATCGCCCGCAACACCTCCACCGTCCTCATCGAGGAGTCCCATCTGTCCCGGGTGATCGACCCGGCGGGCGGTTCCTGGTACGTGGAGCGGCTCACCGACGAACTCGCCCACGCCGCCTGGGGCTTCTTCCAGGAGATCGAGCGGGCCGGCGGGCAGGAGGCCGCGCTGCGCTCCGGGATGGTCGGCGAGCGGCTCGCCGCGACCTGGGCGGTGCGCGGCGCACGGCTCGCCACCCGCCGCGAACCGATCACCGGGGTCAGCGAGTTCCCGCACCTCGCGGAGGCGCCCGTCCACCGGGAGCCCGCGCCCGAGCAGCCGTCCGGCGGGCTCCCCCGGGTCCGGCGCGACGAGGCCTTCGAGGCACTGCGCGCCCGCTCGGACGCGCATCTGGCGGCCACCGGCTCCCGGCCCCGGGTGTACCTGGCCGCGCTCGGTCCGGCAGCGGCCCATTCGGCCCGGCTCGCCTTCGCCGCGAACCTCTTCCAGGCCGGTGGCGTCGAGCCGGTCACCGAGGGGCCGTTCGAGGAGAGCGGCGCCCGCGAGGCCTGTCTCTGCTCCAGCGACGCGCTGTACGAGGAGGGGGCCGAGGAAGCCGCCGCCGGGCTGCGGGAGGCGGGTGCCGGGCACGTCCTGCTGGCCGGGCGCCCCGCCGCGTACCCGGGCGTCGACACGTACCTCTTCGCGGGCTGCGACGCCGTCGCCCTGCTCTCCGCCGCCCTCGACCGCATGGGAGTGTCCTGATGTCCATCCCCGACTTCACCGGGATCGCGCTCGGGACGCCCGCCCCCGACGGCTCGCCCGAGACCTGGCGCTCGGCCCTCAAGCAGGCGTCGGGCGGCGACGAACCGCTCTGGGAGACCCCCGAGGGCATCGGCGTCAAGCCGCTCTACACCGGCCGGGACCTGGAGGGCCTGGACTTCCTGGACGCCTTCCCTGGCACCGCCCCGTACCTGCGGGGCCCGTACCCCACGATGTACGTCAACCAGCCGTGGACGATCCGGCAGTACGCGGGCTTCTCCACCGCCGAGGAGTCGAACGCCTTCTACCGGCGCAACCTCGCCGCCGGGCAGAAGGGCCTGTCCGTCGCCTTCGACCTGCCGACCCACCGGGGTTACGACAGCGACCACCCGCGCGTCACCGGCGACGTCGGCATGGCGGGCGTGGCCATCGACTCGATCCTCGACATGCGGCAGCTCTTCGACGGCATCCCGCTGGACCGGATGACCGTGTCGATGACGATGAACGGCGCCGTCCTGCCGGTCCTCGCGCTGTACATCGTGGCCGCCGAGGAGCAGGGCGTACCGCCGGAGAAGCTCGCCGGGACCATCCAGAACGACATCCTCAAGGAGTTCATGGTCCGCAACACGTACATCTATCCGCCGGGGCCCTCGATGCGGATCATCTCCGACATCTTCGCCTACACCTCGCAGCGGATGCCGCGCTACAACTCCATCTCCATCTCCGGCTACCACATCCAGGAGGCGGGCGCGACGGCCGATCTGGAGCTGGCGTACACGCTCGCCGACGGTGTCGAGTACCTGCGGGCGGGCCGGGCGGCCGGACTGGACGTGGACGCGTTCGCACCCCGGCTCTCGTTCTTCTGGGCGATCGGCATGAACTTCTTCATGGAGATCGCCAAGCTCCGCGCCGCCCGGCTCCTCTGGGCCAAGCTCGTGCGCCAGTTCGACCCGGCGAACCCCAAGTCCCTCTCGCTGCGCACCCATTCCCAGACCTCCGGCTGGTCCCTCACCGCGCAGGACGTCTTCAACAACGTCACCCGCACCTGCGTGGAGGCGATGGCGGCCACCCAGGGCCACACCCAGTCGCTGCACACCAACGCCCTCGACGAGGCGCTCGCCCTGCCCACCGACTTCTCCGCCCGCATCGCCCGCAACACCCAGCTGCTCCTCCAGCAGGAGTCGGGCACCTGCCGCACCATCGACCCCTGGGGCGGCAGCGCGTACGTGGAGCGGCTCACCCACGATCTGGCCCAGCGCGCCTGGCGGCACATCCAGGAGGTCGAGCGGGCCGGCGGCATGGCCGCGGCCATCGACGCGGGCATCCCGAAGCTGCGCGTGGAGGAGGCCGCGGCCCGTACCCAGGCCCGGATCGACTCAGGACGGCAGCCGGTGATCGGCGTCAACAAGTACCGGGTGGCGGCCGACGAGCAGATCGAGGTCCTGAAGGTCGACAACTCCTCCGTGCGCGAACGGCAGCTCGCCAAGTTGCGGCGGCTGCGCGCCGAACGCGACGAGACCGCCTGCCGGGACGCCCTCGACGCCCTCACCCGGGCCGCGGGCGGCGACGGCAACCTCCTCGAACTGGCGGTGCGCGCGGCCCGCGCCAAGGCCACCGTCGGCGAGATCTCGGACGCCCTGGAGACGGTCTTCGGGCGGCACGCCGGCCAGATCCGTACCATCTCCGGTGTGTACCGCGACGAGACCGGCGACTCCCCCGCCGTGCAGCGCACCCGGACCCTGGTCGACGCCTTCGCGGAGGCCGAGGGGCGGCGACCGCGCATCCTGGTCGCCAAGATGGGCCAGGACGGACACGACCGGGGCCAGAAGGTGATCGCCACCGCCTTCGCCGACCTGGGCTTCGACGTCGACGTCGGCCCGCTCTTCCAGACCCCCGCCGAGGTGGCCCGTCAGGCGGTGGAGGCGGACGTGCACATCGTCGGCGTCTCCTCGCTGGCCGCGGGGCACCTCACGCTCGTCCCCGCGCTACGGGACGAGCTGGCGGCTGAGGGACGCGAGGACATCATGGTCGTGGTCGGCGGGGTGATCCCCCCGCAGGACGTGGCGACCCTCCTGGAGATGGGCGCAGCCGCCGTGTTCCCGCCGGGCACGGTGATCCCCGAGGCGGCCCACGACCTGGTCACCCGGCTCTCCGCCGACCTCGGACACGAGCCGTGATCGAGCTGGGCACCTACGTCCGGGGGGTGCGCGAGGGGAAGCGGGCGCTGATCGCCCGCGCGGTCACCCTGGTCGAGTCGACCCTGCCCCGGCACCGGGCCCTCGCCCAGGAACTCCTGACCGAGCTGCTGCCGCACAGCGGGAACGCGGTGCGCATCGGGGTCAGCGGGGTGCCCGGGGTCGGCAAGTCCACGTTCATCGACGCCTTCGGGACGATGCTGACCGGGCTCGGGCACCGGGTCGCGGTGCTCGCCGTCGACCCCTCGTCGAACCGGACCGGCGGCTCCATCCTCGGCGACAAGACCCGGATGGAACGGCTCGCCGTCGATCCCGCCGCCTTCGTCCGGCCCTCCCCCACCGCCGGGACGCTCGGCGGGGTCGCGAAGGCCACCCGCGAGTCGATCGTGGTGATGGAGGCGGCGGGGTACGACGTGGTGCTGGTCGAGACCGTGGGCGTCGGCCAGTCCGAGACGGCCGTCGCCGACATGGTCGACTCGTTCCTGCTGCTCACCCTGGCCCGCACCGGGGACCAGCTCCAGGGCATCAAGAAGGGCGTGCTCGAACTCGCCGACGTGGTCGCCGTCAACAAGGCCGACGGCCCCCACGAGCGGGAGGCCCACACCGCCGCGCGGGAACTCGCGGGCGCGCTGCGCCTGATGCACGGCGCCGATACCTTCTGGACTCCCCCGGTGCTGGGGTGCAGCGCCCGCGAGTCCACCGGCCTCGACGAGGTGTGGGAGCGTCTGACCCGGCACCGGGCCCTGCTCGACTCGACCGGCAGGCTCGCGGCCAAGCGGCAGGAGCAGCAGGTCGACTGGACCTGGTCGATGGTCACCGACGAGCTGCTGCGCAGGCTGCGCACCGATCCCGCCGTACGGGCCCTCGCGCCGGAGATCGAGCGCGAGGTCCGCACGGGTGCCGTCACGGCGACGACCGCCGCCGGGCGTCTGCTCGACGCCTTCGGGGAGGGCCGGCCGTGACGGCGCCCGGGGCCGGCCCGGTGGTGCGGGCCGGCCGGGGAGGGGGTGCCTCAGATGACGCCCTGGGCCGCCATCGCCTGGGCGACCCGAAGGAAGCCGGAGACGTTGGCGCCCGTCACGTAGTCGTCGGCCTTGCCGCCGTACTCCTCGGCGGTGTTCCGGCACTGCGCGTGGACATCGCGCATGACCTCGGCGAGGCGGGTCTCTGCCTGCTCGAAGGACCAGCTGTCGCGGGCCGCGTTCTGCTGCATCTCCAGGCCCGAGGTGGCGACACCGCCGGCGTTGGCGGCCTTGCCGGGGCCGAAGAGGACTCCGGCTTCCTGGAAGATCCGGACGGCGTCGGGGGTACAGGGCATGTTGGCGCCTTCGGCGACGGCCCGCACCCCGTGCTTGACGAGGGCCACGGCGTCCTCGCGACCGAGTTCGTTCTGGGTCGCGCAGGGCAGCGCGATGTCGCAGGGCACGTCGTAGACGGTGCCGCGCTCCGAGAAGCGGGCGGTCGGCTTGGCGTCCACATAGGCGGAGATCCGGTCGCGTCGCACCTCCTTGATGTCCTTGAGCAGGTCCAGGTCGATACCGTCCTCGTCGACGAGGTACCCGGAGGAGTCACTGCACGCGATGACCTTGCCACCGAGGGCATGGACCTTCTCGACCGCGTACACGGCCACGTTCCCGGATCCGGAGACCACGACCCGGCGTCCGTCGAAGCCCTCGCCACGCGTGGCGAGCATCTCCTCCGCGAAGAACACGGCGCCGTAGCCGGTGGCCTCGGTGCGGACCTCGGAGCCGCCCCAGCCGACCGCCTTGCCGGTGATGACGCCGGCCTCGTACCGGTTGGTGATCCGCTTGTACTGGCCGAACAGGTAGCCGATCTCCCGGGCACCGACGCCGATGTCACCGGCGGGCACGTCGGTGTGCTCGCCCAGGTGGCGGTACAGCTCGGTCATGAAGGACTGGCAGAAGCGCATGACCTCGGCGTTCGAACGGCCCTTGGGGTCGAAGTCGGAGCCGCCCTTGCCTCCGCCGATCGACATCCCGGTCAGGGCGTTCTTGAAGATCTGCTCGAAGCCGAGGAACTTCACGATGCCGAGGTTGACGCTGGGGTGGAACCGCAGTCCGCCCTTGTACGGGCCGAGCGCGCTGTTGAACTCCACCCGGAAGCCCCGGTTCACTCGCACGGCGCCCTGGTCGTCGACCCACGGCACCCGGAATATCAACTGCCGCTCCGGTTCGACGATGCGCTCCACGATGCCCATCTCGACGTACTCGGGGTGCCGCTCCAGCGCCGGTGCCAGAGACTCGAGGACCTCGGCAGCGGCCTGGTGGAACTCCGCTTCCCCGGGGTTGCGCCGACGAACCTCCGTGTAAACGGCTTCCATGTGTGCGCTGACGTTCATGGGTGTCTCTCGCCTTCCTTGATCTTCCCAAAGTCCCGTCGCCTGAGGCGACATGCGGCCATTCTCTCCGTACCCCCTGTGGGACTCGTCGCCGAGGGGGGTCTTCGGCGGCCGGAAGGCGTCGGTGCCAAGATCGCGGCACGGGCGCGATAAACCACCGGCTCCGCTCTTCGATTTCACCGGCGAAGAGGAGCGGGTGGGTGCGGTTCCGGTTCTCCGAAAGGTGCCGCAGAACGGCGATCCGGCCCGTCTCCGGGTTCATCGTGACGGCGACTATCACCCTTTTGGCGGTTGACTCGAAATCCCTTTCGATTGCCGAGGCGGGTGGGAATGCCCCGGTGCTCCCTGTCCACCCGGTCGTTCGCTTCGCCCGCGCGGCCGTCGCGCCCACCAGAGCGTCGCCCGTACCGGTCCCGGGCCGGGCTCGGCACGACTCGCGGGGCACGCCAAGCTCGTATCACATGCTGAGACCAGCGCGCTGAGCTGCGATTTCGGCCTCCGCCGCGGTGGTGGTGGCGATCGATTCGGCGGCCCCATGTCTCGGCCACCCCGGCTCGGCGGCGCCCCCGCCGGTCCGGGTCTCGGGGCCCCTGCCGCCGACCGCCACGGCCTGGGCTCGCCCGCTCGCCTTCTTCGCGGCGACCCTTCTCGCCACTGTTCCCGCGAAGGAGGGAAACGGCCCGGAATTCCCCGGCGGAGGCTCCCGCATCCGGCCGGAGCAAGCCTCTTTCCCGATGCCGGTCACGACGGCGTACCGTACGGCTGAAATCCCCGTGAGGTCCCGTGCAATACACCGTACGGTCGCGGTCGGCGGAGCGGCCCAATTCACCTTCGATGCCGTTACGGTGGCCGGGCTCCCGGTCACTCTGGACTGAGAGACGGCGGACCAATCAGGGCAGAAGCCCGTCTCACCATACGGACGTCTCAGGAAGTGGACGGTGTAAGGGCCACGAAGTCCGCTCCGGCCGGGTCGAGACAGACGGCGAGCCGCCCGACTCCGGGCATGTCCGCCGGTCCCATTTGGACGTTTCCGCCGTTCGAGGTGACCCGTGCGACCGTGTCGTCACAGTCGGCGACCGCGAAGACCGGGTGCCAGTAGGGCCGTCCGTGCGCGAGGGCGAGATCGGCCTCCGAGAGGGCCATGAGACCGCCCTGCATCCGCTCCTCGGGTTGCCCGGCGGGGGTGATCAGGGTGTACGCCCCCATGTCGCCCGGCATGGCCATGTCCGAGAACCGCCAGCCGAGAACGCCTCCGTAGAAGGCCTTCGCCGCCGTGGTGTCGGTGGTGTACAGCTCGGTCCAGGAGAGGGAGCCGGGCTTGTCGAGCAGTTCGACGCCCTTGCTGGCGCCCGGCTGCCAGACGGCGAACTCTCCGCCGAGCGGATCGCTGTACTGCGCCATCCGGCCCCACTCGCCGAGGTCCCTCGGGGGGACCCGGACGGTGCCGCCCGCGTTCTCCACCGCCCGGGTGGCGGCGTCCGCGTCGGAGACGCTGTAGTAGATCATCCAGGCCGGGCGGGCTCCCTCCTCGGTGAGCTTGCCGAGCCCACCGACGATCTTCCCGTCCTTGCGGAACATGCCCCCTTCGGCATGCTCGTGCTCGCCGTCCTCGCTGTGGTTCCCGCCCATGGGCTCGTAGTCCCAGCCGAGCACGGCGCCGTAGAACGCGGCGGCGGTCGGGACGTCGGGGGCGCCCAGATCGAGCCAGCAGGGGGAGCCGGGCACGAAGTCGGTGGTGATCATGGCGTTGGCCTTTCACGTCTCCGGGGGTCTGCCGGGATACGTGCTCAGCCTCGCACCGGGGGCGGTCCCTCGCCCGCCGGGTACGCCCGGCCGGTCGCCCGGGTGATCGCCGTCTCGACGTCCGTGATGCGGTCCGCGAGCAGGGCGAGGGCGGCGACCGCCCGGGTCAGCGGGTCGTCGGCGGAGCCGCCGAGCATCCGCTCCCGGGCGTGGGCGGCGACGATCTCCGTCCAGCGCGCGGCCCGCTCCCCGGTGAGGGTGCCGCGCAGCTGCGCGAGTTTGAGGAGGTTGGTCTCGGCCTCGGCGGTGAGGGTCTGGGCCTCGGCGGTGTAGTGGTCGTCGACGACGGCGGCCAGCTCGGCGGCGTTCATCGCGGGGGCGATGCGGGCCGCGATCTTGTTCATGTTCCGGTACGAGCCCTGGAGCCGGAACGGCGGCTCGGTGCGGGTCGCGTCGGTCCGGGCGGCCGAGGCGATGTAGGCGGTGTTGACGGCGAGGACGGTCTCGCGGGCGGTCAGCAGATGGCGCAGGACGGCGAGCACCGGATCGAGTTCGGCCGGGGCGTAGGGGTGGACGAGCCGGTCGGGCCGCGCGGTCGGGTCGTCGGCCGCGAGGCGGGTGAGCAGTTCCAGGTCGGCGCGGTCGCGGCCGGCCAGCGGGGCGAGCACCGGGTGGGAGGTGAGGGCGTTCTCGACGAAGCTGAGGGCGAAGGCCTCCTCCTTTCCGGTGAGGACGTCGCCGAGGTTCCAGACGTCGGCGCGGTTGGCGAGCATGTCGGGGACCTGGAAGCGCTGTCCGGACTCGGTGTAGGGGTTGCCCGCCATGCAGAGCGCGAAGCGCTTGCCGCGCAGGTCGTGCCCGTCGAGGGTGCGGGTGGCGTCGCAGAGCGGGATGAACTTCTGGAGCAGCTCGGCGGAGCAGTGCTGGATGTCGTCGAGGTAGAGCAGGACGTTGTTGGCGGCGGCCAGGGCGAAGGCGATCTTCTCCAGCTCCCGGCGGGCCGCCGCGTCGGGTGCCTCGGCCGGGTCGAGGGAGGTGGTGGTCCGGCCGAGGGCCGGTCCGTCGATCTTGACGAGGAGGAGGCCGAGCCGGTCGGCGACGTACTCGATCAGGGTGGTCTTGCCGTAGCCGGGCGGGGAGAGGAGCAGGAGCAGGCCGTGGGAGTCGGTGCGCTTGGCGTCTCCGGCGGCGCCGAGCTGCTTGGCGAGGTTGTCGCCGATCAGGGGGAGGTAGACCTCGTCGACGAGCCGGTTGCGGACGAAGGAGGACATCACGCGGGGCCGGTACTCGTCGAGGCGCAGCCGGGTGCGCTCGGCGGTGACGAGGGCGGTGCGGTCGCGCTGGTAGGCGCGGAAGGCGGGCGCGTCCTCGGCGGCGAACCGCGCGGTCCTGCCGAGGAATTCGTCGAGGCGCAGGTCGAGGCTGCCGCCCCGGGTCCTGGGGTGGCTGCCGAGGAGTCCGGTGACGGTGGTGGCGGTGGGGGCGTCGATCTCGTAGCGGAGGAGGCCGGGGGCGAGTTCGAGGGCGGTGGCCTCGGCGAGGACGCCGTCGTCCGGCCTCTCCTCGCGGGTGTGGGCGTAGGCGCCGAGCCAGCTTTCGACGAGCTGGCGCCGGGTGGCCGGATCGGTGAGCGCGGCGAGGTCGTCCTCGTACGGGGAGTCTCCGGCGGCCTTGCGGAAGTCGTCCAGGAAGGCGCGGGCTCCGGCGGAGACGGCGAATCCGGCCGGTTCGGCGGCGAGTTCCTCGACGAGGTACGCGGCGGCGGCCGGGTCGCCGGTGGCCTCGGTCAGTTCGGCGCGGAGTCCGTCGAGCCCTGCGGGGGCGCCGAAGAGGTCGCGGGCGCGGGTGAGGGAGACGGCCCTGCGGGTCCACTGTTCGCGGGCGCCGGGGGCGGTGGTGGTCCAGAAGAGCTGGGCGGCGGCGCGGGCCGGGGCGGGGTGGGCGAGCGGTCCCGCGTGGGCCCGCAGCCGGAGGGCGGCTTCGAGGAGGAGGGTGGCGTCGTGGTCGTGGACTCCGCGCTCGTATCCCTCGTCGTAGGCCCCGGCGGCTGCTTCGCGTACGAGTGCGGCGAGGTCGGGGCCGGTGGGGGCCTCGGGGCCGAGGGTGGCGAGGAGGCGGGCGGCGAGGTGTTCGGAGCGGTAGACCTCGGGTGATTCGGAGGGCAGGGTGCGGGTCCAGCAGGACCGGGTGGCGGCGAACGCGGGGGCGTCGACGGGGTTGCGGTAGTCGGTGCCGGTGACCGCGAAGGCGAGGGTGTCGCCGTGCGGGACGAGGGTGAGTTCGGTGCTCTGCTTGTTGACGGCGAAGCGGTGGCGGCCGAGGCGGACGGTGTCGCCGCCGTCGGAGAACAGGTCGGTGCGGTCGCGCAGGGCGCGTCCGGCCTCCTGGCGGGCGGCGGCGAGTCTGCCCTCCAGTTCCTCGGCCCTGACCTGGTCGTCGAGTGCGCGCAGTTCGGTGGCGGTGCGGCGGACTCTGGCGACCATGGGGTCGGAGGCGAAGTAGGTGTGCACCTCGTCGAGGTCGGCGAGGGTGGCGGCGCGTCGTGTGACGGCTTCCAGGACGCGGACGGCCGAGTCGGCGAGGCGTTCGGCGCGGCGGGCGCGGGCGTCCTGGAGGGCTTGGCGGCGGGCGGCGAAGGCCTCGTGGACCTCGGTGCGCCGGGCGTCGATGCCGGCGAGGTGTCCGTCGTGTTCGGCGAAGCGGGATTCGAGGTTCTCCAGTTGGAGCAGCAGCCGGGCGAGGTGTTCGTCGCAGTGTTCGGGGGTGTCGGCGGCGGCGAGGGCGCCGGTGACGGCCTGGGCGAACAGGGCGGTCTCGGCGGCGAATTCGGCGCGGCCCTCGCCGTCGAGGAGTTCGGCGCGGCGGGCGGTGAGGACGGCTCGGGCGCGGTTGACGGCGCCGAGGACCGCGGCGATCCGTTCCAGGATGGAGGTGCGGACGGTGGCGTCGCCGATGTCGAGGCCGGTCACGACCTCGCTGAGGGTGCGCAGTCCGGTGGCGTGGTCGTCGAGCCGTTCGCGCAGGGGGCCGGTCTCGGCGACGGTGGTGAGGGCGGCGGCTTCGGCCTCGGCGCGGGCGGCCTCGGCGTGGTGGGCGGTGAAGGCGTCGTCGCCGCGGAGGAAGGCGACGGCCCGTCGGCCGGCCGCCGCGATGTCGTCCTCGACCTCGTGGGCGAGGGTGTCGATGCGCTCGGTGTCCGCGTAGCGCATCTCCTTGAGGGTGATCAGCCGGCCCTGGGCGCGGCGGAGTTCGGTGAGGCGGCCGATCCAGTCGGCGGCGGTGGCGGGGGCTTCGCTGCGGACGAGCCGGACGAGCCGGGTGATGTCCTGTGCCGCTTCCTCGGTGGCGTCGGCCGCCTGCCGGGTGAGGACCCGTACGGTCTCGAACTCGCGCAGGACCTGCTGGGCGGTGGCGCGGACCTCGTCGAGGGCGGTGCGGAGGTCTCCGGTCTCGGGGTCGCCGAGCCAGTGGTGGGTGTCGCCCGCGCGGACGCAGTCGGCGACGAGCGCTTCGTACGCCTCGCCGGTCGGTTCGGGGCCGGTGGTTCCCCGGGCGATGGCCAGGCAGTCGGAGATGCCCCGGACGAGGTCGGGGTTGCCGATGCGGGTGAGCGGGCCTTCGGCGGTGGCGGTGGGGTGGGTGTCGGCGCAGTAGGGGGTGTGCCAGCGCTGTACGGGGTGGACGCGGCCGGGTTCTCCGGTGTGGGCCCGCAGGACGAGGAGGGTGCCGTCGTCGAAGAGGGCGTGTCCGGCGCCGGTGAGGGGGGCGGCGACTTCCTTGCGGATGAGGTTGTACGGCAGGAGGTGGCTGCGGTGTTCGTGCCGGTCGTGGAAGACGTAGAGGAGGTCTTCGCCGTTGGGTGCGCGGACGACCCGTTCGAAGTCGGGGCCTTCCGGGCCTTCGGAGCCCTCGTGCGGGGTGGTGGTGCCGAAGGTCTTCACGGTGCCGGAGCCGAGGGCGTAGCCGCCGGGGAAGACGATTCCCTCGTCGCCCGGCAGGCGCAGGCAGGCCTGGCCGATGCCGTCGAGCCGGGCGACCGTGCCGGTCAGGGTGTGCAGGACGAGGTGGCGGTGGGTGCGCTCCTTGTAGGGGCGGACGCGAATGAGCAGGAGGTGGCCGACGACGGCGTGGGCGATGTCGGCGTCGGCGAGGGACTGAAGGGGTTCGTCGACGGGTTCGGAGTGGACGCCTTCGCCGGTGGTGGTGTCGTCGGCGGTCTTGACGGTCAGCGTCCCGCCCATGGTGGAGACGTAGGCGTGGCCGCCGAGGGAGACGTGCGGGTGGCGGCCCGGCACGTGGTCGTCCCGGGTGGCCGGGATCCAGGCGACGTCGTGCGAGGGGGGCAGGACGTGGTCGCGTTCGCCTCGGGCGTCGAGGAAGGCGGTCTCGCCCGCCGGGCCGAGGGACCAGCGCAGGACGCGCAGGTCGTCGGCCTTCTCGCCGGTCCTGAAGACGGCGAGGAGGCGTCCTTCGACCCGGCGGAGCCGTTCGAGGCGGGCGCCTCGGAAGTAGCGGTGCAGGGCGGTGAACTCGCGGACGAAGGCGGGGTCGTCGAGCAGTCCGGGCCGGGCGTCGTGGGGCAGCGGGTTCAGGTCGCGGTCGTAGAGGGTGAAGACGTCGGCGACGTCCCGTTCGGCGTCCGACGCGGCGGTGTGGGCGCCGAGGAGCAGCAGTCCGTCGCCGACGGCGACGATGTCCCGGGCGAGGGTGCCGCGTTCGGTGTGCAGTCGGCCGGTGCCCGCGAGGTCGAGTTCGCCGGAGCCGAAGGCGGCGGTGCGTGCTCGGTTGAGTTCTCCGGCGCGCCGGGCGAGTTCGGTGCCCTGTGCGGCCAGCCGGTCCCGCAGCACGGTGTACGTGTCCCCGTCGATTCCGGCGTTCATGTCCGTTCCGCTCCCCTGTGATGTGGTGATGTGGCCCGGTGCCGTGCTCGTGGCACGGCACCGGGCCCGTGGTGGCCGCTCCCCCGCGGCGGTCAGTTCCCGGTGGCGCCGTGCGGTGCGGTGCCGTTGGGCGTGGCGCCGGTGGCCGCGACGGCCTTCGGTCCGGTGGCCTGGGGTCCGGCCGCCGCGCCGAGGGCGGCGACGAGGGCCGGGTCCGCGCCGTCGAGGGCGCCGGACTTCACGAGCTTGGCGAGGAACGCGGAGACGCTGAGGTTCTGTATGTCGCCGCTGCCCAGGGAGCCCAGGATCCTGGTGAGGTCCTCGGTGAAGGAGCCCTCTCCGTTCAGCCAGGGACCGGCGAGGGCCTGCGCGGTCCGCGAGTGGTCCACGAAGCCGTCGAAGGACTTGCCGAGGGAGACCGACTGGACGAGGCGGTCGAGGAAGACGGACTCGCCGCCGACGATGTTGATGTCGGCCTGTTCGAGGCCGGTGGCCAGGATGGTGGCCTGTGCCTCGGCGACCTGCCGCTGCACGTCGAGCCCCGCGAGCCGGATGTCCTTCTCGGCTTCCAGGCGCAGTCGGTACTCCTCGTGGGCCCGGGAGGCGTCGTCGAGCGCGGCCATGGCGGCGGCCTTCTCGGTCAGGCCCGCGGCCTCGGCCTTCAGCTTCTCGCCGATCGCGGCGGCCTCGGCGAGCGCCTTGGCCCGCAGGCCCTCGGCCTCCGCGCGCAGCTTGGCCTCGGCTGCCTCGGCCTCGGCGCGGCCCGCCTTGCCGATGACGTCGGCCTCCCTGTCCCGTACCTCCACGGCGGCCAGGCCCTCGGCGGCGGCCTGTGCCTTGATGCCCTCGGCGAGGCGGATCTTGGAGCGGGCCTCCATGTCGGCGGCCTTGCTGCGGGCTTCGGCGAGGGTGAGTTCCTCGGCCGCCCTGTGCACGGCGGCCTGCTCGGCGGCCTCCGCCGCCTTGATGTCCTTGACGAGCCGCTCCTGCGCCTCGGCCTCGGCGGCGATGACGAGGGCCTGCCGGTCGCGCTCGGCCTCCTCGACGGTACGCAGCCGCTTGATGGACTCCTCCTGCTCGGCGACCGTGCGGTCCACCGCGATCCGCTCGCGGATGACCTCGGCGATGTCCCGGCGCTCCGACTCCACTTCCTTCTCTGCCGCGATCCGGGTGAGCTGGGTCTCCCGGTCGCGGGCGATGACCTCAAGGAGGCGGTCCTTCTCGATGCGCTCGTTCTCGACGGCGATGACGCGCTCGCGGTTCTTCTGGGCGACGGCGACCTCGCGGGCCTGGTTCTCCCGCTGGACGCCGAGCTGTTCCTCGGTCCTGAGGAAGGCGCTCTGCGACCGCAGCCGCTCCTCCTCGACCACCCGGGCGGTCTCCGCCTCCTCGCGGGCCCGTACGGTGTCGATCTCCCGCTTCTGCTTGATCTCGGCGTCGGCCTGACGGCGCTCCAGTTCGAGGATGGCCTCGCGGGCGTCGACGTTCTGCCGGGTGATCTCCTTCTGCTCGTTCTGCCGGTACTCGTTGGTGCGGACGTTCTCGACGGCGGTCAGCTCGGTGATCTTGCGGATGCCCTGGGCGTCGAGGATGTTGCCGGGGTCGAGCTGGCTGAGCGGGGTCTGCTCCAGGTAGTCGATCGCCGCGTCCTCCAGGCTGTAGCCGTTGAGGTCGATGCCGATGATCTCGATGATCCGGAAGCGGAGTTCCTCGCGCTTGGTGTAGAGGTCGGTGAAGTCCAGCTGCTTGCCGACGGTCTTCAGCGCCTCGGAGAACTTGGCGTTGAAGAGTTCCTGGAGGGTGGCCTTGTCGCTGGCCCGTTCGGTGCCGATGGCCTGGGCGACCTTGATGACGTCCTCGACGGTCTTGTTGACCCGTACGAAGAACGAGATCCGGATGTCGGCACGGATGTTGTCACGGCAGATCAGACCGTCCCGGCCGGTGCGGGAGATCTCGATGGTCTTCACCGAGATGTCCATCACCTCGGCCTTGTGCAGGACGGGCAGCACGATCTGTCCGGTGAAGGTCACGTCGACGGTGCGCGTCTTGGAGACGATCAGGGCCTTGCCCTGTTCGACCTTCCGGAAGAGCCGGCTCACCGCGAGGAGCAGTACGGCGACGACGAGCAGGACGACGGCGACGAGGACGCCGACACCCACGGTCAGGAAATCCATGGAGAACCCCGTTATCGATCGAGGACGAGCACAGGCAGGAGAGAGGACGCGTGAGAGGGGCACGCGGTTCGGGCGGGGACGGACGGCGTGGCGGGCGGTCGCCGCCGTGGACACGGATCGCTCCGGAGAGCACCGGGGCCTTTTCCGTGTCCCGGCACCGGGGCTCGGCCCGCGTCCTGCCGCGATGCCATTCTGTTCTCTCAGGCGCACTTGTTCACTGCCGGAATCCGGCAGTCTTCGGCACCTCTCCGATGCCGGTGGCAAGCACCCTGGAGCCGCATGGCACGCTGGTGCCGGACGTCAAGAGAACGTCAAGGGGAAGTCAAGAAAAAAGGCGGGAAGCGGGGAGGAACCGTGAAGGAGCAGGAGAGGGCGGCGGACCACCTGGAGGGGTACGCCGAGATCCTGGCGGGGATCTGCGCGACGGGCCGGGGGCTCACCCGCGAGGAGCGGGAGTCGTTGCGCTCACGCGGCGAGCGGGCGGCCGAGCGGGGTCTCGGGCTGCGCGCCCTCGTACGGGATCTGCTCTCCGCCGCGCAGGAGGTCCGGGCCGGTCTGCGGCGCACCGAGGCCGAACATCTCCTCGCCGCCGTCGAACAGGCCGTGGACGCCTTCGCCGAGGGCCATGAGCGCGCCCAGCGCCTCGCGGTGCGCCAGGAGGAGGCGGCGCGGCGCGAGTTCATCGACGACCTGCTCCACGGCGGCAGCGGCCCGGGGCGGATAGCGGAGCGCGCCGAGCACTTCGGGCTGCTCCTCTCCCACGCGCACGCCGTGGCCGTCGCCCAGGGCGCGGAGCCGTACGGCGACGGCTACGAGGTGACCCGGCGGGTCGAGTCCTCCCTGCTCGCGCGGTTCGGCAACCGGCGCATCCTGCTCACCACCAAGGACGGGCGGCTGATCTGCGTGGCGCCCTCCGACGAGCCCGAGGTGCTCACGCACTTCGCGAAGCAGGCGTACGCGGCGACCGACGGCGGCCAGGTGGCGGTGGGCCGTCCGCACCCGGGTCCCGGCGGTGTCGTCCACTCGTACGAGGAGGCCCTGAACGCGCTCGATCTCGCCGCCCGCATGGAGTTGGACGCCCCCGTCCTGTACGCGGCCGACCTCCTCGTCTATCCGGTGCTGACCCGCGACCGGCAGGCCATGGCCGACCTCGTACGGACGGTGCTCGGCCCGCTCCAGGGGGCGCGCGGGGGCGCGCGGCCGCTTCTGGACACGCTGACGGCGTACTTCGACACGGGCTGCGTCAGCGCGCAGGCGGCGCGGCAACTCAGTCTGAGCGTCCGGGCCATGACGTACCGGCTCGACCGCATCTACCGTCTCACCGGCGCGGATCCGGCCGATCCGGTGCAGCGGTACACCCTTCAGACGGCCGTCATCGGCGCCCGGCTCCTGGACTGGCCCGACCAGCCGCTGTGACCACGGGCCCCGGCCCCCCGGGTTGCGGAGGGGGAAAACGCTTGGACCGGGCGGGGGTCGTCGCGGGAGACTCCGAGGATTCTCCGACCAGACCGACACCTCAGGGTTGGGTATGGAATCTCCTGAAACACCAGAGAAATCCCGCTCCTCCGGATCCGACACCCTCACCGAATCCACCGCCCCCACCGGATCGGACTCCCCCGCCGCATCCGACACGGCCACCGGATCGGACGAACCCCCCGCCTCACTCGAAGGGGCCCCCAGGAAAGGCTCGGTGGCCCTCGCCCTGCGCTTCTACGGGCGGGAGCTGCTCCGGCTGCGCCGGCTGACCGTGCCCGCGATGCTGCTGCCCGCCGTCGGGAACATCTTCCTCGGCTACGTCTCCCCGTTGATCGTCGCCAAGCTCGTGGGCCGGATCGCCGAGGGGGGCGGCGCCCTCGCCCTCGGTCCGCTCCTGCCGTACGTCCTCGCCTTCGCGGGAGTCCTGCTGTTCGGGGAGGCGCTGTGGCGGCTCGGCTTCCACTGTCTGAACAGGCTCGACGCGCGGGGTCTGGAGAACCTGTACGTGACGGGGATGGACGAGCTGTTCGCCAAGGACGCCGCCTTCTTCCACGACAACTTCGCCGGGTCGCTGACCAAGCGGGTCCTGAGCTTCGCCGGGCGTTTCGAGGACGTCGTCGACACGCTGACGTTCTCCGTCCTCGGCAGTCTCGTGCCGCTGCTGTTCGCCTCGGTGGTGCTGTGGCGCTACGACCCCGTCCTGGTGGCCGGACTGCTCACGCTGATCGCGCTCACGGCGCTCTGCGTGGTGCCGCTGATCCGGCGGCGGCAACGGCTGGTCGCCGAGCGCGAACAGGCGATCGCCCGTGTCTCCGGGCACGTCGCCGACAGTCTGACGAACATGGACACCGTACGGGCGTTCGCCGCCGAGAGGCAGGAGGCGGCCGAGCACCGCTCACGGGTCGCGGAGTCACGGCGTCTGACGCTGCGTTCGTGGGACTACGGCAATCTGCGGATCGACACGATCGTCGCCCCGATGTCGGTCCTCACCAATGTCCTGGGGCTCGTCCTGGCGCTCGGGCTCGGGGCGGCGGACCACGGCGTGGAGGTGGTCATCGTGGCCTTCACGTACTACGCCAACGCCACCCGGATCATGTTCGAGTTCAACCAGATCTACCGGCGGCTCGAAAGCTCGGTGACGGAGGCGGCGCAGTTCACCGAGTTGCTGCTCGACCCGCCCACCGTGGTCGACCCGCCGTCGCCCGATCCGCTGCGGAAGGGCCCCGCCGACGTCCGCTTCGAGACGGTGCGCTTCTCGTACGGCGGGAAGAAGCTCTTCGACGGTCTGGAACTCGACGTGCCCAGCGGTACGAGGGTGGGGCTCGTCGGGCGGTCCGGCGGCGGCAAGACCACGCTGACGCGGTTGCTGCTGCGGATGACGGACGTCGACGGCGGGCGGATCCTGATCGGCGGGCAGGACATCAGCCGGCTGCGGCAGACGGATCTGCGCGGGCTCATCTCCTATGTGCCGCAGGAGCCGGTGATGTTCCACCGGACGCTGCGGGACAACATCGCGTTCGCCCGCCCCGACGCCACCGACGCCGAGGTCCGGCGCGCGGCGGAGGCGGCGCATGTGACGGAGTTCGCCGACGGACTGCCCGAGGGCTTCGGCACGCTGGTGGGCGAGCGGGGCGTGAAGCTGTCCGGCGGCCAGCGCCAGCGGGTCGCGCTCGCCCGCGCGATCCTGCGGGACGCGCCGGTGCTGCTGCTCGACGAGGCGACCAGCGCCCTGGACTCCGAGAGCGAGGTGCTGGTCCAGGACGCGCTGTGGCGGCTGATGGAGGGCCGTACGGCGCTGGTGGTGGCGCACCGGCTCAGTACCGTCGCCACGATGGACCGGCTCGTCGTCCTGGACCGGGGCCGGATCGTCGAGCAGGGCACGCACCAGGAGTTGCTGGACGCCGAGGGGTCCTACGCGCGTCTGTGGCGGCACCAGTCGGGCGGCTTCCTCGACGCCCCCGCCACGTCGGGCCCTCCGGCACCCGCAAAGCCCCGCTGAGTCCGGGTGGCGGAACGGCGGCGCCCGCCCCGGACGGTCGAACCGTCCGGGGCGGGCGCTTTTCCGGCTTGCGCGGGGTGCCGGTCAGGCGGTCTTACGGCAGGTGCCGTGACCGTGGGAACCGTATCCCTGGGAGCCGTAGCCCTCGTCGCCGTAACCCGGCTCGCAGGGCTCCTCCTCGCGCCGGTTGGCGAGGCGGGCGACCACGACCTCGTGGCCCTCGCCGATCACGTACGGGCCCGTCACCGGGTCGGCGGGCAGGACGAAGCCGTCCGGCACACCGGTCTCGCGCAGGTAGTACGTGCCGTGGTCGAGGTCGTCGAAGGTGCACAGACCGTTGGTGCCGGTCGTGCACGCGGTCCCGACGCGGCTGTCGGGGTCGGCGCCGCCGGTCTGGAGACCGGGAACTCCGTTGGTCTCCTCCCACAGCTCGAAGGTCGCGCCCGGCAGCGGGGCGTGGTTGTCGGCGTCGGTCTTGATCAGCTCGATCGTGCCGGTGCCCGGCGGAACGACGGAACGCGTGTCCTCCGCCGTCACGGAGACGCCCTCGGAGGCGTTCGCGTCCGTCAGGACCAGCGGACCGAACACGGCGGGCGACGGCAGATCGTAACCAGGCGGAGCCGCCGTCTCCTGCCAGTAGTACGTACCCGTCTCCACCGTCCGGGAACACACACCGTCCGCACCGGTCACACAGTCCGCACCGACCTGCGTGTCGGGGTTGATCCCGGTCGTCTGCAAACCGGCCACGCCGTTGGTCTCCTCCCACAGGCGGAAGGTCGCTCCTTGCAGCACCGCGCCCGTCTCGGCGTCCGTCTTCACCACACGGACGTCACCGGTGCCCGGCGGAACGACGGAACGCGTGTCCTCCGCCGTCACCGAGACACCCTCGGAGGCGTTCGCGTCCGTCAGGACCAACGGACCGAAGACCGCGGGCGACGGCAGCTCGTAACCAGGCGGGGCCACGGTCTCCTGCCAGTAGTACGTACCCGTCTCCACCGTCCGCGAGCACACACCATCCGCACCCGTCACACAGTCCGCACCGACCTGCGTGTCAGGGTTCGCCCCGGTCGTCTGCAAACCGGCCACACCATTGGTCTCCTCCCACAAGCGGAAGGTCGCCCCCTGCAACACCGCACCCGTGTCGGCGTCCGTCTTCACCACACGGACGTCACCGGTCGTCGGCGGAACGACGGAACGCGTGTCCTCCGCCGTCACGGACACCCCTGCCTCCGCGTTGCCCTCCGTCAGGACCAGCGGACCGAACACGGCGGGCGACGGCAGATCGTACCCAGGTGGAGCCGCCGTCTCCTGCCAGTAGTACGTACCCGTCTCCACCGTCCGCGAGCACACACCATCCGCACCCGTCACACAGTCCGCACCGACCTGCGTGTCGGGATTCGCCCCGGTCGTCTGGAGACCGGCCACACCGTTCGTCTCCTCCCACAGACGGAAGGTCGCCCCCTGCAACACCGCGCCCGTCCCCGCGTCCGTCTTCACCACACGGACGTCACCGGTGGTGGGGATGGGGGTGCCGCAGTCCGGCAGGTCGCCGTTGAAGGGGTAGGCGTGGAACTCCTGGCCGCCGCCGCCCGTGGCCGAGCTGGTGTGGGTGAGCGAACCCGTCGTGAAGAAGCGCCCGTTGGAGCCCGGGACCGAGACCGTCGACATCGACGTCTGCTCGCCGACGAGGACGCTGCCCTGGAACTGGCCCGTGCCCTCAAGGGTCATCGACGTGGCGTCGGGGAAGTTCCACAGCAGCCGCTCGCGGTAGGCGTTCAGCGGGTCGATGGCGTCGTCGATGCCACCGCTGTAGGTGTTGATCGTACGGTCGGTGCCGAGGATGTTGACGAGGATCGTCGCCCCGTCCGGGATGTTCTCGAAGACCAGACCCTGCTGGCCGCCGGTCGGCCCCGCGAGGTCGAAGTCGACGTTGAAGACCTGGAGGGCCGAGGTGCCGTCACCCGTGAAGACCGTCTGGCCGCCCTGGTTGTCGGCGGTGCCCGTGGGGGTCCTCGGCACGCCGTCGACCCGCGCGTAGCAGCGGCTGGCCGCGGTGAGCTGGTCGCGCAGTCCGATGTACGGCACGATGGCGTTCGCGTCCTGGACGAGGGTGCCGATCACGGTGCCGGTGACCGAGCCCGCGTGCCGTACGGTCCCGATCTCGTCGGGAAGGCCGCCGGTGGTCTCCAGGCGCTGCTCCGGAGCGATCGTGATGTCCCCGCCGGTGGTGAGGAAGTCCGCGTCCCTGGACGGGGGGACGCGGGAGCCCACGCCGACGATGCCGAGGTTGTAGAGACCGGCCTCGGGGTCCTTGTTCTGGTCGAAGTTGTCGAGGACGACGACCCGCCCCTCGGCCTCGGCGGCACGGCTGCGGACCAGGAAGTCGTCGCCGACGAAGACGTTGATCGCGTCGTCCCGCCCGGCGAACGGCAGGTTGTTGATCCCGGGGAACGGGTCGGGGCAGTCCCCGGGGACGCAGGGGCCGAGTCCCCCGGGCAGCGGCGCCGCACTGGCGACCTGGGCTGCCGGCCCGAGAAGCAGCGCGGGCAGCGACGCCAGGGCGACGGCTGAGGAGAGTACGGCCGAGCCGGGCCGCCGACGGCGACGGCGGCGCTCGGTGGTGTGCTGTGTCATGGCGCGAGTCTCGGTTCCCGAGGGGTCCCGAACCACGCACGGTGACCGGTGTTGATCCGCCCGTGGCCCGTCATCACCGCCACGCGTGAAGGGCGGACGGCCGGATGGCCGAACCGGGTGCTCCGCCCTGGGAGGGCGGTACGGCGCCCCGGACCCCGCACTCCCGGCCGGGTCCGGTGCCGGGATCGGGGCCGGAATCGGGACCGGGCGCCGGTTCCGGGCGCCGGACCGTCAGGACGATTCCGCCTCCCTGAGCTTGAGTCTGATCCCTTCCGCGTCGTCGTGCCCGAGCGCGTCCAGGAGTTCCCAGGCTCGCCGCCAGGCGTCCTGGGCGGCTTCGGGGTGGCCCGAGGACTGTTCCGCGTCGCCCAGATGGTCCAGGGAGAGGGCCTCGTAGTGGGGGGCGCCGACCTCGCGCAGACCGTCCGCCGAGAGGCGGAAGCAGCGCACCGCCCGGTCGAGGTCGCCGGTCTCCTGGTGCACCACGCCGATGCTGTCCCAGGTGAGGGCGAGGCTGCGCAGGTCGCCGAGTTCCTCGAAGACCACCCGGGCGGCCTCGCACATGGCCAGGGCTTCCGCGTGGTTGCCGAGCAGGGCGTAGAAGTACCCCACGTTGTTGAGGGCCTTGGCCTCTCCGCTGCGGTTGCCCAGGGCCCGGAAGAGCGCGAGCGCCTGCTCGTTGTGGTGCAGTGCCTCCTCGGGGCGTTCCCGCCGCTCGTACCGGCCCGCGAGGTCGAGATGGACGTCCGCCTGGCCGTACAGGTCCTCCTCGGCGGTGAACAGGGCGAGAGCCCTGCGCAGATGGGCCTCGCCCGCAGCCTCCCGGACGTTCCAGCGCAGTGCCGAGGCCAGGCTCCTGAGCGCCTTCGCCTGGGCCGTCGGGTCGTCGAGCCGCTCCGCAGCCCGCAGCGCGGCGGTCTGGACGACGACCCCGTCGTCCCAGTGCCCGCCCCAGAAGAGGTACGTCTTGAGGAGGTGGGCCAGCTGCCAGCAGGCGAGGTCGAGTCCGGCGTCGCCGAGCCGGGAGACGGTCTGCACCAGGGCCGCGTGCTCCCCGGTGAACCACTCTCTGGCCGCCGTGACGTCCGCGATCACCTCCGGGCGCACCCCGCGCCCCGTCTTGTCGGGCAGACCGGCGGGGCTCAGCGAGGGGTCCATGAACAGGCTGGCCACCTGCGCGGTGCGCAGATAGTGCTCGGCGAGGCGGCGCAGGGCGGAGAGCCGTCGTGCCCCGGAGTCCTGCTGTTCGCCCAGCTCGGTCGCGTACGAGCGCAGCAGGTCGTGGAAGGCGTACCGCCCTTCGGCGTCCTCGGTGACGAGGTTGGCCCGTGCCAGTTCGGTGAGGAGTTCCTCCACCCGTGACGGCGGTACGGCGGCGAGGCTGGCGGCCACGGCCACCGTGACCCTGGGCCCGGGGTGGACGGCCAGCATCCGGAAGAGGCCCGCCGCTTCGGGGCTCAGCGTCTCGTAGGACCAGGAGAGGACCGCGCGGACGTCGCTGAGGGCGTCGCTTCCGGTGAAGGCGTCGAGCCCCCGGGAGCGGCGCAGCCGTTCGACGAGCCGGGTCAGGCTGAGGGCGGGGGTGACGGCGGCCCGCGCGCCGACGACGGCCAGCGCCAGCGGGAGCCGCGCGGTCAGTTCGACGGCTTCGTCGGCCGCGCGGGGGTCGGCGGCGACCCGGTCGTGACCGACGCGGGCGGCGAGCAGTTCGCGTGCCTCGTCGGGCGGCAGCACGTCCAGGGCCACCGGCTGGGCGCCTTCGACGGCGACGAGGCCGAGGAGCTGGTCCCTGCTGGTCACCAGGGTGAGGCTGGTGGCGGAGCCGGGCAGCAGCGGCCGTACATGGGCGGCGTCGCGGGCGTTGTCGAGGAGGATCAGCAGCCGGCGCCCGTCGGTGAGCGTGCGGAGGAGAGCGGTGCGGGCCTCCTGGTAGGCGGGGACGCGGGCACGCGGGACACCGAGCCCTTCGAGGAGGCTCCGCAGGGCGTTGTCCGGGGTGACGGCGGACCCTTCGGGGCCGAAACCGCGTAGGTCCAGGTGGAGTTGGCCGTCGGGGAAGTGCTCGCGGACGCGGTGTGCCCAGTGCACGGCGAGGGTCGTCTTGCCGACGCCTCCCGGACCGGAGAGGACGACCATTCCGCCGCCTCCGTACCGGCGGGCGTCGCCGAGGAGCGCGTCGAGCCGGGCGAGTTCGGCCTTGCGGCCCGAGAAGTAGCGCGAGGCAGGCGGGAGTTGGGCGGGCACATGGCCACCGGCCGGGCCCGGACCCGACCGCCCGGCCGTACTCTCGGGCGAATCCGGGGCCGAAGCCGGGGCCGAGGTCGAGGTCGGGTTCGTCGTCGGCGTCGGGGGCCGGTTCCGGGTCCGGTCCGATACGGGCGGGACGGCACCGGGGACGGGGGAAGAGGGGGACGAGGCCGGGAAGGGCTTCGTCAGGGGCTCGTCGGGGCCCCGCAGGATCTCGGCCAGCGCCTCCTGCACGGTACGCGCGGGCTCCACGCCCAGTTCGTCCGCGAGGGTTCTCCGGAGCCGGTGGAAGACGGCCAGGGCCTCGGCCTGCCGGTCGGTGCGGTGCAGGGCGAGCATCAGATGCCGGTGGAAGCCCTCCCGCAGCGGGTGCTGCTCGGTCAGCGCGTACAGTTCGGCGGCCAGCCCGTCGTACCGGCCGAGTCGCAGGTCCGCCTCGCAGCGCCACTCCAGCGCGACGAGCCTGGCCTCCTCGAAGACCTGGAGCCCCGGCGCGTACCGGGGGCTCAGGCAGAGTCCGGGGAGGTCCGCGAGCGGGCTCCCCCGCCACAGCCCGAGCGCCGCCACGCAGGCGCGGCGCACGGCCTGCCAGTCCTCCTGACGGCGTGCGGCGCGGGCGGTGCTCAGCAGGTCCTCGTGGACGTCGGCGTCGAGCGTGCCCCGGTCCGCGTCCAGGACGTATCCGGGCGGTACGGAGCGCAGCCGGGCGGCTCCGTCGGGGCCGAGCGCCCTGCGCAGCCGGGTGATGTGGTTGTGGAGCGAACTCGCGGCCGTCGCGGGCGGGGCGGAGCCCCACAGGGCGGCCTTGAGTTCGTCGGACGAGACCACCTGGCCGCGCCTCAGGAGCAGAAGGGCCAGCAGGGTACGGACCTTGACGCTGCCGATGACCAGAGGACCGGCGGAGCCCTGTGCCGTGAGCGGGCCGAGCAGACCGAAACGCATAGCGCGCCTCCCGAGTTCAGTGTTCCGACGACCGCGTGCGCCGGTGACGCCCCGGCACCGGCGTCTTCTCCACGGGTCGCGGCCCCATTGAACAGGACACGCGTTCCCGTATCGACAAACTGCCCGAGGGCTGGAATCCACCCGGGCGCGGCGGCACGGGCTTGCTCCTCGGCCGTCGGGGCCGTCGCAGGTCAGGGGCCGGGACCGGGCGCATACCGTCCCGGAGCCCGCCGCGAAGGGTGGTGATCCGTGGTGAACGGTTTCGAGCGGGAAGCCGTCTCCCCGCACACCGAGGGCCTCGGCCGCCTCGACGTGCCCCTGCGGGGTGCGGAGGGCGGCGGGCCGCTGGTGCTCCCGGAGGGCACGGTGGTCAGCGTCGGGCTCACCTTCCGGCTGGGCCGGGAGATCGACGGGCTCGCGTTCGAGGAGGTGCGGGCCAGGAACGGCACCGTGCTGTCGACCGCGCGCACGGTACTGGGGGGCTTCAGGCCCGGCGGTTCGTACGAGGTGCGGCTGCCGACGGAGCGACTGCCGATGGGGCAGGCGTACCGGGGCTGTACGCGGTGACCGGCCGCTTCACCGACGGCGAGGGCCGCGAGCCGGCCACGGAACACCACCGGATCCTTCTGGTGCGCCCGACGGACCCGGTCCCGGGACCCGCCTCGCGCGTCGGCCGGGGACCGCGCCTCAGGGCGCCCGCCACCGCCCCTGCGCCCACGCCTGCCGACGGGGCCGGTCACCGACGAAGGGGCCGGGGCGGTGGCAGGGGCGGTCGTCCTCGCCACCGTCCCCGTCGGTACGGACCGGCGGGGGCGGTGGCGAGGGGGAAGAGGAGACGGCGGGTGCGGGACTCAGCCCGTCGGGGTGGGCGCGGGGCCCTCGGCGGCGAGGCCCGCCCGCAGTTCGTCCAGGATGCGTCTCAGCAGTCGGGAGACGTGCATCTGGGAGAGGGAGAGGCGTTCGCCGATCTGCGCCTGAGTGAGGTCCTGGCCGAAGCGGAGGGCGAGAATGCGCTGGTCCCTGGCGTCGAGGCGGGCCACGAGCGGCTTCAGGGAGGCGAGGTCCTCGATCAGCTCGTAGCAGGGTTCGGCCTCGGCGAGCCGCCGCGCGGAGACGCGGGGGGTGTCCTCGTCGTCGGGTGACACGTCGAGGGAGCGGGCGGTGTAGCCGTGGGCGGCGATCTCGCCCTCGGCGACGCGCTCCTCGGAGAGGTGCATCCGGTCGGCGACCTGGGCCCGGGTCGGCCGGTGGCCGAGGTCCTGTTCGAGGGCGTCGGTGGACTTGGCGAGGTCCACCCGGAGTTCCTGGAGGCGTCGGGGCACCCGTACGGCCCAGGTGGTGTCCCGGAAGAACCGTTTCATCTCGCCGATGACCGTGGGCAGTGCGAAGGCGGAGAACTCCACGCCCCGGGTCGGGTCGAACCGGTCGATCGCCTTGATCAGGCCGATGGTGCCGACCTGCACGAGGTCTTCCCGCTGCTCGCGCCGGTTGCGGAAGCGCCGGGCGGCGAACCGCACCAGGCTCAGGTTCAGCTCCACCAGCGTGTTGCGTACGTAGGCGTGCTCGGGCGTTCCCGGCTCCAGCTCGGCCAGCCTCGCGAAGAGGGCGACGGAGACGGACTGGGCCCGGTCCGTGGAGACCCGGCTCGGGCGGTCGATCTCGGGCAGCCCGGCCAGAGCGGCCCGGCGCATCCCGGCCCCCGAGGAGGGCCCTGCGCGGGGGGTACGGCTCGTGCGAGCCGGAGTACGGGACATGGGGCTCCTTCGACGGGGGCAGGGGCCCACGTCGCGGAGTGCACGGCGGAGGTCCGTCGGGTCGAGCGTCCTATGAGGACCCCTTCCCGCTCCGAACGGATCCATGCGGCGGGAACGGCTCGGCTTGACCGACCGCCCCGGCCGGGGATGACCGGCCCGGCCGACCGGTAGGGGGCGCTCGTCCTCGGACGGGGGCGAGCCGTACGGGGGGGAAAGCCATGCAGGGGCGAGCCGTACGGGGGCGCTCACCCCCCAGGCTCGGCCGTCCCGTACGGGGCCCTTCGCCCCAGGCCCGGTTGACCCGCGCGGACCCTCACCCCAGGCCCGGCCGTCCCGTCCCGTACGGGGCCCTTCGCCCTCAGGTCCTGCTGACCCGTACGGGGGCCCTCACCCCCAGACCCGGCCGACCCCGTACAGGTCCTCACTCCCCAGACCCGGCCAACCCCGTACGGGTCCTCACTCCTCAGATCCGGCCGACCCCGTACGGGTCCTCACTCCTCAGATCCGGCCGACCCGTGCGGGAGCCCCCACCCCAGGGCGGCCCCGCCTGCCCGTACGACCCCGCCTGCCCGTACGGCCCCGGCATCCGGGCAGGGCTCCACGCCCACGGAGTCCCCGTCCAGCCACAGAGTCCCGGGCCGCCCCCGGAGCCCCGACCCCCGTCCAGGGCACGCGGCGGGGGCCCGTCCTGTCGCCACGGGCCCCCGGCGCGCGGGTGAGCGCGCGGTCACTTCAGGTCGTCGCGGGTCTTCCGGGCCCGCTCGCGGGCCTTCTCCCCGATCTCCCTGATCTTGCCCTTCACCTGGTCGGCCTGGCCCTCGGCCTCCATCCGTTCGTTGCCCGTGGCTTTGCCCACGGTCTCCTTGACCTTGCCCTTGCCCTTGTCCATGGCACTCTTGCGCATGACGTGTCTCCTTCCATGGGAACGGGCACATCCACCGTGTCCGCGCCTCACCCCGTACGCCGGGGCGCAAACACGCTCAGTCCGTTTTCTCGGTCCTCTCCGTGGTCTCGGATCTTTCCCACCCCGCCGACCAGCGGCGGAACGCCTGGCCGACGAGGCGCGCCAGCGAGGCCAGGGTCACGATCCACACTCCCGCGAACAGCCAGATCAGCGGTGCCGCCTCGGTGGCGACGGCGAGGACGAAAAGCGTCAGGCTCAGCGCCCCGAGCCCGGCGAAGGCGAGCCGGGGCAGCCGGTGACGGGCTCCGCCGTCCGAGGAAGGCCCAAGCCGCGCCCCGGCGGACAGGGAACGCCGGTCCCTCCGGCTCCGGCGCATGGTGCGCAGGCTGCGCGCAAGCGTCTCGTCGCGCTCCAGCTGCTCCTCGATCTCCGCGAGGACGCGTCGCTCACGCGCGGAGAGCGGGGGTTCGTTCATCGCGGCCACCTCCTCCCGCCCGGCTCCGTCACGGGGTCGGGGAACCGGTGACGACGACCGGCACGGTCGCGTCGCACCCCTGCGGGTTCCCCCGCACACCCGAATCGAACCTTCGCCCTGTGGCCGCATGTCGATGCGGCCGCCGTTCAGCGGAGGCCGGTCCCCGAAGGGCGCCACGGCGGGCGGGACGGGCGGCCGACCTCCAGCCACACCACCTTGCCCACCGCTCCCGGCCCCTTGTCCTCGGCGCCCCAGGCTCCCGCGAGCCGGTCGAGCACCATGAGCCCATGGCCTCCGGGCAGGGCGGGTGACCGGGGAACACGGGCACTCGGGTGTACGGGGCTGGCATCGGCCACTTCGACCCGCAGCCGTCCCGGCTCGTGGCGCAGGACGAACTCCTGCGGTCCTCCGGCGTGCAGACAGGCGTTGGTGACGACCTCGGAGACGAGCAGCAGGACGTCCTCCACCCGCTGTCCCGCCTCCTCGCTCTCCGGGGGGAGCCATCCCCAGTCGGTCAGGGCCTGGGCCGTGAAGTCGCGGCAGCGTGCCACCACGCCCCGGGTCCCGCTCAGGACGAGCCTGCGGATCTGGGCCGGGGGGAGGTCGGTGCCGCTCTCGTTCATCTCTCCCGCCGTCGTCGCGGCCATGCCCGGACAGCGCCTCGTCGACGCGTCCGTACACCTGGAACACTCCCCGCGCACCGGTGATCTCGAACATCCGGTCCACCGGCGGACGCGGTCTCGCGAGGTCTTCGCCGCACTCCCGAGGGAGGTGGCCCCGTACGGGCGGGCGCGGGCCCCGGGACCGTCCCCGCCCTACAGTGGAGGGGGACTCGGGACGCCCGGGGCGCACGGCTCCGGGCCCGTACCGTGAGCGCCCCGTGCGAGGCACCCATGACAGAGCGCAGAACCTCCCCGGACCACGGACCGACGCGCCGGGAGCCGGGCGAGGAGGACCTCCGCCGGCTGCTCGCCGGACTCACCGCCGTACGGGACGGGGACCTCTCCGTCCTGCTCACCGGCGACGGCGAGGGTGTCCTCGGCGAGATCGCCGGGGTCTACAACGACATGGTCGACCGGCTGTCCTCCTTCGCAGAGGAGGTCACCCGGGTCGCGCGGGAGGTCGGCACGGAGGGCACGCTCGGCGGTCAGGCCACCGTCCACGGGGTCTCCGGCACCTGGAAGGACCTCACCGACAATGTCAACTCGATGGCCGACAACCTGACCCGGCAGGTCCGCGCCATCGCCGAGGTGACCAGCGCCGTCGCCGAGGGCGACCTGACCCGTTCGATCACCGCCGAGGCGCCCGGCGAGGTCGGGGAGCTGCGCGACAACATCAACTCCATGGTCGGGTCGCTGCGCGCCACGATCCGGGCCAACGAGGACCAGGACTGGCTCCAGACCAACCTCGCCCGGATCACCACCCTCCTCCAGGGCACCCGGAGCCTGCCCGCGATCGCCCGGCTGATCATGACGGAGGTGCCGCCGCTGGTGGCCGCCCAGTACGGGGCGTTCTTCCTCGCCGAGGACGGCGAGGACGGCACCGGACTCGTCATGACCGCCGCCTACGGCTCGCCCGACTCCCCGGACGCCGCGCCGCGCCGCTTCCGGCTCGGCCAGTCCCTGGTGGGGCAGGCCGCCCGCGACCGGCGCCCCCTCCTCGTCGACCGGGTGCCCGCCGGATACGCCACCATCGCCTCCGGTACGGGCTCGGGCGAGCCGGTCGCGCTGATCATCCTGCCGATCGTCGTCGAGGAACAGGTCATCGGGGCACTGGAGTTCGCCTCGCTCCAGCCCTTCGCCGGGGTGCGGCGCGACTTCCTCGACCGGCTCGTGGACAGCGCGGGCGCCGTCCTCGGTTCCCTGCTCGCCCATCTGCGTACCGATGAACTCCTCGCGCAGTACCGGCGCCTCGCCGACGAACTGCGCTCGCGGTCCGCCGAGTTGCAGTCGAGGCAGCGGGAACTCCAGCGCTCCAACGCCGAACTGAAGGAGAAGGCGGCTCTCCTCGCCCAGCGCAACAAGGACATCGAGTCCAAGAACCTCGTCATCGAGCAGGGCCGACGGGAGCTGGAGGTGCGCGCCCAGCAGCTCTCCCGCACCTCCATGTACAAGTCCGAGTTCCTCGCCAACATGAGCCACGAGCTGCGCACCCCGCTCAACAGCCTGCTGATCCTGGCCCGGCTGCTCGCCCGCAACCCGGACGGGAACCTGACCGGGAAGCAGGTCGAGTACGCCGAGGTCATCCACTCGGCCGGGTCCGACCTCCTCCAGCTCATCAACGACATCCTCGATCTGTCGAAGGTCGAGGCGGGGAAGAGGGACATCCGGCGCGAGCCGTTCCCGCTCCGTCGGCTCGCGGACTATCTGGAGGCGACCTTCGGACCGGTCGCCGACGAACGGCGGCTCGCGTTCACCGTCACCCTCGCCGACGACCTGCCCGAGGTCCTGGACGGCGACGAGGCGAGGATCCGCCAGATCCTGCGCAATCTGCTCTCCAACGCCCTGAAGTTCACCGACGAGGGCCGGGTGACGCTCGCCATGGAGCCCGCCGCCCCCGACGAGACGCCTCCCGCGCTCCTCGACGGCCGGCCCGTGCTCGCCTTCCGCGTCACCGACACCGGCATCGGCATCCCCGGCGAGCGGTTGGGCCATGTCTTCGAGGCCTTCCAGCAGGGCGACGGCACCACCGCCCGACGGTACGGCGGCACCGGGCTCGGGCTCTCCATCAGCCGGGAGGTGGCGGGGCTCCTCGGCGGCGCCATCGAGGCCGCGAGCAGTCCGGGGCGCGGCAGCACCTTCACGTTCTATCTGCCCACCGCCCGGCCGGAGCCGGGCCCGGCGGACCCGGAAGGCGACGACGGCACGACGGGCACGAGCGGTGCGGCCGGTGTGCCCGCCCCCTCCTCCGCCGGTACGTCCGGCTCCTCCCCCGACGGCGGGACCGTGCTGGTCGTCGACGACGATCCCCGTAACGTCTTCGCCCTCACCGAGATCCTCGAAGGACACGGGCTGCGCGTCCTCGCCGCCGACGGCGGGCGGGCCGGTCTCGACGCCCTCGCCGCGCACCGGGAGATCGGGCTCGTCCTGATGGACGTCATGATGGCCGGAACGGACGGCTACAGCGCGATCAGGGCCATCCGGAGGATGCCGGGCCGGGAGCGTCTGCCCGTCATCGCGGTCACCGCGAAGGCGATGCCGGGCGACCGCGACGAGGCCCTGCGCGCGGGCGCGGACGACTACGTCTCCAAACCCGTCGACGGAAACGAGCTGATCACCAGGATCGGTTCCTGGCTGGCGCTCTGAGGGCGCGGGGCCCTCAGGAATCCGGCGGGCCGAACCGACCGTCCGGATCGGACCCCTCGGACGACCGGTCGAGGACGCGGACGGCGACGATGCTGGTGTCGTCGTCGGTGTCGCCCCGGGCCGAGCCGAGCAGTTCGTCCACGAGCCGGTCCGGCGCCCGGTCCGCGAGCCGCTCGGCCTCGGCGACGAGCCGGGCCACCCCCTCGTCGAGGCCGTCCTGACGGCGCTCGACCAGACCGTCGGTGTACAGCAGCAGGGTGTCCCCCGGGCGCAGCCCGACCCGCTGCTCCCGGTATCCGACGTCCGGCACCGCGCCGAGCAGGATGTCGTGCGGCGGGACGAGGACCCGTGCCCGGCCGTCCCGCAGGAGCAGCATCGGCAGGTGTCCGGCGCTCGACCAGAGCAGCCCTCCGTCCTCGGGGTCGTACAGCGCGCAGACCGCCGTGGCGGTGATGCCGCCGCCGGTCCGCAGGGTGACCTCGTTGAGCCAGCCCATCAGGTGCCGGGGCGGGTGGCCGGTGAAGGCGAGGGCCCGTTGGGCGTTGCGGAGCGCGACCATGCCGGTGACGGAGTCGATGCCGTGCCCGGCGATGTCGCCGACCGCGACGAGGACCTTGCCGTCGGGCAGCGCGAGGACGTCGTACCAGTCGCCGCCCACCCGGTACTCCTCGGCGGCCGGCCGGTAGCGGGCGGCCGCGAGCAGTCCGCCGGGCAGTTCCTGGAGACCGGGGAACTCGGGCACGATCGCCTGCTGGAGCTGGAGCGCGAGCTGGTGGCGCAGCTCCGCCCGGTCGCGGACGGCGACGAGGCGGTCGAAGGTGGCCGTCAGCGCGGCCTCGGTGCGACGGCTGCCGGAGACGTCCTGGTAGACCCCGGCGAAGCCGGTGACCGTCCCCCCGTCGATCAGCGGCTCGGCCGCCACCCGCACATGGCGTACGGCGCCCCCGGGGAGCATGATCCGCAGGACCGCCCGCGCGCCCGTCTGCCGCCGGGTCAGCGTGGTCAGCAGCCGGGTGAGGGCTTCGCCGTCGTCCGGGTGCACGAGACCGCGCAGCCCCAGGAGGGGTACCGGCGGCTCGGCCCGGTCCCGGCCGAAGACGGCGTACGCCTGGGGTGACCACACCGTCCCGGCGCCGGTCAGGCTGTCCTGGAAGGGCGCCACGTCCCGCAGCCCCGCGACCGCGCGGGCGGTGGCGGGACCGGGTGCGCCCTCGGTGTGCCAGAGCAGCACGGCCCGGTCCTCTCCGGCGGGCAGCAGGCGTACGTCGAGCAGCGGCGGGGGCTCTCCTGGTACGGCCGAAGCGGGCAGCCGTCCGGCCCGCTGGACGCGGGTGACGGCCAGCGCGGCGCGGGCGAGGCGGGCGAGTTCGGCGTGGGCCGGCGGGAAGGCGCGGGCGAGGGTGACGGCGGGGTCCATGGCGCCGAGCACGGCGACCGCCCTCGCGTTGAGGTGGTCCACGGTGATCGGCCCGGAACCGTCTCTGAGGTGCAGGAGCGCGGCGGGGTGGCCGAGGGAGTCGAGTACGTCGACGAGGACGGGGAGCGGGGGAAGGCCGGGATCGGGGACGTCCAGGACCGTGCCCGCCACGTCCAGGAGCCCGAGGACGGCCCGCCGTACCGTGGCGTCGAGGACGGCGGGGCCCGGCCAGCCCACCAGGGCCACGCCGACGGTCCGGTCGCGTCGGACCAGCGGCAGCAGCGCGCGGGCCGCGTCGGCGCGGGCTCCGGGCAGGGGCGCACCGGCGGCGG
>NZ_MSJP01000027.1 GCF_014596525.1 Streptomyces sp. CBMA291
GTGGCGCCGCGGCGCCCGCGCCCGTGGCGGGCGGGACGCCGTGCCCCGCCTGCTCGCTGGCGAACGTCCCCGGCCGGCACTTCTGCCGGTTCTGCGCGACGCCGATGGTCCCCGAGCGGCTCTCCACGGCCGAGGGGCCGTACGCGGGGCGGCGTCCGGCGCTGACCCGGGACCGGAGCCGGTGGGCCGTCCGCGCGCTGATCGCCACGGGCGCGGTGGCGGTCCTGGTGGGCGGGATCGTCGGCGGGCCGCCCGCCGTCCGTGCCGTCCAGGACCACTTCGCCGACCGGGTCCCGGTGCATCCGGTCACCTGGGCGGCCTCGCATTCGGCGGCGACGCAGGACCCGAAGCTGGCGGGCGACGGATACTCGAACACCTGGTGGGGCACGGGGTACGCGGGCGACTCCGCGGGCCAGTACCTGGAGGCCGAGTTCGCCGAGCCGACCGATCTCCTGAGCGTCCTGATCACCCCGGGCAGCTCGAAGAACACCACCCAGGCCGACGGGCAGGCGACCCCCCGGACCTTCGAACTGGTGGTGCGGGACTCCTCGGGCGAGACCCGGGTCTCCCAGCACCATCTGAACGACGGCGGCACCCAGCGGGTCGACGTGCGGGTCCGGGACGCGCTCTCGGTGCGTCTGGTGTTGCAGACGGCGTGGCGGGCCGACCCGCGCAGGCAGGTGGCGATCGCCGAGCTGGAGTTCTTCGGCAGGTCCGTCTCCTGAACCCTCGTACGGAAAAGGGCCCCGGTGCGTCGGAAAGACGCGCCGGGGCCCTTCTCATGGCGGGTTCCGGGCAGAACGATGATCGGACGTGCCGGACGAAGGAGGGCCCGTGCGCAGCTACGTCGGTGTGCTCGTCGGAAAACTTCTGTTCTCCCTGCTCTGCTGTGTGACCGGTCCCGTCTTCCTCTTCGTGGCGTACGCGGCCTGGCGGGACGGCGCGGGCCCGCAGTGGGTCCTGTCCGCCTCCGGTTTCGGCGCCGTCGTCACGGCGGTGATCCCGGTCTCCGCGCTGAAGGCCGCCCGCGCGGACTTCCCCCGGATCACGGCCCGCGACCGGGCACGGGAAGGGGCCGAGCGGTACGGGGAGGAGTCGTTCGTGGTGTGGGCGCCGCGCTCGGCCCCGGGCCCGGCGGGCGTTCCGCCCGTGCGGGCGGACGTCCTGGAGGCCCGGTTCGTACGGTACGAGCCGGACGGGGAGGCCACGTTCACCACCTACGGAGGGAACTTCGATCCCGCCGAGGTGAAGCCGGTGGTGTGGCTGCGGCTCAGGGTCCACGGCACGGAGCCGTACGCAGGGGGCGCGGAGGGCGCCGATTTCGAGGTCGGCCAGTTCGAGGTCGGCCAGGAGGTGCGGGTGCCGCCGCTGTGTCTGTCGGCGGTCACGGCGGGCCGCCTCGCCGTCCTCGTCGGCCCCGCCGCCCGCGCGCCGGGGGCGGACGCGGGTCCGGTCACCGTGCTGTGGCCGCGCAGCCTTCTCCTCGCGGGCACGCGGACCTGCCGGGTGACCGGTCTCGACGGCCGGACGACGGAGGTGACCCGGAGGGTACGGCGCCAGCTGGCGCAGATACGGGTCTCGTGGTCGGTCGGCGGTGTCCTCATGGACGGCGACACGATCGACCTGCGGCGGCTGGACCCGGACACGGCCGCCCGCTACTCCGCCCTGGCGGACGGCCCCGAGGAGGAACGGGCGCCGGTGACCGAACCGGGCGAGGAGACCCGGCTCCTTACCGCTCTCCTGCCCGGTGAGCCCGGGGAGTTCGGGTCCGTGGGCCGCCGCTGGTCCCGGCGCGGCGGGCGTCTGGTGCGGGCCCGGTTCCTCTCGATGGCGGGGACGACGACATTCCAGGCGCACGGCCCGCATCTGGACGTGCGGCTCCGGATCCGTCCGGCGGACGGCTCCCCCGCGTTCGACGCGGTGCGGCGGATCACCGTGCCGATGAACTATCTGGCGCTCCTGCACCGCACCAGGGACGTGGTGCTCCAGGCGAGCCCGGACGGCTCCGCGTACATCGTCGACTGGCCCCGTACGAATCTGCTCGCGGGGGTGACGGAGGCCGGGATCGTCACACCTGACGGCCGGGAGATCCCCCTTTCCCCGCGCTCCCAGGCCCTCTGGCCGCTGATGAACCTCCTGTGCGCCGAGGGGATATCGGTCCGAGGAGCCGTCCTGGACCTGCGTCGGCCGCGCCTGCGGAGGGTGTCGGAGGCGGTGCTCGCGCTCGTGGCGGCGGAGGAGGAGACGGGGGCGGCCGGGGCGCGGCTGTCGTGAAGGGGGGCGGGGTCGAACCCGCCCTCCCCCGGGCAGGGCAGGGACGCGCCCGCCTTCCCCCGGATGTACCGGGGGCGCGCCCGTCCTCCCCGGATGGTTCAGGCTCCGCTCCCCCGTTCCGTCTCCGCCGCCTTCCGGTCCCTGCCGAGCAGGGTGAGGAGGGGGCCGACGGCGAGGAGGAGGGCGAGGGCGGCGAAGCCGTAGGTGAGGGTGGTGGCCGTGGCGACGGCGGCGACGAGGAGCGGGCCGCCCGCGTCGCCGAGTTCCCGGCCGAGTTCGGCGGAGCCCATGGTCTGCCCGAGCCGTTCCCGCGGGGTGCCGGCCGCGAGGGCGGCGAAGCCGAGCGGGGTGATGAGGCCGGTGCCCGCGCCGATGAGGGCCGCGCCGGTCAGGACGCCGGTCAGGCCGGGCAGCATGGCGCAGCCGAGCCCGGCGGCGGTGACGAGGAGTCCGGCCGCGAGACCGGTGCGGGTGGTGAGCCGTCCCTCGTCCAGGGCGCTGCCCGCGCGGGGCTGGACGACGGCCGCCGTGAGGGCGAGCAGGGAGACGGCGGCGCCCGTGGCCACGGTGCCGAGTCCGGCCGCCCGGCCGGAGACCGGCAGGAAGCCGACGCCGACGGAGAGGGCCGCCGTGGCGCCCGCGAGGGCGGCGGTGGGCGCGAGGAAGGTACGGGAGGTCAGCCGGCGGGCCAGGTCGAGGACGGTCTGGCGGGCCTTGGGCAGCGGCGGTACGACGGGCACGGCGAGCAGGGCCCACAGGGCGACGGCGGCGGCGAGGACCGCCATGACGGCGAAGAGGAGCCGCAGTCCTCCGGCCCAGACCAGGACGCCGCCGAGCAGCGGGCCGAGGGTGTAGCCGATGGACTTGTGGAAGCCGTAGCTGCCGAACGCGCGTCCGTGCTTGGCGGCCGGGTTGAGGCGGGCGACGAGGGCGGAGGCCGAGGGCGAGAAGGCGGAGGCGGCTGCGCCCTGGCCGAGTCGGGCGGCCCAGAGCCAGCCGGAGGTGTCGGCGACGGCGTACACGGCGGAGGCGGAGGCGAAGGCGACGAGGCCGCCGAGGAGCACCGGGCGGGCGCCGATCCGGTCGGCGAGGGTGCCGAATACGGGCTTGAGGAGGACTTCGGCGCCGTCGTACAGGGCGAGGAGGCCGCCGAGTATCAGCAGCGAGGTGACGGCGTCCTCCGAGAAGCCGCCGAGGCTGGCGGCGACGCCGTGGGCGCCGAAGGCGGTGGTGAAGCCCGCCGCGTAGAGGGGCCACATGGCGGTGCGCGGGGCGGCGGGCGGGGCGGGGGTGCTCACGCGTCGCCTCCTTCGGCCCGGTACGGGACGGGGGTGCTCACGCGTCGCCTCCTTCGGCCCGGTACGGGACGGGGGTACTCACGCGTCGTCCCCTTCGACCCGGTACGGGGCCGGGGGTGTTCACGCCTTGTCCCCTTCGGCTCGGAGCGCGGCAGGGGTACTCACGCGTCGCCCCCCTCGGGTCGGTACGGGCCGGGGGTGCTCACAGGTCGTCCCCTTCGCCACGGTGCAGGGCGGCGAAGACGCGTTCCGCGTAGTCCTCGCAGTCGCGGGCGCAGCGGGTGAGCCGGTCGGCCGCCTCGGCCGCTTCCGGGGCGCCGAAGACATCGCGTGCGGTGAGGTCGCGGTGCCAGCGGCGCAGCCGTTCGAGGCTCTGTTCCTCCTCCTCCAGTTCGGCGAGGGTGAACTTGGCGTTGCGGATCTCCTTGGCGATCTCCGCCTCGAACTTGTCGCAGTCGGCGAGGAACTCCGTCCAGTCCTCGGTCCGGGCGGCGGTGAACATGGCCTCGAAGCGGGCGGCGTCCTGCGGGGAGCGTCCGAGCGCCGTGAGGGTGACGGCCTGTCCCTCGGCGCGTTCGGCGAGTTCCACGGCGCGCCGGGTGCCCTCGGCGAAGACGGGGACGTCCGGGACCGCCCAGATGCCCTGGCCGAGCGAGAGCGCGCCGATCTTGCGCAGCTCCCGCCAGACCGCGACCCGGTGCCGGGTGGGTTCGGCGGGGATCCTGATCACGAGGACGAGCCAGCGCACGCCCGTGTTGTCGTCTGTCACGACAGGAAATGTATCAGCCGTTACATCATCCCTGGTGACGTGCGTATCATCGCGTCTCCCGCCCTCGGCCGCCTGCCACTGGCCGATCGCCACTGCCCGATCGCCACTGCCCGCGCGCTACTGGCCGACCCTGCCGTCGACGCACTCCCGGAGCAGATCGGCGTGGCCGCAGTGCCGGGCGTACTCGTCGATCCGGTGCACCATCAACTCCCGTACCGCGATTCCCTCCCGTCCCACGCGGTCGCCGAGGTCCGGATGTCCCGCCAGGAGCACGTCGACCTCCTTCTGCTCCCGCTCCAGGTCGGCGAAGGCGGTGTCGACCGCGGTCCGTTCCGCGACGGCTCCGTGAAAGTCGGCGTCCTTGGGGCCGTACAGCCTCGGCAGCGGCTCGCCGTCGGTGATCCAGTTGCGCCAGTCCCGCTCGACCTCGGCGAGGTGGCGCACCAGGCCGAGCAGGGACATCGGCGAGGGGGGCACCGACCGCCGGGCCAGCTGACCGGGGTTCAGGCCCTCGCACTTCATCCGCAGGGTCAGCCGGTAGTCCGCGAGGAAGCCCAGGAGCGTGGCATGCTCGCCCTCCGGTCCGGGGCCCTGGTTGTCACGGGGATCGTCGTCGGGGTCGACCCACATGTCGGGGTGGGTGCTCGCCCGGGTCCACCGCTCGTTCTGTTCGCTCATGCAGCGCATGCTCGAACACTTCAGCGGAGGGTGCCACCGAATTTCGCGCGGGCTCGCGCACGGCGTCGGGCCCCGCCACCGGCGCCCGCCCGCAGTTCCGCTCCGCGCGGGGGACGGCTCGGCGACACGGGTGTCCGACGGCCGGTGCCGCCCGGGTCCGGCGGTAGAACTGCGAGGGCAACGCCGAGCCGGAAGGGGAGCCCCCATGCCCTCCGTACGTCCCCGAAGGACGGTGAGCGTGGCGGTGGCCGCCGTGCTCGCCGGACTGCTCGCCGGCCCTCCGCCGGGCGCCGCCGCCCGGGAGCCCGCGCGCACCGCCGTCCCGCCGCCGCCGGGCGCGGCCGGCCCCGGGACCGGCGCACGGGTGGTGACCGGGTCCGTCGTGCACCCCGTCGACGAGGGCGGCGAGGCCCGGATCGACGTCACGGTGACCACCGACGGCTCCGGGCCGACCGACGCGCCGATCACGGTGGCGTACTCGGCGGGCGGCGGGACCGCCGAGCCGGGCGCGGACTATCCGCCGGTCTCGGGACGCCTGGTCTTCCCCGCCGGTACGCCCTCCGGCACGACACGTCCGATCACGGTACGGGCGCCGGCCGACGCCGTCGCGGAGACCGCCGAGACGATCCCGCTGCGTCTGGAGGTCGCCGGTGCGCGGGCGCCCGCCGAGGACCCGCTGGTGGTCGTGAACGCGCACGGACTGCCGTATCTCGACCCGCGGCTTCCGGTCCGCGCACGGGTCGCCGATCTGCTCTCCCGCATGACCCTCGCGGAGAAGGCGGGGCAGATGACCCAGGCCGAGCGCACCGCGCTTCGCTCCCCCGCCGACATCGCCGGGTACGGGCTCGGATCGCTGCTCTCGGGCGGCGGCTCGGCGCCCACCCCGAACACGCCGGAGTCCTGGGCGTCGATGGTCGACTCCTTCCAGGCGCGCACCCGGGCGACCCGCCTCCAGATCCCCCTGGTCTACGGGGTGGACGCGGTCCACGGGCACAACAACGTCGTCGGGGCGACGCTCATGCCGCACGGCATCGGCATCGGCGCCGGGCGTGATCCCGGGCTCGCCGCGCGGACCGCCGCCGTCACCGCGAAGGAGGTGCGGGCCACCGGCGTGCCCTGGGACTTCGCGCCCTGTCTCTGTGTGACCAGGGACGAACGCTGGGGCCGCTCCTACGAGTCCTTCGGCGAGGACCCGGCGCTCGTCGTCGCCATGGAGACGGTGATCGAGGGACTCCAGGGTGCGAGGGACGGCTCGGACCTCGGCCGGGGCGACAAGGTGCTCGCCACCGCCAAGCACTTCGTCGGCGACGGCGGCACGGCCTTCGGCTCCTCCACGACCGACGGCTACACGATCGACCAGGGGGTCACCCGGGTCACCCGCGCGGAGCTGGAGGCGGTGCACCTGGCGCCGTACGCCGAGGCGGTCCGGCGGGGCGTCGGGGCGGTCATGCCCTCGTACTCCTCGCTCGACGTCCCGGGCGACGGCCGGGGGCCGGTGAAGATGCACGCGAACGCGGAGATGATCAGCGGGGTCCTCAAGGGGCGGATGGGCTTCGAGGGCTTCGTCGTCAGCGACTGGGCCGCCATCGACCAGCTCCCCGGCGACTACGCCGACGAGGTGCGGACCTCGGTCGGCGCGGGAGTGGACATGGTCATGGTGCCGATGGACTACCCGCGGTTCCTGCGCACCCTGACCTCCGAGGTGACGGCGGGCCGGGTGCCGACGGCCCGGATCGACGACGCCGTCTCCCGCATCCTCACGCAGAAGTTCCGCCTCGGGCTCTTCGAGCGGCCGTACGCGGACCGCACCCACCTGCCGTCGGTGGGCTCCGCCGGGCACCGGGCGGTGGCCCGCGAGGCGGCGGCGAAGTCCCAGGTCCTCCTGAAGAACGAGGGCGTCCTGCCGCTGGACCCCGCACAGCGGGTGTACGTGGCCGGGTCGGGCGCCGACGACCTGGGAGTCCAGGCGGGCGGCTGGAGCATCACCTGGCAGGGCTCGCCCGGGCGTACGACGAAGGGCACGACGATCCTCGAAGGGATGCGCCGGGCGGCCCCGGACGCGGACCTCACCTGGTCGCGGGACGCCTCCGCGCCCACCGGCGGCCACGACGTGGGTGTGGTCGTCGTCGCCGAGACCCCGTACGCCGAGGGTTTCGGGGACGTCGGCAACGGCCATGGGCTCACCCTGTCCGCCGACGACGGGAGGGCCGTGGACCGGGTGTGCGCGGCGATGCCCTGCGCGGTGCTCGTCGTCTCCGGCCGTCCGTTGCTCGTCGAGGACCGGCTCCCGGAGATCGACGCGCTGGTGGCGTCCTGGCTGCCGGGCACCGAGGGCGACGGCGTCGCCGACGTCCTCTACGGCAGAAGGCCGTTCACCGGACGCCTTCCGGTGACCTGGCCGAGGTCCGAGGCCCAGCTGCCGATCCACGTCGGGGACGAGCGGTACGACCCCCGGTTCCCGTACGGCTGGGGGCTCGCCACCCGCACCCCGGTGCCGACCGGCGGGGAGCCCGCGCTCCGGGCCCTCGGGACGGCCGCGCGGGCGCTCGGGGCCGCGGGGCGGGGCGGCTCGCCCGAGGCCCACCGGCTCGTCGGGGCGGCGCGGCTGCTCGTCCAGCAAAGGATCGGGCAGGACGTCACGGAGGTGGTCGCCCGGCCGTTCGCCGAGGCCGAGCACCTGCTGCTGACGGGCGATCCGGTGGGCGCGATCGACCGCCTGACGGAGGCGTACCGCGCGGCGGAGTGAAGCCGTGGCGGCGCCCCGCCACCCGGCGCTCTTCACGGGTGTCGGGGCGGCGTACCGGCGCCGTATCGCACGCCCGGCTCCGGGCCCCGTCCGCGGACCGCACGCCGACGCCCCCGCCGAATCCGTGGTTCGGCGGGGGCGTCGGGCGGTGCGGACCGGCGGATCAGCCGGCGGCCAGCAGCTGGAGCGTGTCGATCACGCGGTTCGAGAAGCCCCACTCGTTGTCGTACCAGGCGACGACCTTGATGTGGCGGCCCTCGACCCGGGTCAGCTCCGAGTCGAAGATCGCGGAAGCCGGGTTGCCCGTGATGTCGGCGGAGACCAGGGCGTCCTCCGAGTACTCCAGGACACCGGCGAGCGGGCCCTCGGCGGCCGTGCGGTACGCCGCGAGGACGTCCTCACGGGTCACGTCGCGGGCGACCGTGGTGTTCAGCTCGACGATCGAACCGACCGGCACCGGGACACGGATCGAGTCGCCGGACAGCTTGCCGTCCAGGTTCGGCAGCACGTGGCCGATGGCCTTGGCGGCACCCGTGGTGGTCGGCACGATGTTGACACCGGCGGCGCGGGCGCGGCGCGGGTCACGGTGCGGACCGTCCTGCAGGTTCTGCTCCTGCGTGTAGGCGTGGACCGTCGTCATGAAGCCGTGCTCGATGCCGGCGAGGTCGTCGAGGACCGCGGCCAGAGGCGCGAGCGCGTTCGTGGTGCAGGAGGCGTTGGAGACGATCGTGTGCAGCTCGGCGTCGTACGCCTCGTTGTTCACGCCGTACGCCAGCGTCACGTCGGCGCCGTCGGAAGGCGCGCTGACGAGCACGCGCTTGGCACCGGCGTCGAGGTGGGCGCGGGCCGCCTTGGCGGAGGTGAAGCGGCCGGTCGCCTCAAGGACGATCTCGACGCCCAGCTCGGCCCAGGGAAGCTGCGCGGGCTCGCGCTCGGCGAGCACCTTGATGCGGCGCCCGTCGACGACGAGGGTGTCCCCGTCGACGGCGACCGGGCGGCCGAGGCGACCGGCGGTCGAGTCGAAGGCGAGCAGCCGCGCGAGGGCGGTCGGCTCGGTGAGGTCGTTCACGGCCACGACCTCAAGGTCGCTTTCGCGCTCCAGCAGCGCGCGCAGCACGTTGCGTCCGATGCGGCCGAATCCATTGATGGCGATGCGAGTCATGAGCATTGTCCCTTCTGCGTCGTCACCAAGGTTCCCGCGCCGGGACCTTCGTCGACAGAGGCGGGATCGCCACGGTCCGCAAGGATCACGCCATGGTGACCCGGGCGGGCGCGAAGGCCGTCATTCGCCCTTGGTGAAGGTGCGCCGGTAGTCGCTGGGCGTGGTGCCGAGGATGCGCTGGAAGTGCAGCCGCAGGTTCGCCCCGGTGCCGAGACCGACGTCGGCGGCGATCTGTTCGACGCTTCGTTCGGAGCGCTCCAGGAGTTCGCGGGCGAGGTCGACGCGGGCGCGCATCACCCACTGCATCGGGGTGTAGCCGGTGTCCTCGACGAAGCGCCGGGAGAAGGTGCGCGCGGAGACCGCCGCGTGCTGGGCCAGCAGGTCGAGGGTGAGGGGTTCGGCGAGCCGGTGCAGGGCCCACTCGCGGGTGGCGGCGAACCGTTCGCCGAGCGGTTCGGGCAGGCTGCGCGGTACGTACTGGGCCTGGCCGCCGCTGCGGTAGGGGGCGGCGACGAGGCGGCGGGCGGCGTGGTTGGCGGCGGCGACCCCTCGGTCGGCGCGGAGGATGTGCAGACACAGGTCGATGCCGGAGGCCGCGCCCGCGGAGGTGAGGACGCTGCCCTCGTCGACGAAGAGGACGTTCTCGTCGACCCGGACGAGCGGGCGTTTCGCGGCGAGGGCCTGGGTGTAGTGCCAGTGGGTGGTGGCCCGTTTGCCGTCGAGGAGTCCGGTGGCGGCGAGCGCGAAGGCTCCGGTGGAGATCGCGGCGAGGCGCGCGCCGCGCGCGTGGGCGGCGACCAGGGCGTCGATGACCTGCCGCGGCGGATCCTCCCGGTCGGGGAAGCGGTAGCCGGGGACGAAGACGATGTCGGCCCAGGCGAGCGCGTCGAGCCCGTGGGCGACGGCGTAGGAGAGGCCGTCGCCGCCCGCGACGAGGCCCGGTTCCGCGCCGCAGACCCGTACCTCGTACGGCATGCTCGCGCGGGTGGTGAAGACCTGTGCGGGGATGCCGACGTCGAGTGGTTTCGCCCCGTCGAGGACGAGGACGGCGACACGGTGGAGGCGTGGGGAGGGCGGCACGGAACGAGCGTACGCGGGAGGGCGGGCGCGCGGGCGCGCGCGACGGGCCGCCCGGCGGGAGGGGGCGTGGGAGGGGGCGTGGGAGGAGGCGGTGTCCGGCGGGCGGGGGCGCGGGAGGCGGGCTGTCCGGCGCGCACGCCGGTACGCCGTACGATTCACCCGTTGCCAACAACCCCGTCCGAAGGAGATTTCCATGGCCCAGGTCACGCTGAAGGGCAACCCGGTACAGGTCGACGGCGCGCTGCCGACGCCGGGGAGCCAGGCGCCTGACTTCACGCTCGTCGCCGAGGGCCTGGCGGACAAGTCCCTGAAGGACTTCGCCGGTCAGCGCAAGGTCCTCAACATCTTCCCGAGCGTCGACACCCCCACCTGCGCGGCCTCCGTCCGTGCCTTCAACGAGCGGGCCGCCGGTCTCGACAACACGGTGGTGCTCTGCGTCTCCGCCGACCTTCCCTTCGCCCAGGCCCGTTTCTGCGGTGCCGAGGGCCTGGAGAACGTCAAGAACCTGTCGACCCTGCGTGGTCGCGCGTTCCACACCGACTACGGCGTGTCGATCGCGGACGGCCCGCTGGCCGGTCTGGCCGCCCGTGCCGTGGTCGTCCTCGACGAGAACGACACCGTGCTGCACGCGCAGCTCGTGGGCGAGATCGCCGACGAGCCGAACTACGAGGACGCGCTCGCGGTCCTGAAGTAGTCGCCCCGGTACCACTGGTACTGCTGGTACCGCTGGTTCCGCTGTACAGGGCAGGCCCCTCCACCCACCGGTGGAGGGGCCTTTCCCGTGGATTCAGGAGCAGTCCGGGCAGCGGCCCCGGTACGTCATGTCCACCTTCGCCACGGTGAAGCCGTACCGCTCGGCGGGCGGGAGGTCACCCAGCGGGTCGCCCGCCGGGTGGACGTCGCGGATGACGCCGCAGCCCGAGCAGACCAGGTGCTGGTGCGGGCGGCGGGCGTTGGGGTCGTACCGCTTCGCGCGTCCGTCCGTGGACAGCTCCGCCACCTCGCCGAGCGCGACCAGTTCGCCCAGGGTGTTGTAGACCGTGGCCCGCGCGATCTCCGGCAGCAGTGCGACCGCCCTTGCATGCACCTCGTCCGCCGTGAGGTGGACGTGCTCGCCGTCGAGGACCTCCGCGACCACGCGCCGCTGGGAGGTCATCCGCCAGCCCCTCGCGCGCAGTCGCGCCGTCAGATCGCTCATCCCGCCCGCCCCCTCGAACAGTTGACTTCCTTCTTGACTTGGACTTCGTCCATCGTAGGATCGGTTTCGATGATGGCCAAGGGACGGGAAGCGGGTGTCCGGCCGCTCGGCCGCCGCGTCCCCCGACCTCTGCGCACCGCCAGGTCCGGAAGGAACTCCATGTCTGAGAACCGTGACGCGATCGCCGTCGACGCGAAGGAGGAGGGCACGGGCCGCTGTCCGGTCGCCCACGGACGCGCCCCGCACCCCACCCAGAACGGCGCCAACAACCAGTGGTGGCCGAACCGGCTCAATCTGCGGATCCTCGCGAAGAACCCCGCCGTGGCCAACCCGATGGGCGAGGACTTCGACTACGCCGAGGCGTTCGGGACCCTCGACCTGCCGGCCGTGAAGCGGGACGTCGCCGGGGTCCTCACCACCTCGCAGGAGTGGTGGCCCGCCGACTTCGGGCACTACGGCCCGCTCATGGTCCGGATGGCGTGGCACAGCGCGGGCACGTACCGGATCAGCGACGGGCGCGGTGGCGCCGGTGCCGGGCAGCAGCGCTTCGCGCCGCTGAACAGCTGGCCGGACAACGGCAACCTGGACAAGGCCCGCCGGCTCCTGTGGCCGGTGAAGAAGAAGTACGGCCGCAGCCTCTCCTGGGCCGACCTGCTGATCCTCGCGGGCAATGTCGCCCTGGAGTCGATGGGCCTGGAGACCTTCGGCTTCGCCGGTGGCCGCGTGGACGTGTGGGAGCCCGACGAGGACGTCTACTGGGGCCCGGAGACCACCTGGCTCGGCGACCAGCGCTACACGGGCGACCGCGAGCTCGAAAGCCCGCTCGGCGCGGTGCAGATGGGGCTGATCTACGTCAACCCCGAGGGCCCCAACGGCACCCCGGACCCGCTCGCCGCCGCACGGGACATCCGCGAGACCTTCCGCCGGATGGCGATGGACGACGTGGAGACCGTCGCCCTGATCGCGGGCGGCCACACCTTCGGCAAGACGCACGGCGCCGGTCCCGCCGATCGGGTGGGCGCCGACCCCGAGGCCGCCTCGCTTGAGGAGCAGGGCCTCGGCTGGAGCAGCACCCACGGCACCGGCAAGGGCGGTGACACGATCACCAGCGGTCTGGAGGGCATCTGGACCGACACGCCGACCACCTGGGACAACAGCTTCTTCGATATCCTCTTCGGCTACGAGTGGGAGCAGTTCCGGAGCCCGGCGGGCGCCGTCCAGTGGCGGCCCGAGGACGGCGCGGGCGCCGGTACGGTACCGGACGCCCACGACCCGTCGAAGACCCACGCGCCCACCATGCTGACCACGGACCTGTCGCTGCGGCTCGACCCGGCGTACGAGCGGATCTCGCGGCGCTTCCACCAGAACCCGGAGGAGTTCGCGGACGCCTTCGCCCGCGCCTGGTTCAAGCTGACCCACCGCGACATGGGCCCGGTCTCCCGGTACCTCGGCCCCGAGGTCCCCACCGAGGTGCAGCTCTGGCAGGACCCGCTGCCCCCGGCCGCGTACGAGCAGGTGGACGCGGAGGACGTCGCCGGTCTGAAGAGCGCCGTCCTCGCCACCGGTCTGACGGTGTCCCAGCTGGTCTCGGCCGCCTGGGCGTCCGCCTCCTCCTTCCGGGGCAGCGACAAGCGCGGCGGGGCGAACGGCGCCCGGGTCCGTCTCCAGCCGCAGATCGGCTGGGAGGCCAACGACCCGGACCGGCTGGTGCCGGTGCTGCGCGTCCTGGAGGGCATCCGCGACACGTTCAACGAGGCCCAGAGCGGCGGCAAGCGGATCTCGCTGGCCGATCTGATCGTCCTGGCGGGCGCGGCGGGCGTGGAGCGGGCCGCGCGGGACGCGGGCTTCCCGGTGGAGGTCCCCTTCCGTCCGGGCCGGGTGGACGCCGCCCAGGAGCAGACGGACGTGGAGTCCTTCTCGGCGCTCGAACCGGAGGCGGACGGATTCCGCAACTACCTGGGCAAGGGCAGCCGGCTGCCCGCCGAGTACCTGCTGATCGACCGCGCGAACCTGCTGACCCTGAGCGCGCCCGAGCTGACGGTCCTCGTCGGCGGACTGCGCGTCCTGGGCGCGAACCACCAGGGGTCCTCGCACGGTGTCCTCACCGGGACCCCGGAGGTCCTGACGAACGACTTCTTCGTCAACCTGCTCGACATGGGCACGGAGTGGAAGGCCACGTCCGAGGACGCGACGACCTTCGAGGGCCGGTCCGCCGACACGGGCGAGGTCCGCTGGACGGGCACCCGCGCGGACCTCGTCTTCGGCTCGAACTCGGAGCTGCGCGCGCTGGCCGAGGTCTACGCGAGCGACGACGCCCGGGAGAAGTTCGTGACGGACTTCGTCGCCGCGTGGAGCCGGGTCATGGAGCTGGACCGCTTCGACACGGTCTGATCCGCCCCGCTCCCCCGGCATACGAGACGGCCGGCCGATCCGTTCGGTCGGCCGTCTCGCGTACCGGGGCCGGGCCCGGCCGCCGCCCTCGTCCCTGTCCGGCCGCCATCCTCGTCCCGGCCTGGCCCGGCCGCCACCCTCCGGAATTCCTTGCTCCGCTTCTTTCGTCGCATGTCAGGAACCGATCCGCCGCGTCGGCACTCATGATCCATGGACATCGAGCAGCTGAAGAACCGAAAGAAGTCGAGGAGTCCCGTGACCCTGTCGTCGCATCGACGCATGGCCGTGAGCGCCACCCTGATCGCCGCGCTCGCCGTGGGCGTCGCCCCCGCCACGAGCGCGCTCGCCGCCCCCGCCGTCGCGCCCGGCACCGCCACCGGGACGCCCTCGGTGCCCTCGCCCGACCTGGACGGGGTGACCGCCGCCCTGAACGCGGCCATGGCCAACGGCGCGCCCGGCGCGATGGCCCGCTTCACCGGGCCCGAGGGCGTCCGCAGCCGGACCGTCGGCGTCCAGGACCGGGTCTCGGGCGCGCCCATGGACATCCGGTCCCGCTTCCGGATCGGCAGCGTCAGCAAGACGTTCTCCACCGTCGTCCTGCTCCAGTTGGTGCAGGAGGGCAGGCTGGAGCTGGACGCGCCGGTGAACACGTATCTGCCCGGTCTGCTGCCCGACGACCGCATCACGGTGCGGCATCTGCTGACCCACCGCAGCGGGCTCGCCGACTACACCAACGCGATGTTCGCCAGCACCGTGCCGGGCTTCGAGTCCGTGCGGAACCGGGTGTTCACCTATCAGGAGCTGGTCGACCTCTCCCTGAGCGAGCCCCGGACGACCCAGCCCGGCGTCTCCTACCAGTACTCCAACGCCAACTTCGTCGTGGTCGGCATGCTCATCGAGAAGCTGACGGGCGAGCCGGTGGCCGACTCCTACGAGCGGCGGATCTTCAAGCCGCTGAGGCTGCGCGACACCTCGTACGTGCACCCGGACACCCGGATCGAAGGTCCGCACGCGCACGGCTATCTGCACCCCGACGAGCCCGGGGGCGCCCTCGTGGACTCCACGGAGCAGACCGTCTCCTGGGCACAGTCCGCCGGTGCCGTCATCTCCAGCCCGGCGGACCTGAACACCTTCACCAGCGCCCTGATGCGGGGCCGGCTGCTGTCCCCGGCGATGATGGAGGCGATGACCACGGTCACTCCGACCGACGGGACCGGGACCCGGTTCTACGGGCTCGGGCTGCGCCGCTACGACCTGTCGTGCGGGACGCGGGTGTACGGCCACACCGGTACCGTGCAGGGCTTCTACACGTACACCTTCGCCACCCGCGACGGCAGCCGGAGTCTCTCGGCGATGGCGAACACCTCGAACCACGGGTCGGCCAACACGGCGCTCGGCGGGACGCTGGAGGCCGCGTTCTGCGGGAAGAAGCCGGTGGCGGCCGCCTCGCGGTCGGCCGCGCCGACGGGCGACCCCGCGCCGCTGCCCGCCGAGCGGGACCTGCCCGAGCGGTTCTGAGACCCGAGCGGTTCCGACGCCCGAGCGGGCCCCTGACCGGGCGGTCCCGAGGCGGGGGCCGCCCGGCCGTCAGGCCTGGTATTCGGTGAGGTCGATCGCGTAGATCTGGCGCGGGCTGCCCGACCCCGGCTGGTCCGTCTCCCGCTCCAGGGTCATCCCGAGCTTCTCGATCACATTGAGGGAGGCCTGGTTGGAGGGGTGGACGATCGCGATGACCCGGTCGAGCCCGCGGTCCTGGAGGGCGAACTCCAGGACCGCGTGGGCCGCCTCGGAGGCGTATCCCTGGCCCCAGTAGGGGCGGCCGAGGCGCCAGCCGATCTCGACGTCCGGCATGGCCTCGGGCAGGTGCTCGGGGAGCGAGAGCCCCGCGAAGCCGATGAGTTCTCCCGAGCCGAGCAGTTCGACGGCGAAAAGGCCGAAGCCCTCCTCGTCCCACTCCTCCTCCCAGTGCTCGATGTTCTCGGCGGTCTGCTCCAGGTCCCGGACGGAGCCGTCGGCGATCCAGCGCATGACCTCGGGGTCGACGTGGAACTCGGACATGGGGACGAGGTCGTCGTCGCTCCAGCGCCGGAGGAGGAGACGGGGGGTGAGGATCTCGGTCATCCCCCCATCCTGACGCATCCGGCACCGTCCCCGGCGCGCGGGTGCGGCGCGGGGCGGGTGCGGACGCCGAGGTGGGGCGGTCAGGCGGGCTCGGCGGGCGCGGTCAGGTCGCCGGGGTCGGTGTTGGCCCCGCAGAGGACCACGCAGACCCGCTCGCCCGGTGCGGGGCGGTATCCGGCGGCCGGGTCGTCGTGGTCCAGGGCGGCCAGGGCGGTGGAGGCGGCGTGCTCGACGACGAGGCGGTGGTCCTCCCACAGGGCGCGGCGGGCGCGGACGATCCCCTCGTCCGTGACGAGTACGGTGCGGACGCCGTCGTGGCCCGCGGTCTCGACGGCTCCGGCGGAGGCGCGGCGGGCGCCGAGCGAGTCGGACGCGACGGAGGCGACGGGGACGTCGACGGGGTGCCCGGCCCGGAGGGCCGCGTCGAGGGCGCGGGAGCCCTCGGGCTCGACGGCGACGGTCCGGATGCCGTGGTGCCGGGCCGCCGTGGCGACGCCCTGGAAGAGTCCGCCGCCGCCGACCGAGACGACGACGGTGTCGAGGTCCGGTACGCGCGCGTGGATCTCGTCGAGCAGGGTGCCCGCGCCCGCGGCGATCAGGGGGTGGTCGTAGGCGTGGGAGGCGAGGGCTCCGGTGTCGGCGGCGAACTTCTCGCAGGCGGCGAGGGCGTCGGCGTACTCGGTGCCGACGAGCCGGACGTCGGCGCCGAGGGTGAGGAGCTTGTCCGCCTTGACCTTCGGGGCGGTGGCCGGAAGGAACACGGTCGCGGGGACGCCGTGCTGCCGGGCGGCCCATGCGCACGCCAGGCCCGCGTTGCCCCCGGAGGCGATGGTGACGCCGGTGGCGGGGAGGGTGCCCGCCTCGCGGTGGGCGAGGAGGAAGTTCTGCGCGCCCCGCACCTTGAACGATCCGGTGTGCTGGAGGTGTTCCAGGGCGAAGTACAGGGTGTACGGGCGCTCTCCGGCGTCGACGGGGGCGACGGTGACGGGGCGGACGTGTCCGTGGATGCGCTTGGCCGCGGTGGTGACGTCGTCGTAGTCGATGCGGGACAGCACGGGGGCGACTCCTGGAAATCGGGGAAGGCGTGGTCGGGTCCGGGTGGTGCGGGGCGCCTGGTGCGTGTTCCCGGCGTCCCCAGGAACAACTCCCGTGTATCGGCCGTTCTTCCTGGTGTCGCGCCGTTGATCCACCGTCATGCGTCACTGTACGAGGTGGCACTGACAATGCTCCGGGGCTTTCGAGGCTTCGGAGACGACCCGAAAGGACTCCCATGCCCCTCGAAGGCGAATACGAGCCCAGCCCGACGAAGTGGGTCCGCGATCAGGTCGAGCTGTACGAGTCGTCCGGCGGCACCGAGGGCACGACGATGCGGGGACTGCCGGTCGTCCTGGTCACCACCGTCGGCGCGCGCAGCGGGAAGCTCCGCAAGACGCCGCTGATGCGGGTCGAGCACGAGGGGGCGTACGCGCTCGTCGCCTCGAACGGAGGCGCGGTCGAGCACCCCGTCTGGTACCACAACGTCGTCGCCTCGCCCCTCGTCGAGGTGCGGGACGGCACGCGGGTGTGGGACATGCGGACCCGCCTGGTGACGGGCACGGAGCGGGAGGAGTGGTGGGACCGCGCGGTCGCCGCCTTCCCCGACTACGCCGACTACCGGCTCAAGACGGAGCGGGAGATCCCGGTCTTCGTGGCGGAGCCGGCCGACGGCGCGAGCTGAGCCCGGCCGGTCCGCCGAGCGGGGTGCGCGGCGGGGAATCCGGGGCCCTGGCCGGGCGGTGACGTACTTGCCTGTGCGCCCCCGCCCGGGGCGTACGTGCGTGTGCGCCCCGCCCGGCCTGGGCCGGTCCGTCCGGCCCGGACCGGGGTGCGCGCGCGTGCCCGCCTCGTTCAGTTCGGTGCGAGGACCGTCAGGAGGTGGGCGACCTCGCGGGCCACGGCGGCGCGGGCCGGGGTGAGGTAGCGGCGGGGGTCGACGGCGTCCGGGTGCTCCGCCAGATGGTCGCGGACGGCCCGGGTGAAGGCCTTGTTGAGGTGGGTGGAGACGTTCACCTTGGTCATGCCCGCGGCGACGGCGGCGGTGAGGTCCGCGTCCGGGACGCCCGAGGAGCCGTGCAGGACGAGCGGGGTGTCGACCGCCGCCCGCAGCCGGGTGATCAGGCCGAAGTCGAGGACCGCGTCCCTGGTCAGCATCTGGTGGGAGCTGCCGACGGCGACCGCGAGGGCGTCGACCCCGGTGGCCGCGACGTAGGCACGGGCCTCGTCGGGGTCCGTGCGGACGCCTGGGGTGTGGGCGCCGCCCTTGCCGCCGATCTCGCCGAGTTCGGCCTCGACCCAGACGCCGTGCCGGTGGCAGTCCTCCACGACCTCGCGGGTCGCGGCGACGTTCTCCTCGTACGGAAGCTTCGAGGCGTCGAACATGACCGAGCCCAGCCCGAGCCCGACGGCCTCGCGGACGAGGTCGGGGTTCTCCGCGTGGTCGAGGTGGACGGCGACGGGTGTCTTGGCGGCGCGGGCGAGGGCGAGGGAGGCGAGGGCGACCGGTTCCAGGGCTCCGTGGTAGCGCACGGTGTTCTCGCTGATCTGGAGGACGACGGGCCGGTCGGCGGCCTCCGCGCCGGTCACGATGGCCTGGGCGTGTTCGAGCTGAAGGACGTTGAAGGCCCCCACGCCGGTGCCCGCCGCACGGGCACGGCGGACGATCTCGTCGGTCGGCGTCAACGGCATGGTGTTCTCTCCGGGGTGAAGCGGGGGCGGGCGGCGGTCACGCGGAGGCGTCGGTGAGGACGACCGAGCGGGTCAGGTTCCGGGGCGTGTCGGGGTCGAGCCCCTGGGCCTCGGCGACGGCCACCGCGAGCCGCTGGGCCCTGACGAGGTCGGCGAGCGGGTCGAGGTCGCTCTCGGAGAGGGTGCCGCCGACCTTGCGGACGTCGTCGGCGAGCCCGGCGGGCAGGGCGCCGAAGCCCCAGGTGACACGGCCGGGGCCGGTGATGCTGATGGGGCCGTGGCGGTACTCCATCGCGGGGTACGCCTCCGTCCACGCGCCGGCCGCCTCGCGCATCTTCAGACCGGCCTCCAGGGCGAGGCCGTAGGTCCAGCCGGTGCCGAGGAAGGTGAACTGCTCGGCCGTGCGGATGCTCTCGTCGAGCGGGGAGAGCAGGGCCTGCTCGGCGTCCCGTGCGGCGTCCTCGACGGTTCCCACGCCCTCGGGCAGGGCGTCCTCCGCCTCCAGGTGGGCGCGGAAGAGGGCGAGCGCGGTGGTCGCGAAGCGGGTCTGGACGACGGACTCCTCGTCGGCGAAGTCCAGGACGGCGACCTCGTCGGCGAGATCCATGACGGGGGTGGTGGGGTCGGCGGTGACCGCGCCCGTGGGGACCCGTCCGCGCAGCCGGGAAAGGACGGTCAGGACCTCGCTGGTGGTGCCGGAGCGGGTGAGGGCGACGACCCGGTCGTAGGAACGCTCGTAGGGGAATTCCGAGGCGGCGAAGGCGTCGGTCTCGCCGTGACCGCCGGACTCGCGCAGCCGGGCGTAGGCCAGGGCCATGAACCAGGAGGTGCCGCAGCCGATCACCGCGACCCGCTCGCCGCGCCGGGGCAGGGCGGCGGTGTGCTGCGGGAGGGTGCGGACGGCCTGTCGCCAGGTCGTCGGCTGGGAAGTGATCTCCACGGCGGTACGCGTGGTGCTCATGAACGGTCTCCTTGCACGAAGGGGGCGCCAAGATGACGGAAGATGCTCGAAGCAGTCACTATTCAAGCAGAAACGAGCATTCACTTTCCAGATCCCATGCAAGCCGATGGATAGAATCGGACGCGCGCACGAACCCGAGGGAGGGCCCCATGTCCAAGCACGAGCGGTGGAACACGCTCCTCGAACTGCTCGCCTCCTCGGGGAAACTGGAGGTGGAGGAGGCGGCGGCGGCCCTGGACGTCTCCGCCGCGACGATCCGCAGGGACCTCGACGAGCTGGCCGAGCAGCAGTTGCTCGTACGGACCCGGGGTGGTGCGGTCGCGCACGGCGTGTCGTACGAGCTGCCGCTGCGCTACAAGTCGACGCGGCACGCCCCGGAGAAGCGCCGGATCGCGGAGGCGGCGGCCGGTCTGATCGCGCCGGGCGAGGTCGTGGGGCTCAACGGGGGTACGACGACGACCGAGGTGGCGCGGGCGCTCGCGCTGCGGTTCGCGAGCGGCCGCGCGGAGGCGCCGGGGGCGGCGGTGCCCACGGGGCCCGCGCTGACGGTGGTGACCAACGCGCTGAACATCGCGGGTGAACTGGCGGTCCGCCCCCAGATCAAGATCGTCACCACCGGCGGGGTCGCCAGGCCCCAGACGTACGAGCTGGTGGGGCCGCTGACGGTCGGGGTGCTCAACGAGGTCGTGCTCGACGTGGTGGTCCTGGGGGTCGACGGGGTGGACCCGCAGTTGGGCGTGATGGCCCACCAGGAGGACGAGGCGAGCATCAGCCGGCTCTTCGCCGAGCGCGCGAGCCGGGTCGTGGTGGTGACGGACTCCTCCAAGCTGGGGCGCCGGGCGTTCGCCCGTGTCTGCGCCCTGGACCGCGTCGACCTCCTCGTCACGGACACCGGCATCGCCCCGGAGGCCGCCGCACGCCTGGCCGAGGCCGGTGTGGAGGTCCGTACCGTCTGAGCACCCCGGACGGGGCCCACCGGCGGGGGGAATCCCGGGACCCCGGGGCAGGCGTCCGTACGCCCGGGAAGTCAGCGTCCGGCGTGCGCCGCGCGGTGGATCGTGGCGTCGATCAGGGCCACCGCGTCGGCCGCCGTGCGGCCGGGGGCCCGGTTCCAGGGGCCGATCAGATCGTGCCAGCCGCGCGAGCGGAGTTCGGTCATGATCCAGGCGGCGGCCTCGTTCATCGTCTCGGCGCCGCCGTACCCCAGCCGGTGGGCGGCGAGGAGGGCGCCGCACACACAGCGGGCCCCCCGGAGGTCGCGCAGCTTGTAGGGGGTGTTCTGCCAGCCCCACTCGGTCAGGACGAGCCGGGCGTAGCCGAGGTGGACCGAGGGGCGCAGCTCCTGGCGGCCGATCCGGCGCCAGACGTGCAGCCGGTCGGGCAGTACGGCTCCGATCCTGCCCGGCAGGCGGCGCTCGACGGGCGGGGGCGGGGGCAGGGCGTCGAGCGCGTCGGCGACGAGCCGGTCCACCGGGACGGTGAGCAGCCGTCTCCAGCCTTCCGGGTCGGGAGCGGGGATCCGGTCGGGGGCGAGCGCGGGCGCGGTGGCCCACTCCGTGACGATGCGCTGCCAGACGGCGCTCTCGTAGAGGGCGGCCGCCTCGCGGTCGAGCGCGTCGGGGCCGGGAGGTGGGGCGGTGGCGAGCGGAGGGGGGCTGAGCGGGGATCCGGGGTCGAGCGGGGGTGCGGTGAGTGACATCCGGGCGGCTCCTCGGTCGGGGTGACCTCATCTTCAGGGAAGTATGTCCGCTTTGCGACTTTTCTTACTGAATGCCCGCCGCCGCGCCCGCCCTTTTCACCCCACTCCACCACTAGCGGATTTAAGTCCTATATTCGGACATTTAGCGTGAGGTGATGCGTCTCACTCCCCCCGAAGGCACATCGCCTCCCCCGTACTCCCGGGGCCGTACCAGGCAAGGATTTTCCGTCCGCCCGCCTTCCGGTCGATCTTGGGAAATCCGAATTCGGTGATCCTTTCGCGGAAGATCCGGCATTGATCCTCTTGTTCTCTCTCGCATTCCTCGCCTACGGTCACCTGCATTCGAGTGGATCGCCGAATCCTGCCACCGCTCGGAATACCTCCCTTTCACCCGACGGCAGGAGCGGGGGACCCACGAATACGCCGGACCGGATCTCCGGTGCGGCTCGGGGTGCAGCCGTGTGCGCGCGGCCGGACACCTCCCGTCCGAACCCGACAGCTCACCTCGCAGGCGCCGGAGAGGAATCCGTCATGCCCGCATTCGGCAAGATCCACCGCACCCGCCGCCCCGCCTCCCGTGGCTGGGCCCTGGTCGGCACGGGTGGAGCAGCCCTCGTCCTGCCGCTGATCGTGCCCGCCGCGGCCGGCGCCGCGGCCGTCGCCGGAGCGCCGGAGGCCGTCGTCCGCGCCGTCGCCTCCCCCTCGGCCACCGGGTCGGCCGCCGCCCCGGCGAAGACCCCCGCCGCCGCCACGTACACGGTCGTGCACGGCGACTCGCTTTCCCTGATCGCCCAGAAGAAGGGAATTCAGGGTGGCTGGAAGAGCCTTTACCAGGCCAACAAGAGCACCGTGGGTGACAATCCGTCAGTCATTCTTCCGGGCCTTGAACTGACCCTTCATCGGATTTCCGAGAAGGCTGTCCAGAGCGTGACCTTCGCCCCCGCAGCGGCCACCGGCGCCGCCGCCTCCCGTGCCGTCACCGCCGTTCTGCCCACCCTCGTCCCCGCAGTCGTCGAAGCCGCTCCGGCCGCCGCCGTCGGGTACGCCGACAACCTCGACGGCTGGATCCGGGAGGCGCTGGACATCATGGCCCAGCGCGGGATCCCCGGCTCCTACGACGCCATCCACCGCAATGTGATGCGCGAGTCCTCCGGCAACCCGCAGGCGATCAACCTCTGGGACTCCAACGCGGCGGCGGGCATTCCCTCCAAGGGCCTGCTCCAGGTGATCGAGCCGACGTTCCGCGCCTACCACGTGCCGGGCACCGCCCTCGATCTGTTCGACCCGGTCGCCAACATCACCGCCGCCTGCAACTACGCGGCCGCCCGCTACGGCTCCATCGACAACGTCAACGGGGCCTACTGACCCCCGAGGTGCCCGGTGAACCAGGAGGCGGCCAGTTCCGCCGCCTCCTCCAGGGCACCCGGCTCCTCGAACAGATGGGTGGCGCCCTCCACCACGACGAGGGCGCTCTCACAGCGCAGCAGCGACAGCGCCCGCCGGTTGAGGTCGAGGACCGGCGCGTCCCGGCCCCCCACCACCAGGAGGGTCGGGGCGCGGACCCGTCCCAGGCGCTCGGCCGCGAGGTCCGGACGGCCGCCGCGCGAGACGACGGCGGCCACCCGGGAGCCGGGGTCGCCCGCCGCCCACAGCGCGGCGGCCGCTCCCGTACTGGCTCCGAAGTACCCCAGCGGCAGCCCGTCCGCCTCCGGCCGTCCGGCCAGCCATTCCGTGGCCCCGGCCAGGCGCGCGGAGAGCAGCGGGGTGTCGAAGACCCGCGCCCGGTCGGCCGCCTCGCCCTCGGTGAGCAGGTCGAACAGGAGGGTGCCCAGGCCCGCCCGGTTCAGCGCCGCCGCGACGGCCCGGTTGCGGGGGCTGTGCCGGCTGCTGCCGCTGCCGTGGGCGAACAGGACGATGCCGGTGGCGCCCTCGGGCACGGCGAGCCGTCCGGCGAGGGTGCCGTCCGGGACCGCGACCCGGACGTCTTCGTCCCTGACCACCGGTACGCGCGCGGAACGGTTCCGTTCCAGGCAGTCGATCACCTCGGTGTCCGGCGTCTGGGCGAAGTCCCGGTAGAACTGCCCGATCGCGAAGAACAGATCGGGGGTGCGGACGCTCACCGTCTCGTCGGCCTCGCCGCCGAGACGGGCGGTCCAGCCGCGCGGCGCGACGGGGACGGCGAGGACGATCCGGGCGGCGCCCCTGGCCCGTACCACCCGGCAGGCGGCGAGGGCGGTGGCTCCGGTGGCGAGTCCGTCGTCGACGATCAGGGCCGTCCGGCCGTCGAGCGGCAGCGGCAGCCCGCTCCCCCGGTAGCGGCGCACCCTGCGCTCCAGCTCCTGTTGTTCGCGCCGCTCCACGGCCGCGAGGTCGTGCTCCGGCACTCCGGCGTCCCGCAGCACCCGCTCGTTGAGCACCCGTACGCCGCCCTCGCCAAGCGCGCCCATCGCCAGCTCCGGCTGCCGGGGCACGCCCAGTTTGCGTACGAGACAGATGTCGAGCGGCGCGTCGAGGGCGTCGGCGACCTCCGCCGCGACCGGCACGCCCCCACGGGGGAGGCCGAGCACCACGACGTCCTGGCCCTTGAGATGGCCGAGGCGGTCGGCGAGCTGCCGTCCCGCGTCCGTGCGGTTGCCGAAGAACATCGTCCGCCGCCCTTCCGCTCGCGCGGCCGGGCGCGGGGAGCGGGGACGCCCGTCCTCTGCCCGTGTCTCCTTCCTCCAGGGTATGCCGCGTGCACCGGGGGCAGGACGCGATGGACGCGACGCTCCGACCTCCGGTGGGCCCGGTGCTCCGGTGGGCCTGGTGCTCCGGTCTCCGACAGGCCGGGGCCCCGGTGTGTGCGGGGCTCCGGTGGGCGCGGCGCTCGGGTCTCCGGAGGGCCTGGCACGGGGCAGGCGCGGTGCCCTGGCGGCCCCTGCGGACCCTGCGCACCCGGCAGGCCCGGCGGCGACCCGGTCGGCGGGGTCGACCCGGCAGCCCGGCGGACCTGGCGACCCGGTCGCCGGAGTGTCCGGGTCGGCCCGTCGCCCCCGCGAACAGGGCGCGCCGGGCCGACCCGGGAATCCCGGGCGGTTCAGTGCGTCGCGTCGGGCTCCGCGAGTTCTCCCCTGAGGACCACGACCGGGCACTGCGCGTGGTGCAGCATCGCCTGGCTGACCGAGCCGAGGAGCAGACCGGCGAAACCGCCGCGCCCTCGCGCTCCCACCACCACGAGCTGGGCCTCGGCGCTCTCCGCGAGCAGGACCTCCCGCGTCCGGCCCCGGACCAGCCGCCGCTCGAAGGAGACCCCGGGCCACCGCGCCGCGGCGGCTGTGAGCGCCTTGTCGAGGACGCGCTGCTCCTCGTCCCGGATCGCCTCCTCGCCCTGGAAGAAGGGGGCGAGGTCGCCCAGACCCGTCCTCGGCAGCCAGGCGTGGACGGCCAGCAGTCCGGCGCCCCGGGCCTCCGCCTCGGCGAACGCGAAGGCGACGGCGGCGTCGGAGTCCGCCGAGCCGTCGACGGCGAGCAGCACGGGTCCGGTCGGCTGCTCCCGGCCCCGGACGACGAGGACCGGACAGGCGGCGTGCGCCGCGAGATGGACGGCGACCGAGCCGAGGAGCAGCCCGGTGAAGGCGCCGACGCCCCGGCTCGCGACGACCACGAGGGAGGCCGAGCGGGAGCGGGTGGCGAGAACGGTGAGGGGTTCGCCCTCGATGATCTCCCCGGCCACCTCGACGTCCGGCTCGCAGGCGCGGGCACGGGCGACGGCCGTGTCCAGGATCTGCTGGGCCTGCTCCCGGAAGCCGCTGCCGGGCGGGGCGTACGGGGAGGGGCCGAGGGGGACGCGGAGCAGCGGCCACATGAAGGCGTGCACGACGTCGAGCCGGGTCCCCCGGGCGCGGGCCTCGCGCGCTGCGGTCTCCACCGCGCGCAGCGCCGACTCGGAGCCGTCGGCCCCGACCAGTACGGGGCCGGGGGCCCCGCCGTGGCCGCCCTCGTCCGGGGTGTGCGCGCTGCGCTCCGTCATCGTCTCCGCCCTTCCGCTCCTCCGGCCGGTGCGCTCGCGCGCACCCTTGTACCCGTCGGCTACCCGTCGGCCGAGGCGGTACCCGGGACGGAGGTCCCGGGTGGTGTGGCGAAGGTCCCGTCAGTCGGCGAGGAACGCCTCGATGGCCTCGGCGAGGGGCCCGGGGGTCTCCTCGGGAGCGTAGTGACCCGCGTCCCCGAGGACTTCGAGGCGCGCCCGTGGATACCAGCGCAGCCAGGTGGACTCCATCGCCTCGCGGCCGAGGGCCGGATCGTGGGCGCCGACGACGAGGAGGACCGGGGTGGGGTTGTCCCGGACCCGCTCGTGGAAGTCGGCCCCTGCCCAGGAGTCCAGATAGGCGCGGAAGGCGGTGGCGGAGGTGCGGGTGACGGACCGTTCGACCTGGGCGTCGAGCCAGGCGTCGTCATGGCGTCCGCCGGTGGTGCCGTCGATGATGGCCCGCCGGTTGGCCGGTTCCCCGGCGGCGCCCGCGAACAGCTCCCAGGTCTCGCCGTCGAGGGGGAACCTGGCGGCGGAGACGGGCGAGATGCCGACGAGGGAGCGGACCCGCCCGGGGGCGTCGAGGAGCATCAGCTGCGCCGCCTTGCCGCCCATCGAGTGCCCGATGACGGAGAAGGCGTCCCAGCCGAGGTCGTCGGCGACCGCGAGGGCGTCGGAGGCGACCTCCTCCATCGTGTAGGCGCCGGTGTGGTCGCGGGCCTCGCCGTAGCCCCGGCAGTCGACGAAGGCGTAGCTGCCCACGGCCGGGTCGAGCCGGGCCCGCAGCGGGGCGAAGCTGGTGCGGTCGCCGAACCAGTTGTGCAGGACGAGGGCCCTCGCAGGGCCGTCGCCGTGCACCTCGTACGGGAGAATCCGGCCCGTCATCGTGCCCCCTGATCGTGATGGTGCCGGTGATGCACCGGCGCTGGTGGTCGGGCACCGAGTGTGACGGGGCGGGCGCGTGCGGTCAACAGGACCGGTGGGGCGGGAGGAGTCAGGGGAGGTCAGGGCGGTGGGGGTGTCGGGAGAGCAGGGTGGCGAGGCGGAGCAGCGGTACGCGACCAGTGGGCAGACCTGAGACCGAGGCGGCGCCAGGGACTGGGAGCGGAAGCGGGACCTCGGGGCGGTACCAAGTACCGGGAGCGGCGGCGATGCCTGAGGCCGAGGGGCAGCAGGTACCGGGAACGGGAACGGAGCGGCACCGGGGCCCCGGAACGGAGGCGGGGTCCGGAGCCGGGATGCGGGGCGGTTCCCGTCGGGCGCATCCTGGCTGTGTGACCTCGCACGGCGCGTCCGGCCCCGGACCGGCGGGCGGCACCGGGCGACCGGCCGGGAACGGAGCTGCCGACGGGCCCTCCTCCGCTGGGCTGACCCGGACGCTCGTGGAGGCCGTGCGGGGAGCGGTGGAAGAGGTCGGCGGGTACGCGGGAGGGGTGTTCCTGCGCTCCGGTACGCCCGGACTGCTGCGGCTCGCGGTCCTGGTGGGGCTTCCGGGACCGCTGTTCAAGCCGTGGTGGCGGATGCACACCAACCGGCCGTTCCCGGTCCCCGAGGTGTACCGCTCGGGTCGGGCCCTGTACCTCGCCGACGTCGAGGAGGCCATGCGCCGGTTCCCCCAACTGGTGGCGAACCTGCCCTTCCCCTTCTCCTCGCTGTACGCGCCGATCGTCGCGGGCCGTGAGCGGTTCGGGGTGCTTGCGGTGCTGCGTGCCCCGAGCCCCGGCGTCCCGGTCCCGGCGCGGGACCGGGACCGGATGACCCGGCGGGCGCACGCTCTGGGCGAGTCCCTGGCGGAGCTGGCCCGGCAGGGCACGCCGGCCGTCTGGCCCGGCGATCCGGTCTGTGTACGGCGTCCGGCGGCGGCGGAGGCGCGGCCGGTCCGTTTCGGCGCCTTCGACTGGGACCTCGGCAGCGGGACCGTGACGCCCGACGCCGGGCTGCTGCGCATGTTCGGGGCGGAGACGGCCGCGCCGTGCTCGATCGAGGCGCTGACCTCGCTGCTCGAACCGGAGGACGCGTGCGCACTGTGGGCGGCGGCCCGCCGGGCGACGGGCTCGGACGGCCGGTCGGTGGTGCGCGGGGTCCGGCTGCGGGGCCCCGCCGGCGGGCCGCTCCTCCTGGACGTCTCCCCCCGGCCCCCCGAGGCCCCGGCGGGGGCGGCGGACGGCGAGAAGGCACGCGCCGAAGGCGGCGGAGCCCACCTGGCGGACGGCCCCGGGAACGATCCGGCGGACAGCCCGGGAGACGACCCGGAGGGCAGCCCCGCGGACGGCCTGGCGAACAGCCCGGCGGACGGCCGGGGGGACAGCCCTGCGGACGGCCTGGGGAGCAGCCCTGGGGCCCGCCTCACCTGCACGCTCGTCGACCTCGGCACCGGCACGCCCGGTGCCGAGGCGGCCGACCGGCTGCCCCGGGCGATCCTGGCGATCGACCGGCTGGGCCTGATCACCTACGCCAACGAGCGGACCGTACGGCTTCTCGGCCGGTCGCGCGCGGCGTTGGCGGGGCGCGCGGTGTGGGAGGTGCTGCCCTGGTTCGGCCTCCCGCTGCACGAGGAGCAGCTGCGCGCCGCGCTCTTCTCCGACGAGCCGGTGCGTTTCCTGGCCCGTCCCGGGCGGGGCCGGTGGCTGTCGGTGGCGCTGTATCCGGGGCGGGACGGGGTGACGATGGTGCTGGTCCCGGAGGACGATCCGACGGCCGGTGACGAGGGGGTGGGCGGGGACGAGGAGGCGGGTGGAGGCGGCGGGGCGGCGGGCCGCTCCCCGTACGACGACCGGATCACCTCGCTGTACCGGCCGGTGGCTCTGGCCATCGCGCTCTCCGAGGCGGTCACGGCACGCCAGGTGTCGTCGGTGGTGACGGAGGAGCTGCTTCCGGCGTTCGGCGGACGTCAGCTGGCGATCTACCTGCTGAGCGACCGGCGGCTGCATCTGGCGTGGGAGGCGGGTTTCCCGCCCGGGTTCCTCGATCCCTTCGAGGGGGTGGGGCTTGACGCCCGGCTGCCGGGGGTGGAGACCCTGACGACGGGCCGGCCGTTGTTCTTCGAGTCGATGGAGCGGCTCGGCCGGGCGTATCCGGGGATGCCGCTGGACGCGCGCTCGGGGGCGCGGGCGTTCCTGCCGCTGATCGCCTCGGGGCGGCCGGTGGGCTCCTGCATCCTGGGCTTCGAACGGCCGCGCGGCTTCACTCCGGAGGAGCGGACGGTCCTGACGGCGCTCGCGGGCCTGATCGCGCAGGCGCTGGAGCGCGCGCAGCGGTACGAGACGGAGTCGGCGGTGGCGCGGGGCCTCCAGGACGCGCTGCTGCCGCACCGGCTGCCGGTGCGGGAGGGGGTGGAGACGGTGGGCCGGTATCTGCCGGGGACGCAGGGGATGGAGGTGGGTGGTGACTGGTACGACGTGATCGAGACGGGGCGGGGCCGGCTGGCCCTGGTGATCGGGGACGTCCAGGGCCACGGGGTGGCCGCGGCGGCCACGATGGGGCAGCTGCGCAGCGCGGTCCGGGCCTTCGCGCTGGCCGGGCACCGGCCGCAGGACGTGATGCGCGGGACCAACCGGCTCCTCATCGACCTGGACCCGGGCCAGTTCGCGAGCTGCTGCTACGTCCTGCTCGACCCGGAATCCGGGGAGCTTCGGGCGGTACGGGCGGGGCATCCGCACCCGCTCCTCGCGCGGCCGGACGGGACGACGGAGCTGGTGGAGCTGGCGGGCGGGGTGCTGCTCGGGATCGACGGGCGGGCCACGTACCCGGTGACACGGCTGCGGCTCGCACCGGGCGCGGTGCTCGCGCTGTTCACGGACGGTCTGGTGGAGCGGCCTGGCCAGGACATCGACGTCGGCATCGAGGCCCTGCGGAGGTCGCTGTCGACGGCGGGTTCGCTGCCGCTGGCGGAAGCCGCCGACCGGGTGATCAGGGGGGCTCGGCAGGACACGGCGCGCCCGGACGACATCGCCTTGCTGCTGGCGGCGAGGTGGCCGGAGCGAGACTGAGAGGACGGCCGGGGGCAGAGCGGACGGCCAAGGACAGGAGCGGGTGGCCAGGGGCAGGGAACGGTCGGGAGCCGAGGGCCGTCAGAGGGCCCGAGGACGGTGAGGGGCCCGAGGACGGTCAGGGGCCGGTGGCGGGGGGATGTCACCCGGTCGGGCCCGTGGCGCTGGTCGGTGGCCGGGGGCGCGGGGAGGCTGGGGGTGCCGTGCCGATCCGGCCGGCCGAGTCTGGGCGGAAGCCCGAGGAGGACACGTGCAGCAGGACAAGCAGCCCGAGTACGGACCGGTGGTCTTCCGTGACCGCTCGGCCGGGTACGCCTTTCTGACCCGGTCCACCGCGACCAGCGAGCGGACGATCGAGTGGGACGACGGGCACACGTATCCGGTGATCGATGTCGAGATCTCCTCCGAGAGCCATCCGTTCTACACCGGCAAGGCGCGGACGGTGGACTCGGAGGGCCGGGTCGCCAGGTTCGAGCGCCGGTACGGCGGGGACGGGGCGGGCGGGGCGGGCACGACCGAGCAGGGCGGCAGAGGCGGCGGGGACGGCTGAGTCCGGGAACGACGACGGGGCGGGTGCGCGTGTCGTGGACACGGCCCCCGCCCCGGTCGGGTGGGTGCGCGGGAGGGCGCGGGCGCCCTCCGGTCGGCTCCGGGAAGCCGAGGTCAGGCCCCGACGACGCCGGACGCGGCGACCTTGATGGAGGCGCTGGTGGCGCCGGAGCGGGAGCCGAGGCCCTCGATCTTCTTGACCAGGTCCTGGCCCTCGACGACCTCGCCGAAGACGACGTGCTTGCCGTCGAGCCAGTCGGTGACGATCGTGGTGACGAAGAACTGCGAGCCGTTGGTGCCCGGACCGGCGTTGGCCATCGAGAGCAGGAACGGACGGTCGTGCTTCAGCTTGAAGTTCTCGTCGGCGAACTTCTCGCCGTAGATGCTCTTGCCGCCGGTGCCGTTGCCGTTGGTGAAGTCGCCACCCTGGAGCATGAACTGCGGGATGACGCGGTGGAACGGGGAGCCCGCGTAGCCGAAGCCGTGCACGCCGGTGGCGAGCTCGCGGAAGTTCTGCGCCGTCTTGGGGACGACCTCGTCGAACAGCTGGAAGACGATCCGGCCGGCCGGCTCGTTGTTGATGGTGATGTCGAAGTAAACGTTGTCGCTCATGAGGACATCCTGTCATTACTCGCGCACGGCGCGCACAAGGGCGCCTCCTCCCGGGGCACGGCACGGCGGAGCCCCGCTCCCCTCCGAGGAGAGCGGGGCACCCGGCCCGGTGGGGGCTCCGGGTCAGATCAGGCCACCGGACCCCGTGGTCCGCAGGGCGTCACCGGCGCCTTCGGCGGCCTGGTGGAGCACGGGGCCGAGGCCGTCCTCCTGGAGGAGACCGGCGGCGCCGCCCAGCGGGAGCGGGACCGCGCTCGCCTGCGGCGGCGGGGTGATGAGGGCGGTGACGACACCCGCGGCGAGGGACGCGATGGCAAGGATGCTGCGCTTCTTCATGCCGGGGTCAACTGCGGAACGGCCGAGGGGTTACGGGCCCGCCCCGGATCCGGACGTACGACGGCGGGGCGGCGGTCCGGCCGTCCCGCCCCCCGGTGCTCATTCCTCGCCCGTCTCCAGGTAGACGGGGATGCCGGTCCTGCGGGCCCGGTCGATGCCCGCGAGACGGCCGTACTCGCGCGGTGTCATCTCCCGCTCCCATTCGGCCAGGGTGAGCAGGCGGTACTCGCTGTGCTCGTCGGGGTCGAGGACGACGGCGGCGATCTGCTCGTCCGTGAGTTCGCCGCCGTCGAAGATGAAGCCGATGTGGTTGGCGGGCCACTGCTCGCCCCGGTCGGTGACGAAGTGGGTGCCGAGGAGGCGCGGTGCGCCGGTGTGGACGAGTCCGGTCTCCTCGTGGCACTCGCGTACCGCCGTCTCCCAGGGGGTCTCCCCCGGGTCCATGTTGCCGCCGGGCCACTGCCAGCAACGGGTGTCGTAGGAGGCGCGCAGCTGGAGGGGGCGGCCGTGGGTGTCGGTGAAGTAGAGGCAGGCGTACGCCGTCGCTCTCGGCAGGGTCGCGACGTACTCGGCGGGCGGCAGCCAGACGTTCGTCATGGGGCGGCTCTCTCCTTCGGCGGGACGGTGGGTCGGTCTCCCCATCCAAGCCGTCCGGGGCCCGGTGTCCGGGGAGTCTCGGGCGGATCACCGGATCGTGTGATCACCTCCGCGGGTGTCCTCCTCCCCCGCCCGGGTCAGTCGGCGCTCGGTGAGGACCTCGTGGACGAAGCGGCCGGCGAGTGCCCCGCCATACACCACGAAGCCGACGCCGACCAGCCAGGACTGGAGGACGAGGACGGTGCCGAACTGTCCGTAGGTCACCGCGTTGGAGGCGATGAGCGGCGAGAAGACGAGCTGGGAGAAGATCCGCAGACCGAGCAGGCCGAGGGCGGTGAGGACGGCTCCGGGGGCGAGGGCCCGCCAGCGGAGCCTGCCGCAGAGCAGGAAGCGCTGCGACCACCAGAAGAAGACGAAGGTGCCGGTCAGGTCGGAGAGTGCGACCAGGGCGGTGACCAGGGCCGGGGAGTCGGCGGGCGCGGGGGTGCCGACGAAGAGGAGCAGGGCGCCGACGAGGACGGCGAGCCAGACGACGTGCCGCCACATGGTGCGCCAGCGGGCGGTGGGCAGGTCCCACACCCTCTCGTAGCCGGTCTGTACGGCGGATCCGAAGGTGACGCCGAACGCGGCGAGGGCGGCGAGGCCGAAGGCGGTGGTGCCCTGGAGGGCCTGGCCCGGCTGCCCGAAGAGCCGTTCGACCTCCTCCTGGGAGACGTCGGAGACGCCGAGGCCCTGGACGAGCCAGCGGGCGAAGCCCTGTCCCCGGGCGAGGTCGGCCGCGGCGACGACGATGAGGAGGGGGACGAGGGTGAGCAGGCTGAGTGCGGCGAAGCCCATGGCACGGTGCATGAGTTCGATGGCTCGGCCGCGGTTCCAGACGAGCCCGAGGGGCGAGACGAGGGCACGGGCGGAGGACCGCCGGGACCGGGGGCCGTCCTCGCTGGGGGCGTCGTCGCGCGGCGGACCGGGTGTGGAGGGCATGCCTCGTTCGCTACCCGGCGAGGCGGGAGGACCCCTCCGGGATGCGGCCGAATGGGCGGGAGCGGGCCGGGGCACGCGCGCGTGGCTCCGGACGGGTGACTCCGGGGCCGGGGTACGTGCGGGTGGCTCCGGACGGGTACGTGCGCGTGGCTCCAGGGCCCGGCGTACGCGCGCGTGGTCCGGGGCCCGGGTACGCGTGCGTGACCGCCGGATCGGTGGGCGCGGGACCCGATACCGCGCGCGTTCCGCCGGACCGGTGGGGGCCGGGGTACGCGCGTGTCGCCCCTCCGGGTCGGCGCGGGCAGGCCCGTGCGT
>NZ_MSJP01000028.1 GCF_014596525.1 Streptomyces sp. CBMA291
GGTCGTCGAACGCACCAACGCCTGGATCCACGGCTTCCGGCGCCTACGGATCCGCTGGGACATCCGCGACGACATCCACGAAGCCTTCCTGAAACTCGCCTGCTGCGTGATCACCTACAGACGAGTCAAAGCATTGTGTTAGCTCCTCTTAGAGGGGCCGCAGGGCCGGTTCCTTCTGTACGGCGCCGAGGAGGCGGTCGAGGGCCATCTCCACGTCCTCCTTCCAGGAGAGCGCCGTACGGAGATCCAGCCGCAGCCTCGGGAAGGCCGGGTGCGGCCGTACGGTCTTGAAGCCCACCGCCAGGAGGTGATCCGCCGGCAGCACACAGGCCGGTTCCTTCCAGCGCGCGTCCCCGAAAGCCTCGATCGCCTTGAACCCGCGCCGCAGCAGATCCTTGGCCACCGTCTGCACGACCACCCTGCCAAGCCCCTGCCCCTGATAGCCGGGCATGATCCACGCCGTCATCAGCTGTACCGCGTCGGCGGCCACCGGACTCGTCGGGAAGGCCGTCGATCTCGGTACATAGGCCGGGGGAGCGTAGAGAACGAAGCCGACCGGCACGTCGTCGACATAGACGACCCGGCCGCAGGAGCCCCACTCCAGGAGAACGCCCGAGATCCAGGCCTCCTTCTCCGGCTCCGCGCGCCCCGCCTTCAGGGCAGCCTCGCCACTGACCGGGTCGAGCTCCCAGAACACACAGGAGCGACACCGCTTGGGCAGATCCGGAAGGTTGTCCAGCGTGAGCGGTACGAGCCGACGCCCCACGGCAGCTCCTCGTTTCCCTCGCCGACGAGTACGGATACGCCTTTCGAATCGTATCGATCGGGAGATCGGGAGGACACCGCTCACAGGCAAAGGGCGGGCCGCGTTCCGGTGAAGACCGGAGCGTGGCCCGCCCTGGGCGGCCTCGGGACGGCGGGAGGGGCCAGCCCTTCCCGCCCTCGGGACGGCGGGAGGACGGTCCCTCCACGCCTCCTCTCGCTGCTACCCCTTCGGGCTCTTGGCGTCCGTCTCGCCGTGCTTCTGGTCCATGACGCGGCCCTCTCCGGGGGCCATGGTCGACAGAATCCGCTCCAGATCTTCTATCGAGGCGAACTCGACGACGATCTTGCCCTTCTTCTGGCCGAGGTCGACCTTCACCCGGGTGTCGAAGCGGTCCGAGAGCCGGGTGGCGAGATCGGTGAGCGCGGGCGCCACCCGGGTCCCCGCACGGGGGCCCTTCGCCTTGATCTCGCCGGTGGGCGCCTCGGAGCCCATGAGGCTCACGATCTCCTCCACGGAACGTACCGAGAGCCCCTCGGCGACGATCCGGTACGCGAGCTTGTCCTGGGCCTCCGGATCCTCCACCCCGAGCAGGGCGCGGGCGTGGCCGGCGGAGAGCACTCCGGCGGCGACCCGGCGCTGCACCGCCGGGGGGAGGCGCAGAAGGCGCAGCGTGTTGGAGATCTGCGGGCGGGAGCGCCCGATCCGCTCCGCGAGCTGGTCGTGGGTGCAGCCGAAGTCCTTGAGCAGCTGCTCGTAGGCGTGTGCCTCTTCGATCGCGTTCAGCTGGGCGCGGTGCAGGTTCTCCAGGAGGGCGTCCAGGAGCATCTTCTCGTCGTCGGTGTCCCGGACGATCGCGGGGATGCGCTCCAGACCGGCCGCCTTGGAGGCGCGCAGCCTCCGCTCGCCCATGACCAGCTCGTAGCTCTCGGCGTCGGTCCTGCGCACCACGACGGGCTGGAGGAGGCCGACCTCCTTGATGGAGACGACGAGTTCGGCGAGGGCGTCCTCGTCGAAGATCTCGCGCGGCTGGTGCCGGTTGGGCACGATCGCGTCAAGTGGAAGCTCGGTGAAGTAGGCGCCCGCCGGGGGCTCCGGCAGGACGGGGACCCCCGCGCCGCCACGGAGCCGCAGGGAGTCCGGGGACTGCCCGCTCTGCGGGAGGTTCGCCAGCTTCGCGGCGGCCACTCCCCGGCCCGGGGGCAGCACCGGGACCGCCGTGGGGGAGACCGTGCCGGTCCCGGCGGTGGTCGTCGGCACCTGCCGCTCCGGGGAAGCCGCGGGAATCAGCGCACCGAGTCCACGTCCCAGTCCTCTGCGTCGCTCGCTCACTGCATCCCCTCCGACATACTGCGCTGGTTGTTCTGGTGCCCGGTCTGGTGGGCGTGGTGCGGGTCGTAGTGCATGGCCGCCCCCCGCAGGGCGATCTCACGGGCCGCTTCGAGGTACGACAGGGCGCCGCTGGAGCCCGGGTCGTAGGTGAGGACCGTCTGCCCGTAGCTCGGTGCCTCCGAGATGCGGACCGAGCGCGGAATGCTGGTCCGCAGGACTTCCTCGGCGAAGTGGGTGCGCACTTCTTCGGCGACCTGGGAGGCGAGCCTCGTCCGGCCGTCGTACATGGTGAGCAGGATCGTCGAGACGTGCAGTCCGGGGTTGAGATGCCCCCGGACGAGTTCGACGTTCCGCAGGAGCTGCCCGAGTCCTTCCAGGGCGTAGTACTCGCACTGGATCGGGATCAGCACCTCCGCTCCGGCCACCATGGCGTTGACCGTCAGGAGGCCGAGGGAGGGCGGGCAGTCGATCAGGATGTAGTCGAGAGGCTGCTCATAGGCCTGGATGGCCCGCTGGAGCCTGCTCTCCCGGGCCACCAGCGACACCAGCTCGATCTCCGCACCGGCGAGATCGATGGTGGCGGGGGCGCAGAAGAGGCCTTCCACGTCGAGGACGGGCTGCACCACTTCGGAGAGCGGTCGGCTGTCCACCAGGACGTCGTAGATCGAGGGGACCTCGGCGTGGTGATCGATCCCGAGCGCCGTCGAGGCGTTGCCCTGCGGGTCCAGGTCGACGACCAGGACGCGGGCGCCGTGGAGGGCCAGGGAGGCGGCCAGATTGACCGTCGTGGTCGTCTTGCCCACGCCGCCCTTCTGGTTGGCGACCACCATGACACGCGTCTGAGCAGGGCGGGGCAGCCCCTCACCGGCACGGCCCAGGGCCTCTACCGCCAGTTGGGCGGCGCGACCGATGGGGGTGTCGTCCATCGGGGGAGGTGTTTCACGTGAAACATCCTCCCCCACCGATTCGGCTCGGGGACCGGGGACCGGGTCGGTCATCGGTCCCGCGATGTTGGCGTCGGACCGCAAGGATTCACTCTCCTCGGCTTCAGGCTCGCGATGTGAAGAGCCTGCCATGCTTCCGGGGTCGTGAACCAGCGAGGTCGGTGGTTCTGTGGATGAATCCGCCTCTGGGGACAACTCCGTGACCCTCGCGGGTGGATTCACACGGGATCTCTGGTCCCGGGCTGTGACAGCCGCGCGCCCGCGACTGATCATCCCTTGCAGCAGTGAGCGACGTTTCACGTGAAACACGATGCCCCTGCTGCTTCACCGGGACCGTTCGACACTCCGAAATGGGGCGTATACGGAACTTAGCGACGTCGGCGGGTCTTGCTCGTCCGGGCCGCCTTGGCCCGCTTGGCCGCGAACCGTACGCCACCGGGGCTCTCCCCGACCTCCACCCGCACGACCGTGGAGAGCGGGTCGACGATCCCCTCGCCCACGTGCAGCACCGAGGTCTCCACCACACCGAGGCGGGAGAGCGCGGCGCGGGCACCGTTGATCTCCTCCTCCGCGGTGTCGCCCTTGAGCGCCAGCATCTCGCCGTACGGCCGCAGCAGGGGAACGCCCCAGCCGGCCAGCCGGTCGAGCGGGGCCACCGCGCGGGCGGTCACCACATGGACCGGGGTGATCTTCCCGAGCATCTCCTCGGCCCGCCCGCGGACCACGGTCACATGGTCGAGCCCGAGCAGCTCGACGACCTCCTGAAGGAAGTTCGTCCGGCGCAGGAGGGGCTCAAGGAGGGTGATCTTCAGGTCGGGCCGGACCAGCGCCAGCGGGATGCCGGGAAGGCCGGCGCCCGAGCCCACATCGCAGACCGTGACGCCCTCGGGGACGACCTCCGAGAGGACGGCGCAGTTCAGCAGATGGCGTTCCCAGAGCCTGGGGACCTCGCGCGGGCCGATGAGACCGCGCTTCACGCCCGCGTCCGCAAGAAGCTCCGCGTACCGCACGGCCTCCGGGAAGTACTCGCCGAAGACTGTCCGCGCCTGCTCCGGAGCCTCGGGGAGCTCCGCTGCCTCCGTCACGGGAACCGTCCTTCCGTACCGCACGCGTCGCGTGCGAGCGCACTGTGGTGGCTGACTATCAAGGCTGACAAAGATCGGCCCCGCCTGTTGAACAGACGGGGCCGAGACTACGTGAGGGGTCAGGCCGGGAGCACGACGACGAAGCGCTGCGGCTCCTCGCCCTCGGACTCGCTGCGCAGACCGGCGGCGGCGATCGCGTCGTGCACGACCTTGCGCTCGAACGGCGTCATCGGGTCCAGCTTGACCGGCTGGCCCGAGGTCTTCACGTCGTTCGCGGCCTTGGCGCCCAGCTCGGCCAGCTCGGCGCGCTTCTTGGCCCGGAAACCGGCGATGTCCAGCATCAGACGGCTGCGGTCGCCGGTCTCGCGGTGCACGGCGAGACGGGTCAGCTCCTGGAGCGCCTCCAGGACCTCGCCGTCGCGGCCCACGAGCTTCTGGAGCTCGCGGCTGGCGGAGTCGCTGATGATCGAGACCGCGGCGCGGTCCGCCTCGACGTCCATGTCGATGTCGCCGTCGAGGTCGGCGATGTCGAGCAGGCCTTCGAGGTAGTCGGCCGCGATCTCACCCTCCTGCTCCAGGCGGGTCAGGGTGTCGCCGCCCTCGGCGGCGGCGGGGATGGTGCCTTCCGTCACGGATGGACTCCTTCTGGCTTCGGGGCGGCTTACTTCTTGGAGGACGGGTGCTTGGGCCGCTGCGGGCCCTTGCGCTGGCCGGACTTGCCCTGGCGGGAGCCTCCGGAGTTGGCGCGGCTCGGACGGGCGGGCTTGTCGGCCGGGGTCTCGTCCTTCGCCTCGGCCTGGTCCGCGGGCTTCTTCTCCAGCGAGGGGGCCGTGTCCTCGGCGGTCGGCTCGGCGGCCGTCGCCTCGGTGTCCTTGACCGCGTCCTTGGCCACACCGGACTGGCGCTGGGACTTGGTCTGGCGCTTGGGCTGCTGGCGCTTGGCGGTACCGGCCTCGGCCTCGGCGGCGGCGGTGTCGCTCTTGATCACGGTGCCGTCGGGCTGGGCGGCGAAGCCGGCCTTGGCGAGGCTCGTGACGAAGCGGCGCTCGTTCTCGTTGCGGTCGCCGCCCTTGGCGACGATGACCTTGACCATGGCCTTGCGGCGGCGGCCGCGGACCTCACCGTGCAGGGCGACGTTCTTCACGAGGCGCTGGAGGTAGGAGTCCTGGGCCTTGCTGCCCGGCGTCGGGTTCTGGTTGATCACGTACATCTGCTGGCCCATGGTCCACACGTTGGTGGTCAGCCAGTAGACGAGGACACCGACGGGGAAGTTGATGCCCATGACGGCGAAGATCACCGGGAAGATGTACATGAGCATCTTCTGCTGCTGCATGTACGGCGTCTTCACGGTGAGGTCGACGTTCTTCATCATCAGCTGGCGCTGGGTGAAGAACTGCGAGGCCGACATCATGATGATCATGATCGCGGTGACGATGCGGACATCGGTCAGCGAGGCGTCGAGCGCGGCGACCTTCTCCGGGCTGTCCATGAACTTGGCGGCCAGCGGCGCGCCGAAGATGTGGGCCTGACGGGCGCTGGCGAGCAGCGGGCCGTCGATGACGCCGATCTCCTTGCCGGAGGCGATGCCGGAGAGCACGTGGTACAGCGCGAAGAAGAACGGCGACTGGGCCAGGATGGGAAGGCACGAGGAGAGCGGGTTGGTGCCCGTCTCCTTGTACAGCTTCATCATCTCTTCGGACTGACGCTGCTTGTCGCTCTTGTAGCGCTCCTGGATCGCCTTCATCTTCGGCTGGAGCGCCTGCATGTTCCGCGTCGACTTGATCTGCTTGACGAACAGCGGGATCAGACAGATACGGATCAGGACCACGAGGGACACGATGGACAGACCCCAGGCCCAGCCCGTGTCAGGGCCGAAGATCGCCCCGTACATCTTGTGGAACTGGACGATGACCCAGGAAACGGGCCAGGTGATGAAGCTGAACAGACTGGCGATCGTGTCCACTAATCAGGCTCCTTGAGCATTGGGCGAGGTCTCGGCGGCCGGGCTCGTCTCGGCGGTGGACCCGCCCTTGTCGCCGCGCAGCGCGTTCCGCAGCATTTCGTGCCAGCGGGGGCGCTTGCGCGGGGGGACATGGTCCACACCTCCGGGCGACCACGGGTTGCACCGCAGGATGCGCCAGGCGGTCAGGGCCGTCCCCTTGATCGCGCCATGCCGGTCGATGGCCGTGAATCCATAGTGGGAACACGACGGGTAGTACCGGCAGACGGGCCCGAGCAGAGGGCTGATCGTCCACTGGTACAGCTTGATGAGAGCCAGCAGCGGGTACTTCATCGCGTGCCCCCTCCCAGCAGCCGCTGAAGAGCGGCGTCCAGGTCTCGGGCCAGCTGTGTGTGGTCGGCGTCACCGGCTCCGGGCAACGCCCGTACGACCACCAGGCTACCGGCGGGCAGCTCGGTGAGGCGGTCGCGGACGAGATGGCGGAGGCGACGCTTGACTTGGTTGCGTACGACCGCCCCGCCCACGGCTTTGCTCACGACGAAACCCGCACGCGTCGGGGGAGCGTTCTCCCCAGGCGTGTGCGGGTCCGTTGCACCGCTGCGTAGGTGGACGACGAGGAGCGGGCGACCGGCCCGACGCCCTCGGCGTACCGCAGTTGCGAAGTCCTCGCGCCGCCTCAGCCGATTCTCGGTAGGCAGCACGTCATGACCTGTTTGAGAAGGATCAGGCGGACAGGCTCGCGCGACCCTTGGAACGGCGGTTCGCCAGGATGGCGCGGCCGGCACGGGTACGCATGCGCAGGCGGAAGCCGTGGGTCTTGGCACGACGACGGTTGTTCGGCTGGAAGGTGCGCTTGCTCACTCGGGGGCTCCAGAAATGATTCGTAGATGGCGGGACATCGCCTGGCTGTCACCGTGCGCCCACGAGTAGCTCGCAATACGCCCGAGTGCACCGCTACACGGACAGTCACCGTGATCTTTGCCCATCGGAGGCAGGCGGCAGCAGCCATCGACAACTCGACCTGGCTACGGTACGCGCGGCTACGCCATCCGGTCAAACCGACCTGTCGCCACCCCCCATTGTGCACAGGCTGTGGACAACAACTTGAACCACCTCACGAGGCCCGACTACCGTGGGTGGACTCCACAACCTTTTCCCTTCTGTCCTCACCTGTCCTCCTGGACCAGTCCTCACGGACATCGACCCAGCCGTCCCCGAGAACCACTCCTTCGTGGGACCTGCGAGAAAGCGTGCCCTGTGGCTGACGTACCTGCCGATCTTGCCGCAGTGTGGCCGCGCGTCCTGGAGCATCTTCTCGCCGAGGGACAGCAGGGGATCGAGTCCAAGGACAAGCAGTGGATCGAGCGCTGCCAGCCGCTCGCCCTGGTCGCCGACACCGCGCTGCTCGCCGTCCCCAACGAGTGGGGCAAGCGCGTCCTCGAAGGCCGGCTCGCCCCGCTGATCAGCGAGACCCTCAGCCGTGAGTGCGGCCGGCCGATCCGGATCGCGATCACCGTCGACGACTCGGTCGGCGAGCCGGCCCCGCCCGCTCCCCCGGTGCAGCAGCCGTCACGGTACGACGAGCACGGGCAGTCCGAGCCGTACGAGAAGTACGACGGCTACGGCCACCGTCCGATGTCCGACGACGGGCTGCCCACCGCGCGCCCTGCCTACCCCGACTACTCGCAGTCGCGGCCCGACCCCGGCGCCTGGCCGCGGACCCAGGAGGACCTGTCCTGGCAGCAGCCGCGGCTCGGCGGCTACCAGGAGCGGCCCCCGTACACCGGCCCCGAGCAGTCCCGGCAGCCGCGCTACGACGAGCCCTCGCGGGGTTACGAGCCGCAGCGGCCCGAGCGCGCCGAGCTGCCCGAGGCGCCCGGCCACGGTCCCCGTCCCGGGCCACGGCCCGGCGGTCCCGGACCCGGTTCCGGCGGCGGTCCGGGGGGCCGCGGCGGGCACGGTTCGGGCACCGGGCAGGAGGCGGGCGCGCCGGGCGAGCAGCACGCGCGGCTGAATCCGCGGTATCTCTTCGACACCTTCGTGATCGGTTCCTCGAACCGGTTCGCGCACGCGGCGGCGGTCGCGGTGGCCGAGGCGCCCGCGAAGGCGTACAACCCGCTCTTCATCTACGGGGAGTCGGGGCTCGGCAAGACCCACCTGCTGCACGCGATCGGGCACTACGCGCGGAGCCTCTACCCGGGCACGCGCGTGCGGTACGTGAGCTCGGAGGAGTTCACGAACGAGTTCATCAACTCGATCCGGGACGGCAAGGGCGACGCCTTCCGCAAGCGCTACCGCGATGTGGACATCCTGCTCGTCGACGACATCCAGTTCCTCGCGAGCAAGGAGTCGACGCAGGAGGAGTTCTTCCACACCTTCAACACCCTGCACAACGCGAACAAACAGATCGTGCTCTCCTCGGACCGGCCGCCCCGGCAGCTGGTGACCCTGGAGGACCGGCTCCGCAACCGCTTCGAGTGGGGTCTCACCACCGATGTGCAGCCGCCCGAGCTGGAGACGCGGATCGCGATCCTCCGGAAGAAGGCGGTGCAGGAGCAGCTGAACGCGCCGCCGGAGGTGCTTGAGTTCATCGCCTCCCGGATCTCGCGGAACATCCGTGAGCTGGAGGGCGCGCTGATCCGGGTGACGGCCTTCGCGAGCCTCAACCGGCAGCCGGTGGACCTGGGGCTGACCGAGATCGTCCTCAAGGACCTCATCCCGGGCGGCGAGGACTCGGCGCCGGAGATCACCGCGCCCGCCATCATGGCGGCCACGGCCGACTACTTCGGGCTGACGGTGGAGGACCTGTGCGGATCGTCGCGCAGCCGCGTCCTGGTGACGGCCCGGCAGATCGCCATGTACCTGTGCCGGGAGCTGACGGACCTTTCGCTGCCGAAGATCGGCGCGCAGTTCGGCGGACGCGACCATACGACGGTGATGCACGCGGACCGGAAGATCCGCGCGCTGATGGCGGAGCGGCGCTCCATCTACAACCAGGTGACCGAGCTGACCAACCGCATCAAGAACGGCTGACGGAGCGGCACGAGCGCCGCGCCGAAGGGCGCTTCGGGGACCAGACCTCCCCGGGGCGCCCTTCGGCGTTCCCGGCCGCCCGAGGGGGCCGCCCGGCCGCTCCGGACGCCCCTTCAAGCGCGCGGAGAGCCTCCCGGAGCGGTCCACAGGCCTCCCGAACCGGCGCGGACGGACCTTCCGGACCGGCCCTCAGTCCGGACCGAACCGGAGGAGACAGACCTCCCGAACCGGCGCGGACAGGCCTTCCGGGCCCGTGCGGACGAGCCTCCCGGAGCGCTCCCGGGGCGTCACGGCAGACCTTCCGCCCGCTTCTGGAGGCCTCCCGGAGCGCTCCGGAAGCCCCTCCCGACACGTTTCAGAGGCTTCTCCGGAGCCTCTCGGCCCCGTGCACAGCTGTGTACGGGCTCCTGTGGGCCGTCTGGGTTGTTCGAATACGTCGCCGTGGTGGCGAGTTCTCCACAGATTGCGGGATGATCTCCCGTCCACAGGTTGGGGACTACGAAGTTATCCGGAACCTGTCCACAGGCTGACCTGGTGACAAGCCATCACCCCAGGTCATCCCCCTGTGGATTTGTGCAGAAAAGATATCCACAGACTGTGGATGAAGTCTTCGTCCACAGGGGGCCCTGAAAGTTGTCCACCGGCTACCCACAGGGAAGAGGCGGTTGCCCACAGCTTCTCCACACCCCTGTCCACTGTTCGGCAACAAAACGGCCCCCCTCACCGCACCGAGTGAAAGCCGTCACATCGATGTGGACGGTTGGGCTGTGGGGAACCTGGGTAAAGCTGGGGACAGCGCTGGGGACAACTCCCCATGGCCTGTGCATGGGCTGTGCACAACTTTGGGATGTCCACAGAGACCCCGGGTTATCCACTGGTTCTACCCACAGGGTCGGTGGACAAAAAACAGCACCTGACCTGCGAAAACGGGGTTATCCACGGTTTCCACAGGCCCTACTACTACTCCCACATAGAGTTAGCTCGGAATCCGCTTCGAAGTGGGTGCTGTGGACAACTTGGCCTCGGAGCGCCGACTCGCCCTCGACTCGACTTGACCGCCGAGCAGCGACGAGTGTCGGCGGCGTAGGTCAGACTGGTTCTCGCAGTCGACGAAGAGCCAGCAACAGCAGGAGGCGGTTCCGGTGAAGATCCGGGTGGAGCGCGATGTACTCGCGGAGGCGGTGGCCTGGGTGGCCCGAAGCCTCCCGGCCCGTCCGCCGGCGCCCGTGCTCGCGGGCCTTCTGCTGAAGGCCGAGGACGGCGCGCTGAGCTTCTCCAGCTTCGACTACGAGGTCTCGGCCCGCGTCTCCGTCGAGGCGGAGGTCGAGGAGGACGGCACCGTCCTGGTCTCCGGCAGACTGCTCGCCGACATCTGCCGCGCCCTCCCCAACCGCCCGGTGGAGATCTCCACCGACGGCGTGCGGGCCACCGTGGTCTGCGGCTCCTCCCGCTTCACCCTCCACACCCTGCCCGTGGAGGAGTACCCGGCGCTTCCGGAGATGCCCACCGCGACCGGCACCGTCCCCGGCGAGGTCTTCGCCTCCGCCGCCTCGCAGGTGGCGATCGCCGCAGGCCGTGACGACACGCTTCCCGTCCTCACCGGTGTGCGCATCGAGATCGAGGGCGACACCGTCACCCTGGCCTCCACCGACCGCTACCGCTTCGCGGTCCGCGAGTTCCTGTGGAAGCCGGAGTCCCCGGACGCCTCCGCCGTCGCCCTGGTGCCCGCGAAGACCCTCCTGGACACCGCGAAGGCGCTCACCAGCGGCGACACGGTCACCCTGGCGCTCTCCGGCTCCGGCAAGGGCGAAGGCCTCATCGGCTTCGAGGGCGCGGGCCGCCGCACCACCACCCGGCTCCTCGAAGGCGACCTGCCCAAGTACCGGACGCTCTTCCCGACCGAGTTCAACTCGATCGCCGTGATCGAGACCGCCCCCTTCGTCGAGGCCGTCAAGCGCGTGGCCCTGGTGGCCGAGCGCAACACCCCGGTCCGGCTGAGCTTCGAGCAGGGCGTGCTCATCCTGGAAGCCGGTTCCAGCGACGACGCACAGGCTGTGGAGCGGGTCGACGCACGGCTGGAGGGCGACGACATCTCGATCGCCTTCAACCCGACCTTCCTCCTGGACGGCCTGAGCGCGATCGACTCCCCGGTCGCCCAGCTCTCCTTCACCACCTCCACCAAGCCCGCGCTGCTGAGCGGCAAGCCGGCCCTGGACGCCGAGGCGGACGAGGCGTACAAGTACCTGATCATGCCGGTGCGCCTCTCCGGCTGACCCGCCTCACGGGGGTCCCCCGGGCTTCGCCTGAGCGGCTGACCCCACAGGTGTGCACCCGCGTCCGGGCGTAGGCTCGGACGCGGGTACGAACCGCACACGACGCTTAAGGAATCATCTGATGGAGCTCGGTCTCGTCGGTCTCGGCAAGATGGGCGGCAACATGCGCGAGCGCATCCGCCGCGCAGGCCACACCGTCATCGGATACGACCGCAACCCGGACCTCGCCGACGTCCACAGCCTGGAAGAGCTTGTGGGCAAGCTCAAGGGCCCCCGTGTCGTGTGGGTCATGGTTCCGGCCGGTGCCGCGACCCAGTCCACCATCGACGAGCTGGCCGGACTGCTCTCCCCCGGCGACATCGTCGTGGACGGCGGGAACTCCCGCTGGACCGACGACGAGAAGCACGCCGAGGAGCTGGCGGCCAAGGGCATCGGCTTCGTCGACTGCGGCGTCTCCGGCGGCGTCTGGGGCCTGGAGAACGGCTACGCCCTGATGTACGGCGGCTCCGCCGAGGACGTGGCGAGGGTCCAGCCGATCTTCGACGCCCTCAAGCCCGAGGGCGAGTTCGGCTCGGTCCACGCGGGCAAGGTCGGCGCCGGACACTTCGCGAAGATGGTCCACAACGGCATCGAGTACGCGATGATGCAGGCCTACGCCGAGGGCTGGGAGCTCCTGGAGAAGGTCGACTCCGTCACCGACGTGCGCGAGGTCTTCCGCTCCTGGCAGGAGGGCACGGTCATCCGTTCCTGGCTGCTCGACCTCGCGGTGAACGCGCTGGACGAGGACGAGCACCTCGACCAGCTCCGCGGCTACGCGTCGGACTCCGGCGAAGGCCGGTGGACCGTCGAGGCGGCCATCGACAACGCCGTGCCGCTGCCCGCGATCACCGCCTCGCTCTTCGCGCGGTTCGCCTCCCGCCAGGACGACTCCCCGCAGATGAAGATGATCGCCGCGCTGCGCAACCAGTTCGGCGGGCACGCGGTCGAGACGAAGAAGTAATCCACAGGCTGTGCGCCCCGCGGTGCACAGCCGCCGGGGAAGAAGGTCGGCGTCCAACCATGCACGTCACGCATCTCTCGCTGGCCGACTTCCGCTCGTACGCCCGGGTCGAGGTTCCGCTCGACCCGGGCGTCACGGCTTTCGTCGGCGCCAACGGCCAGGGGAAGACCAATCTGGTCGAGGCCGTCGGCTATCTCGCGACCCTCTCCAGCCACCGGGTCGCCTCCGACGCACCCCTCGTCCGCATGGGGGCCGAGCGCGCCGTCGTCCGCGCCGCCGTCACCCAGGGCGAGCGCTCCCAGCTGATCGAACTCGAACTCAACCCCGGCCGCGCCAACCGCGCCCGCGTCAACAGGTCCTCGCAGGTCAGACCGCGTGATGTGCTGGGCATCGTACGGACCGTGCTGTTCGCCCCCGAGGACCTCGCCCTGGTGAAGGGCGACCCCGGCGAGCGCCGCCGCTTCCTCGACGAGCTGATCACCGCCCGCACCCCGCGCATGGCCGGGGTCCGCTCCGACTACGAGCGGGTGCTCAAGCAGCGCAACACCCTGCTGAAGTCGGCCGCGATGGCCCGGCGGCACGGCGGCCGCGGCATGGACCTGTCGACCCTCGACGTCTGGGACCAGCACCTGGCGCACGCCGGAGCGGAGCTGCTCGCCCAGCGGCTCGACCTGATCTCCGTACTGCGCCCGCTCGCGGACAAGGCGTACGAACAGCTGGCACCCGGCGGCGGGCCCGTCCACCTGGAGTACCGGCCCTCCGCGCCCGGCACCGGACAGACCCGCGAGGAGCTGTACGGGCAGCTGATCGCCGCCCTCGCCGAGGTGCGCAAGCAGGAGATCGAACGGGGCGTCACCCTGGTCGGGCCGCACCGCGACGAACTCCTCCTCAAGCTCGGCGAACTGCCCGCCAAGGGGTACGCGAGCCACGGCGAGTCCTGGTCGTACGCGCTGGCGCTGCGGCTCGCCTCATACGAGCTGCTGCGCGCCGAGGGCAACGAACCCGTCCTGGTCCTGGACGACGTCTTCGCCGAACTCGACGCGCGGCGGCGCGAGCGGCTCGCGGAGCTGGTGGCCGACGGCGAGCAGGTGCTCGTCACCGCCGCCGTCGACGACGACGTGCCGGGCGTCCTCGCCGGGACGCGGTACCGGGTGGCCGGCGGGACCGTGGAGCGGGCATGAGCGAGGAGACTTCCCCACAGCCTGTGGACAGGCCCGCCGCGCCCGAGCCCTCCGGGGTCGACCTCGCCCGGGTCGCCCTGCGCGCCGCCAAGGAACAGGCGAAGGCGCGGGGCGCCGCCGCCCAGCAGAAGAAGCAGGCCCGGCGCGGCGGCGGACTGCGCTCCGGGGCCCGCGCCGACGGACGCGACCCGATGGCACTGGGCGCCGCGATCAACCGGCTGATCACCGAACGGGGCTGGGAGACCCCGGCGGCCGTCGGCGGCGTCATGGGCCGCTGGCCGCAGATCGTCGGCGAGGACCTGGCCAAACACTGCGTACCGCTGAAGTTCGACGAAGAGCCGGACGCCCGGGTGCTGACCGTGCAGTGCGACTCCACGGCGTGGGCGACCCAGCTGCGGCTGCTCGCGCCCCGCCTCGTCGCCCGCCTCAACGAGGACCTCGGCCACGGCACCGTACGGCTGATCAAGGTCCTCGGCCCCGGGGCACCCCGCCGCGGCTACGGCCCCCTGCGGGCTCCCGGCTCCATGGGCCCCGGCGACACGTACGGATAGCCCGGGGCGCGGCGAACGCCTGACGGGCCCGGCGAACCGGCGGCCCGGCCACCCTTGCCCTCCCGGGCGGTCCGGCCACCCTCGCTCTCACCGGCGGCCCGGCCAACCCCGACGGCCCGGCCGCACCCTTGTCCCCACCGACAGCCCGGCCACCCGACGGCCCGGCCACCGGCCACGCCCGGCGACCCGGCAAACGAGCCACCGGCCACCGGCCACCGTCACCCGGCGTCCTCCCCAGCCCGGCCAGGCCCCAGCCCGGCCAGGCCCCCTGCCCGGTCCCACCCCCGCCCCCACTCCACCCCACCCAACCCCGCCCCGCCCCAAGGGCTCCCAGTCCCCTCCAGTCAGTACCCCTCCGCCCCCTCGCGGACCGTCAGGTTCCGCCCGGTGCCGCCCGCCCCGGCCCTCTCCACCCGCCCCGGCGGAGGGGCCTACCGCGCTCCGGTGGCGTGAACGCCCACAACGCGCTACGGCCCGAAGCGCTAGGTGGCCGTCAGGGGCCTCTGGGGCCCCTTCCCGAATATGGGGAGTCGTCTCGCGCCCGTCGAGGGCGGCACATGAGCATTCAGGTACCGGCAAACCCCCATGACTGTCGGCGCTACCGGTAGACTGGGAGACAATCCCGCCACCCTGCGGAACATGTCGAACGACGCAGCCGCTCCCGTATGCCCGGAGAACGGCCTGTGCTGTGCCAGAAAGGGCGCTTCGTGGCCGATTCCGGCAACCCCAACGAGAACAACCAGTACACCGCCAGCAACATCCAGGTCCTTGAGGGCCTGGATGCGGTGCGCAAGCGCCCCGGTATGTACATCGGCTCGACCGGCGAGCGCGGTCTGCACCACATGGTGCAGGAGGTCGTCGACAACTCGGTCGACGAAGCCCTGGCCGGTCACGCGGACACCATCGACGTGACGATCCTGGCCGACGGCGGTGTGCGCGTCGTCGACAACGGCCGCGGCATCCCCGTCGGCATCGTCCCGTCCGAGGGCAAGCCGGCGGTGGAGGTCGTGCTGACGGTCCTCCACGCGGGCGGCAAGTTCGGCGGCGGCGGCTACGCGGTCTCCGGCGGTCTGCACGGCGTCGGCGTCTCCGTCGTCAACGCCCTCTCCACCAAGGTCTCGGTGGACATCAGGACCGACGGCCACCGCTGGACGCAGGACTACAAGATGGGCGCCCCGACCGCGCCCCTCGCCCGGCACGAGGCGACCGACGAGACCGGCACCACGGTCACGTTCTGGGCCGACCCGGACATCTTCGAGACCACCGAGTACTCCTTCGAGACGCTCGCGCGCCGCTTCCAGGAGATGGCCTTCCTCAACAAGGGCCTCACCCTGCGCCTCACCGACGAGCGCGAGTCGGCGAAGGCCACGGTCGGCGCGGACGCCCCGGCCACGGAGGAGGCGGAGCCCGCGGCCCGCACGGTGGCGTACCACTACGAGGGCGGCATCGTCGACTTCGTGAAGTACCTCAACTCGCGCAAGGGCGAGCTGGTCCACCCCACCGTGATCGACCTGGAGGCCGAGGACAAGGACAAGAGCCTTTCCCTCGAGGTCGCCATGCAGTGGAACAGCGGCTACAGCGAGGGCGTGTACTCCTTCGCCAACATCATCCACACCCACGAGGGCGGCACGCACGAGGAAGGCTTCCGTGCGGCGCTGACCTCGCTGATCAACAAGTACGCGCGCGACAAGAAGCTGCTCCGCGAGAAGGACGACAACCTCACGGGCGACGACATCCGCGAGGGTCTGACCGCGATCATCTCGGTCAAGCTGAGCGAGCCCCAGTTCGAGGGCCAGACCAAGACCAAGCTGGGCAACACGGAGGTCAAGACCTTCGTCCAGCGCGCCGTCTACGAGCACCTCAACGACTGGCTCGACCGCAACCCGAACGAGGCCGCGGACATCATCCGCAAGTCGATCCAGGCGGCCACCGCGCGCGTGGCCGCGCGCAAGGCGCGCGACCTGACCCGCCGCAAGGGTCTCCTGGAGTCCGCCTCGCTGCCGGGCAAGCTCTCCGACTGCCAGTCGAACGACCCCGCCAAGTGCGAGATCTTCATCGTCGAGGGCGACTCCGCCGGCGGCTCCGCCAAGTCCGGCCGCAACCCGATGTACCAGGCCATCCTGCCGATCCGAGGCAAGATCCTGAACGTCGAGAAGGCCCGCGTCGACAAGATCCTCCAGAACACCGAGGTCCAGGCCCTGATCTCGGCCTTCGGCACCGGTGTGCACGAGGACTTCGACATCGAGAAGCTCCGCTATCACAAGATCATCCTGATGGCGGACGCCGACGTCGACGGCCAGCACATCAACACCCTGCTCCTGACCTTCCTCTTCCGCTTCATGCGGCCGCTGGTCGAAGCCGGGCACGTCTACCTCTCCCGCCCCCCGCTCTACAAGATCAAGTGGGGTCGGGACGACTTCGAGTACGCGTACTCGGACCGGGAGCGGGACGCGCTCGTCGAGCTGGGCAAGCAGAACGGCAAGCGGATCAGGGAAGACTCGATCCAGCGCTTCAAGGGCCTCGGCGAGATGAACGCCGAGGAGCTGCGCGTCACCACCATGGACGTCGAGCACCGCGTCCTCGGCCAGGTCACCCTGGACGACGCCGCCCAGGCCGACGACCTCTTCTCGGTCCTCATGGGCGAGGACGTCGAGGCACGCCGCTCGTTCATCCAGCGCAACGCCAAGGACGTTCGCTTCCTCGACATCTGAGTCGGCCCCGCTGACCGTACGAAAGGACTGACGACCAGCAATGGCCGACGAAACCACGCCCACCACCGAAGAGCAGGAACCCGTGCTGCGGATCGAGCCCGTCGGGCTTGAGACCGAGATGCAGCGCTCGTACCTCGACTACGCGATGTCCGTCATCGTCTCCCGCGCGCTCCCCGACGTACGGGACGGCCTCAAGCCCGTCCACCGGCGCGTGCTCTACGCGATGTACGACGGCGGCTACCGCCCCGAGAAGGGCTTCTACAAGTGCGCCCGCGTCGTCGGCGACGTCATGGGCACGTACCACCCGCACGGCGACTCCTCGATCTACGACGCGCTCGTCCGCCTCGCCCAGCCCTGGTCGATGCGGATGCCGCTCGTCGACTCCAACGGCAACTTCGGCTCCCCGGGCAACGACCCGGCCGCCGCCATGCGCTACACCGAGTGCAAGATGGCGCCGCTGTCGATGGAGATGCTCCGGGACATCGACGAGGAGACCGTCGACTTCACGGACAACTACGACGGCCGCAACCAGGAGCCGACCGTCCTCCCGGCGCGGTTCCCGAACCTGCTGGTCAACGGCTCCGCCGGTATCGCCGTCGGCATGGCCACCAACATCCCGCCGCACAACCTGCGCGAGGTCGCGGCCGGTGCCCAGTGGGCCCTGGAGCACCCCGAGGCCAGCCACGAGGAGCTGCTCGACGCCCTGATCGAGCGGATCAAGGGCCCGGACTTCCCCACCGGCGCGCTCGTCGTCGGCCGCAAGGGCATCGAGGAGGCGTACCGCACCGGACGCGGCTCCATCACGATGCGCGCGGTCGTCGAGGTCGAGGAGATCCAGAACCGCCAGTGCCTGGTGGTCACGGAACTGCCCTACCAGACCAACCCGGACAACCTTGCGCAGAAGATCGCCGACCTGGTCAAGGACGGCAAGGTCGGCGGCATCGCCGACGTCCGCGACGAGACCTCGTCCCGGACCGGTCAGCGCCTGGTCATCGTGCTCAAGCGGGACGCCGTCGCCAAGGTCGTCCTCAACAACCTGTACAAGCACACCGATCTCCAGACGAACTTCGGCGCCAACATGCTGGCGCTCGTCGACGGCGTGCCGCGCACCCTCTCGCTCGACGCGTTCATCCGCCACTGGGTGACGCACCAGATCGAGGTCATCGTGCGCCGGACCCGCTTCCGGCTGCGCAAGGCCGAGGAGCGCGCCCACATCCTGCGCGGTCTGCTCAAGGCGCTCGACGCGATCGACGAGGTCATCGCCCTCATCCGGCGCAGCGACACCGTCGAGGTCGCCCGCGGCGGCCTGATGGGCCTGCTCCAGATCGACGAGATCCAGGCCAACGCGATCCTGGAGATGCAGCTCCGCCGTCTGGCCGCCCTGGAGCGCCAGAAGATCGTCGCCGAGCACGACGAACTCCAGGCGAAGATCAACGAGTACAACGCGATCCTGGCCTCCCCCGAGCGCCAGCGCGGGATCGTCAGCGAGGAACTGGCCGCGCTCGTCGACAAGTTCGGCGACGACCGGCGTTCCAAGCTCATCCCCTTCGACGGTGACATGTCCATCGAGGACCTGATCGCCGAGGAGGACATCGTCGTCACCATCACCCGCGGTGGCTACGTGAAGCGGACCAAGACCGAGGACTACCGCTCGCAGAAGCGCGGCGGCAAGGGCGTCCGGGGCGCGAAGCTGAAGCAGGACGACATCGTCGACCACTTCTTCGTCTCCACCACCCACCACTGGCTGCTGTTCTTCACGAACAAGGGCCGGGTCTACCGCGTCAAGGCGTACGAGCTGCCCGACGCCGGCCGGGACGCGCGCGGTCAGCACGTCGCCAACCTGCTGGCCTTCCAGCCGGACGAGCAGATCGCCCAGATCCTCGCGATCCGCGACTACGAGGCCGCGCCCTACCTGGTGCTCGCGACCAAGGCGGGTCTGGTGAAGAAGACCGCCCTGAAGGACTACGACTCGCCGCGCTCCGGCGGTGTCATCGCGATCAACCTGCGCGAGACCGAAGGCGGCGGCGACGACGAGCTGATCGGCGCCGAGTTGGTCTCCGCCGAGGACGATCTGCTGCTGGTCAGCAAGAAGGCGCAGTCGATCCGGTTCACCGCGACGGACGACGCCTTGCGCCCGATGGGACGCGCCACTTCGGGTGTCAAGGGGATGAGTTTCCGCGCGGACGACGAACTGCTCTCGATGAATGTCGTCCGGCCCGGTACGTTCGTCTTCACCGCGACCGACGGCGGGTACGCGAAGCGCACCCCGGTCGACGAGTACCGCGTCCAGGGTCGCGGTGGCCTCGGCATCAAGGCCGCCAAGATCGTGGAGGACCGGGGCTCGCTGGTGGGCGCGCTGGTGGTCGAGGAGTCGGACGAGATCCTCGCCATCACCCTGTCCGGTGGTGTGATTCGTACGCGAGTCAACGAAGTCAGGGAGACCGGCCGTGACACCATGGGCGTCCAGCTGATCAACCTGGGCAAGCGTGACGCCGTCGTCGGCATCGCGCGCAACGCCGAGGCGGGCGGTGACGACGACGTCGAGGAGGCCGACGACGCCGTCGAGGCGTCCGAGGACGCGGTGGTCGAGACCGGGGTGGTCGAGACCGGGACAGTCGAGGGCACCGAGCCCTCGGCCGGGGAGCACGAGGAGTAAGAGCGTGAGTGGAGCCACGGGCGCCGGATCGGCGGCTGCCGGAGCTTCTGCTGGTGCTGGAGCGAACGGCGCCCGTGGCCCCGCCACGGACTCCCAGGGGGTAGCGGTGACGGACACTCGGGGGCAGCAGCCCTCGTACGAGAGCTACAACGGGCCGCTGCCCGGCGAGCGCGGAAGCGCCCAGCCGGCGGGGCCCTACCATCCGCCGCAGGCGTACGGCGCTCCGGCGTCGGACGCCCGGCAGTCGGGGACCGGCGCCGTGCGCCGGCCGCGTACGGGGGCGCGCACCACGCCCAGGACGCGCAAGGCGCGGCTGCGGGTGGCCAAGGCCGACCCGTGGTCGGTGATGAAGGTGAGCTTCCTGCTCTCCATCGCGCTGGGGGTCTGCACGGTCGTCGCGGCGGCCGTGCTGTGGATGGTCATGGACGCCATGGGCGTCTTCTCGACGGTCGGCGGCACGATCAGCGAGGCCACCGGCTCCAACGAGTCCAACGGCTTCGACCTCCAGTCGTTCCTGTCGCTGCCGAGGGTGCTGATGTTCACCTCGGTCATCGCGGTGATCGACGTGGTCCTGATGACCGCCCTGGCGACGCTCGGCGCGTTCATCTACAACCTGTCGGCGGGCTTCGTGGGCGGCGTGGAACTCACGCTGGCCGAGGACGAGTGACCTTCTGACGACGGCGCGGGGGCCGGGCGGTAGCCGATTTTGGGACTGGCCCCCACGTGCGCTAATCTTCAGGAGTCAGCGCGCGGGACATACACCGCAAGGCGCGGCGGGGCTATAGCTCAGTTGGTTAGAGCGCATCCCTGATAAGGATGAGGCCACAGGTTCAAATCCTGTTAGCCCCACAGGCAGGATCGGCCCGGACGGTTTCCCCGTCCGGGCCGATCTTTTTGTCATGGGGCGGTCGACGGCGGAACCCCGTACAGGTCACCGATCGGTATCGGTCGATGTGTAGAGTGGACGTCAGTAGTCCCTACGTCAACGAAGGACGAGGTCGCGCGGTGAAGAAGCTTCTCCTGGTCGCACTGGCCGCCATCGGCGGGCTCCTCGTGTACCGCCAGATCCAGGCGGATCGCGCCGAGCAGGACCTGTGGACGGAGGCGACCGACTCCGTGCCCGCAGGTTCCGGTGTCTGAGACGCAGACCGTCTGTGGGTGAAGCCCCGGCCACGCTTGAGCGTGCCGGGGCTTCGCTCTGTTCCGAGCACCATGATCCCTTGCTTGTGTGAAGAGCCGACGGTGTGAAGTGCCGGCGGTGTGCCGAGGAGGAGCGCGTGAGGAAGCGGGCCGGTGCGAGCCGGTGGGCGGGGGCCCTGATCACGACGGCCGCGGCGGTGGGCGTGACGGCGGCGGGGACGGCCCCGGCGACGGCCGCGGGGCCCCCGCCCGCGCGGGCGGCGGTCTCCGCCGTACGAGGGCCCGCACAGGCCCCTCCCGGATACGGCTTCGACGGCTCGGCCGAGCGCGTCCGGGGGGCCGCCTCAAGCTCCGACGCGGTCGCGCTGTCGACCGGGCGGACCTACCGGGACACCCTGCGGAAGGACGGCCGGGTCTACTACCGGGTCGACCTCGACGCGGAACTCAACGCGTACGTCTCCGTCGTCGCCGTCCCCAAGGCGGGCGGCAGGGTCGAGTACGGCGACGGTTTCGAGGTCAGCCTCCAGGACGGCTCCGGCGTCGAGTGCGGTGCCCAGCGGGCCCGTTTCTCCTCCGCCGAGTACCCCCGGCCGCTCGCCGCCTACGCCCGCCGCACCCTCGACGGCACCGGCTCCACCTGTCGGCAGGCGGGCGCCTACTACGTGCTCGTCGAGCGCCAGTCGAAGCCCGGCTCCTCCCCGGACGACTGGGACCTCGAACTCCGCTACACGACCGAGCCGGGGCTGCGGAAGGCCGGTCCCGCCGAGCTGCCCGAGGTCTGGCCTTCCGGCACGCCCGCCCCGCCCGCCGGGGGCCCTCGCGGGCGGCAGGGCGGCTCGGGGATCGTGGACGCCGTCTCGCTCGGGGAGGGCGAGTGGCGCGCCGACATCCGCCCCGGGCAGACGCTCTTCTACCGGGTCCCCGTCGACTGGGGTCAACAGCTCTTCGCGGGCGCCGAACTCGGCAGCGGCGCCACCGGAAAGAAGTACATCGGCAACGCCCTGGTGCTCTCCCTGGAGAACCCGGCGCTCGGGCACGTCGCCGACCGGACGGTCTCCTACGACGGGAAACCCTCCACGCTGGCGCTGGCCCCGCTGCGGCCGGTGGCCCACGAGAACCGCACCTCGTACGCCGAGGACACCGGCGGCATGCGGTTCGCCGGCTGGTACTACCTCGCGGCCACGCTGAACCCGGCGGTCGGGCAGGAGTACGGGGAGGGCACGGTGCCGCTGACGCTCCGGATCGTGCTGCGGGGCCAGGCCGGGCCCGGTCCGGGGTACGTGGCCGACCCGGGCCCGTTCGCGGTGACCGCCGCCGACCGGAAGGCGGCCGAGGAAGGCGCCGCCGGGTCGGCGGGCGAGACCGCCGCCGCCGGACGGAGCGGGCCGATGCGCGCGCTCGCGGCGACGGGGCTCGGCGGGGGCACGCTGTTGCTGCTGTGGCTGGGCGGGTGGACGGTACGGGCGAGGCGCGGAGCGAGGGCGAGGGCTTAGGAGCCCGCCCGTCTCTCTCCCCCCCCGGCTCCCCAGGGTCAGATCCGGCCGAGGGCCCAGAAGCCGACGGCGTAGCAGAGCAGGGCGAGCAGCAGGACCGGGACGGCCACCTTGGCGGGCGGGCCCGCGCGGCGCGCCGGGGCGGGTGAGGACTGAGAGACGTACGGGACCGGCGGGGTCGGCCCGGTCATCGGTCCGGCCGGTCCGGCCATCAGACCCGTCGGTCCCGCTGTCGGCCCGGTCATCGGTCCGGTCAGTCCGGCCGCCGGTCCCGCTGTCGGTCCGGTCATCGGTCCGGTCGTGGCGTACGGGTTCTGCGCGGCGGGTGTGGCGGGTGCGGCCGTCGGGTGGGCGGTGTACGGCGGGGCGTACGGGGAAGGCACGGGCGGTCCATAGGCGGCGGGGGCCGCCATGGGGGCCGGTGCTCCCGTGGATGGCGGTGCCGCCGTGGGTGTCCGTTCGGAGGTCGGGGCGGCGGGGCCCGTGACCGGGGCGGGCAGCCGGAAGCTGCCGGTCTCGGAGGGGTCGACGGGGCTCGCGGGCGGCGCGGGGCGCGTGACGGGTCCCTCGGGGCCGAACCCCGGGGGAAGGGGGCCGAGCCGGTCGAGTACGGAGACCGGGTGCGCGTCGGGGCGGGGCTCGGGCAGCAGCTCGACGGCCGCGCCGAGGGCCTTGCGCGCGCCCGTGGCCGTACGGAACCGGGTCTGCGGATCGGGCTGGAGCAGCCCGGCGAGAACCTGCCACAGGGGCTCGGGGACGCCCTCGGGGGCGCCGGGCGTGCCGTGCTCGACGAAGTGCGCGACCAGGGCCCCGGAGTCGGGCTTGCGGCCCTGGAGCAGATGGAGCGCGACCAGGCCGACGGCGAACAGGTCGGCGGGGACGTCGGGTTCGGCGCCGTAGAGCTGCTCGGGCGCGAGGTAGCCGGGGGTCCCCACCACGTAGGCGGTCTCGGTCAGGCGCGGCTCGCCCTTCCGCATGGCGATGCCGAAGTCGGAGAGGCGCAGATGGGGCCGGCCGGTGCCGGTGACCTCCAGGAGGAGGTTGGCGGGTTTGACGTCCCGGTGCACGACCCCTTCGGCGTGCACCGAGGCCAGGCCCGAGAGGAGCTGGTCGAGCAGGACGCAGACGAAGCGGGGCGGCAGCGGGCCCTGGTCGCGGACGACCTCGGCGAGGGAGCCCCCGGCGACGAGGTCCATGGTGAACAGGACCTTGTCGTCGTCGGCGGCCCAGCTGGCCGGGGCGAGGACATGCGGGTGGTCGATCCGCAGCGCCTGCTCGCGTACGAAGCGGAGCAGGGTGTGGGCGTCGCTCTGGAGGAGCACCTTGGCCGCCACGTAACGGCGGCGCCGGTGGTCCCAGGCGCGCCAGACGGCACCCGCGCCGCCCCTGCCGATCGGGTCGACAAGCTCGTACCGTCCGGCGAAGACCTCACCCATCGTGCTGTGCCCGCTCCCCGTCGCCTCGGTGTCCGGCGGTGGACCCGGCTCCGCCCGCCGGGTCAGTTCTGGTGCGCCTCGTAGTGGGCGACCGCGTCCGCCGTACGGCCCGCGCCGTACACCCGGAGGAACTCTGCCAGTTCGGGGTGGGCGGGGGCGAGCGAGTCGGCGGCGTCGATGATGTCGCCCGCGGCCGCCACGGAGCGGAGCAGGGACTGGATCTCGCGGACCACCCGGCGGACGGTCGGGGCTCCGGAGCCGGTGGTGGGCGGGGTGGCGCCGGTCAGCACGGAGCCGCCCTGCGACTTCTTGACCTCGTCCATCCGGTCGGCCGCCTCGGCGGCGCTGACGCTGCCGTCGGCGACCTGGACGGCCAGCTCCTGGAGGGCCTGGACACGCTGGACGACGGCCGGGTTGCCGATCTTGGCCCGCTGGCCGCTCATCAGCTGGGAGAGCATGGGCGCGGAGAGCCCGAGCACGGCCGCGAGCCGCGCCTGGTTGAGCCCGAGGTCGTCGATCAGGCGACGGAAGAGCGCCCCCAACGGCTCCCCGTACCAACTGCGCTGAAGCTCCCGGGCTCTGGCCGTGGCTTCCTGCTGCGCTGCGTCCATGACTAACTCCCCATCCCTGCGGTTCACCACTGCGAACCTCGATCAGCATCTTACGGAGCGTGGTCGCCGACCGGGAGTCCCAATCCTTTTGCCGGGCATGGGGGGAGACCCGGTACGCTGTTCTCGTTCCGGGGCCTTAGCTCAGTTGGTAGAGCGCTGTCTTTGCATGGCAGATGTCAGGGGTTCGACTCCCCTAGGCTCCACCCGGAAAATGCCCCCCGACCGGCGGAAACGCAAGGTCGGGGGGCATTTCGGCGTCCAGGGCCGGGCCGGTGGCCGGGCCGGTGCGGACTCAGCCGCAGCAGGACGGGGCCGGGGGCCGCGCGTCCAGCTGGAGGAGCCGGGGCGCGGGGGCGCAGCAGCCGCCGTCGGAGGCCGTGGCGGGCTCCGTCTGGTCGAAGAGTCCGGAGCCGCCGCAGACCCCGGTCTCGGGGAGGACGAGTTCGGTACGGGCGGCGGCCTCGTGGTCGCCCGCGAGGGCGGCGGCGACGGAGCGGACCTGCTCGTAGCCGGTGAGGGCGAGGAAGGTCGGGGCGCGGCCGTAGGACTTCATGCCGACGAGGTACACGCCGGGCTCGGGGTGGGCCAGCTCCTTCGCCCCGTGCGGGTGGACGGTGCCGCAGGAGTGCTGGTTGGGGTCGATCAGCGGGGCGAGGGCGGCCGGTGCCTGGAGGCGCTCGTCGAGGCCGAGGCGGAGTTCGCCGAGGAAGCCGAGGTCGGGGCGGAAGCCGGTGAGCACGACGATCTCGTCGACCGGGTCGAGCCGTCGGCCGTCCTCGGCGACGAGGACCAGCCGGTCGCCCTCGCGTTCGATCGCCTCGGTGCGGAAGCCGGTGACGGCGTCGGCGTGCCCTTCCTCGACGGCCGCCCTGGCGGCGAGGCCGAGGGCGCCGCGGGCGGGGAGCTGGTCGGCGGTGCCGCCGCCGAAGGCCGACCCGGTGAGGCCCCGGCGCAGTACCCAGGTGGTGCCCGTGCCCGCGCCTTCGCCGGTCTTCGCGAGGGCGGCGAGCTGGGCGAGGGCGGTGAAGGCGGAGGCGCCGGAGCCGATGACGGCGGTGCGCTTCCCGGCGTGGCGGGCGCGGACGGCGGGGTCGGTCAGGTCGGGGACGCGGTAGGAGATCCGGGCGGCGGCCGCGCGCTCGCCGAGGGCCGGGAGGCCGTCGCCTCCGGCGGGTCCGGGGACCGCCCAGGTGCCGGAGGCGTCGATGACGGCGCGGGCGGTGAGCTTCTCCTCGCCGCCGTCCCGGCGGGTGAGGTGGACGGTGAAGGGCCGGTTCTCGCGGTCGGCGTCCACGATCCGGTCGCGGCCCGCGCGGGAGACGCCGGTGACCCGGGTGCCGTAGCGGACCCGCTCGCCGAGGGCGTCGGCGAGCGGCTGGAGGTACCGCTCCGCCCAGTCGCCGCCGGTCGGGTACGTCCCCGCCTCGGGCCTGGTCCAGCCGGTGGGGGCGAGGAGCCTCCCGGCGGCGGGGTCGGTCAGTTCGTCCCAGGTGGAGAAGAGCCGGACGTGGGCCCAGTCGCGGACCGCCGCGCCCGCTCGCGCGCCCGCCTCCAGGACCAGCGGCTCGATGCCCCGCTCCACGAGACGGGCGGCGGCGGCCAGGCCGACGGGACCGGCTCCGACGACCACGACGGGCAGCCGGCGGGCGGGGGTGCCGGGGCCGGTGCCGGGGGTGGAGTCGGGGCCGGAGGCGGAGTCGGCGGTGGTGTCCATGGGATTCCTTTGTTTCGACGTTTGTCGATGTATGGGTCCAGGGTGGGCCTGTGTATCGACGCATGTCAATATAGACATGTGTCGAATCCTTTGAGGTCACCCGTGCCCGCGTCCGCGTCCGTGTCTGCGTCCGTGTCTGCGCCGGTGCCCGTAGCCGGGCCTGGGCCCGCGTCCGTAGCCGCGCCTTCGGCCGGGGTCGGGCTCGGGGCCGGGGTCGAGCCGTGCTGTCCGCCGCTGGCCGAGCGTCCGCTGACGCCCGAGGAGGCCGAGCGGACCGCGCGTATGTTCAAGGCCCTCGGCGACCCGGTCCGGCTGCGGCTGTTCTCCTCGATCGCCTCGCACGAGGGCGGCGAGGCGTGCGTCTGCGACATCGCCGACGTCGGCGTCTCCCAGCCGACCGTCTCCCACCACCTGAAGAAGCTGAAGGAGGCCGGGCTGCTCTCCTCCGAGCGGCGCGGCACCTGGGTCTACTACCGGGTCGAGCCCGCCGTCCTGGCCGCGATGGGGCAGCTGCTGACCAGGGCGGCGGGCTGACACCCGTATACGCGTCGGCCTGGGTCGTCTCTTCCGGATCCTGCCGGGCGGCGCGGGCCAGGCAAGATCCGGAAGAGACGGCCTAGCGCGCGGCGCCGTGCGCGAACCGGCGGCGCCAGGCCAGTGAGACGTAGACGAGTCCGACCAGGACCGGGACCTCGATGAGCGGGCCGACGACGCCGGAGAGGGCCTGGCCGCTGGTGACGCCGAAGGTGGCGATGGCGACGGCGATGGCCAGCTCGAAGTTGTTGCCCGCGGCGGTGAAGGCGAGGGTCGCGGTGCGGTCGTAGGGCAGGCCCACCGCCTTGCCGAGCGCGAACGAGCCGAACCACATCACCGCGAAGTAGACGAGCAGCGGCAGCGCGATCCGGACGACGTCGAGCGGCTGCGAGGTGATCGTCTTCCCCTGGAGGGCGAAGAGGACCACGATCGTGAACAGCAGCCCGTACAGGGCCCAGGGGCCGATCCTGGGCAGGAACCGGCTCTCGTACGCCTCCCGGCCCAGCCTCCGCTCGCCGAGGCGGCGGGTGAGGAAGCCCGCGAGGAGCGGGACGCCCAGGAAGACGACCACGTTCAGGGTGATCTTCCCCGTGGAGATGTCGAGGCTCTCGCCCTCCCCGAGGCCGAGCAGGCCGGGCAGGACGTCCAGGTAGAACCAGCCGAGCAGACCGAAGGCCAGGACCTGGAAGACGCTGTTGAGCGCCACGAGGACGGCGGCCGCCTCCCGGTCGCCGCAGGCCAGGTCGTTCCAGATGACGACCATGGCGATACAGCGGGCCAGTCCCACGATGATCAGACCGGTGCGGTACTCGGGCAGGTCGGGCAGGAACGTCCAGGCGAGCGCGAACATCACCGCGGGGCCGAGGACCCAGTTGAGCACCAGGGAGGAGACCATGAGCCGCCGGTCGCCGGTGACGGCGTCGAGCCGGTCGTAACGGACCTTCGCGAGCACCGGGTACATCATCACGAGCAGCCCGACGGCGATCGGCAGCGAGACCCCGCCGATCTCGACCTTCGCGAGCGCGTCGTCAAGCCCGGGGACCAGCCGTCCCAGGCCCAGCCCCAGGGCCATGGCGAGCAGGATCCAGACGGCGAGGAAACGGTCGAGCGTCGACAGCTTCGCCACCACCGAGGGGGGCGCGGACGTGCCCTGCCGGGCGTCGGCGCTCAACAGGACCTCTTGGTGCCGGAGTGGGCGCGGGCGGTGGCGGCCAGGGCGCCCAACCGCCCGGCCAGCCCCTCCAGGACCTCGGGGCGCAGCCGGTAGTAGGTGAACCGGCCGCACGGCTCCGTCTCCACCACACCCGCCTCGCGCAGGACCTTGAGGTGGTTGGAGAGGTTGGTCTGCCGGGCCCCCGTCTCCGCCACGAGGTGGGTGGTGCACAGGGTCTCGCGGGCGAGCAGGGTCACGATCCGGAGCCGGAGCGGGTCGGCCAGCACCCGGATCAGGTCAGTGTCGACTGATGTCAGCATGTGCTGATACTTTCACACCGTCCCGTTCCAAGACCGTCCCACTCCAAGACCGTCCCGCTCCGACGGCACCCCCGCGCCGGCGTTCCGACGGCATCCCGCGCCGTGCCGTTCCCGCCTCCGGGGGAAGAACCGATGACCGCTCCGCTCGCCACCGTCCTCTTCGTCTGCGTCCACAACGCGGGCCGCTCCCAGATGGCCGCCGGGTTCCTGCGCCACCTCGCGGGCGACCGGATCGAGGTCCGCTCGGCGGGCTCGCTGCCGGGCGACCGGATCAACCCGGCGGCCGTCGCCGCGATGGCCGAGGTCGGCATCGACATCTCGGGGCGGCGGCCCGAGGTCCTCACCCCCGAGGCGGCCCGGACCTCCGACTACGTCGTCACCATGGGCTGTGGCGACGCCTGCCCGTACTTTCCCGGCACGACCTACCTGGACTGGGTGCTGGACGACCCGGCGGGCCGGGGTGTCGAGGCGGTCCGCCCCATCCGCGACGGGATCAGGACCCTCGTGGAAGGCCTGATCCGCGAGATCGACTCGCCCTGATCAGGCGAGAGGGCCCTGACCAGCGAGATCGACGTGCCTTGAGCACGCGAGAACGCTCTGGTCGGCGGGACCGAACCGCTCTGGTCGGCGGGACCTGATCGCTCTGGTCAGCGGCAGCCCAGAACCCGTCCGCTCGTCCGGACGGGTGGTGTTCATCGGAAGAACTGCGCGGCGGCGGCGTCGCTCCGTGCACTTCGGCAGCGCATCCCCATGATGAGGAAAGTACGTAAACCGCGCAATCCGAAGTAATCCATCCGAGAACAGCACGAAAGTGAGGGGCCGTGGCCACCGCCAAGGTCAAGCAGTTCTGGACCGCCTTCGTTTCCGTCCTCTTCGCCCTCCTCTCCTCCGTGGGTCTCACGGGCACCGCGTCGGCGGCGGCCCGGCAGCCCGGCGGAACGGCCGTCGCCCCGGCCGTCGTCCACCCCGTCACCGCCGCGGGGGAGCGCGTCCTCGCCTCCGTACCGGCGCAACGGGCCCATCGATGGCCGTCGCACGGGGACCGCTCCCTGCCGCCCACGCTCAAGCAGCGCATCGCGGCCGAAGCGCACGGTTCCTCGCCCGCCGCCCGGCACCGTTCCTCCGCCGACCCGACCGTCCTGGCCGAGCACGAGGAGTCGGCGGCCCTCGCGGAGACGGCGCTCTCCGCCGCGTAGGGGCGGGGGAGTGGTCCCCGGAGACGGTCAGCCGCGCTTGTCGCGTTCGGCGGCGGCCTCAGCCGCGGCGGCAGCCTCGGCCTCGGTCCTCTCCGCCTCCTTCTCCGGATCGAGAATCTCCTCCTCCTGATCGAGAGCCCCGGCCTCCGCGTCGAGAGCCCCGGCCCCCGGATCGAGGGAAGTGCCCCGGCCGTCGACGGACGCCGGGACGGTGCCCTCGGCCACGTCGGTGGGAGCGGGCGGCTCGACCAGCCAGTCGGGATTCGACTGCTTGTCCCACCACTTCCAGGCGGCGAACGCGCCGCCGGCCAGCAGACTCAGCACCACCACGCCCTTGGTGAGGCGACCGACCTTGCCCCGGCACTCCTGCTTCCGCACGATCCTCTGAATCTCCCCCGGAGTCACCTGACCGCGCAGCGCGGCCCAGGCGGCGGTGGAACGCGACCCGGCCTCCTCAAGGACGGGACCGGTCGCGACGACCGCCCGCTCGACCCGGGGAACGGTGTAGTCGGCCGCCTGACGGGCGGCCTGGCGGGTCCTGACCGCCGCACGCTGTGCGGCCGCGTCGACCCCCGGCGGCACATGCGGCGCGACATGCGCGTCATACCGCGCGCGCGCCTGCTCCCGGGCCGCGAGCGCCGCCTTCGAGACCTTCGGCGCGAGCAGTACGCGCGCCTCGTGCGCGTAGTGCGCGGCCTGGTCCTTGGCCGTGCCGGCGTACGGCGCCACCACTTCCGCGGCGTGCAGGACGCTCTCCTTCGCCGAACCTGTGGCGGTGCGCACGCTGTCCATGCGGGTCACGGGATTCCTCCTCCTCGGTGGCGATGTCGGTTTTTCACCTTTCCATCCTTTTCGGAATCATGCCCCCCAAGGCAAGGTCCGGCATGCGGGGCGGGCATCCGGGGCATGCGAGGATCGGACACGCCAGCGACAGACGCGGCATGACGCGAGACGACGTGGACGGAAGGCGACCGTGGCCGAGCAGCTGTACGCGATCCTCAAGACGAGCCTGGGCGACATCGAGGTCCGGCTGATGCCGTTCCACGCGCCGAAGACGGTCCGAAACTTCGTCGAACTCGCCTCGGGCGAGCGCGAGTGGACGCACCCCGCGACGGGCAAGGTCTCCTCCGACCCGCTCTACGACGGCACGGTCTTCCACCGGGTCATCAAGGGGTTCATGATCCAGGGCGGCGACCCGCTCGGCGACGGCACCGGCGACCCGGGCTACTCCTTCGCCGACGAGTTCCACCCGGAGCTGTTCTTCGACCGCCCCTATCTCCTGGCCATGGCCAACGCCGGTCCGGGCACCAACGGCTCGCAGTTCTTCGTCACCGTCGCCCCCGCGACCTGGCTGAACCGCAAGCACACCATCTTCGGCGAGGTCGCGGACAAGAGGAGCCGCGAGGTCGTCGACGCCATCGCGGCGCTGGCCACCGACCCGCGCACCGAGCGCCCGGTGGAGGACGTGGTCGTCGACACCGTGGTGATCGAGAAGCGCTGAGCCGGAAGGAACGGGAACCCCGCATGGATCCGCGGCCCTCCACGGACCGGCTCGCCGGTCCGGCGCGCTGCTACCGCCACCCGGAGGCCGAGACCGGCATCCGCTGCACCCGCTGCGACCGGCCGATCTGCACCGCGTGCATGGTCTCCGCCTCCGTCGGCTTCCAGTGCCCCCCGTGCGTCCGCGACGGCTCGGGCACCGGCCACTCCGCCGGGGCCAACCAGCCGAGGACGCTCACCGGCGGCCGGATGGAGACGGACGGACGCCTCGTCACCAAGATCCTGATCGGCGTCAATCTCGCCGTGTACCTCGCGGTGCTCGTCCTCGGCGACCGGTTCGTGGACCGGCTGGTGCTCATCGGGCACGCGTTCAACCCGTGGCTCGGCGAGGTCGTCGGGGTCGCGGACGGCGAGTGGTACCGGCTGCTCACCGCGACCGTGCTGCACCAGGAGATCTTCCACATCCTCTTCAACGTGATGGGCCTGTGGGTGATCGGCGGGATCGTCGAGCCCGAGCTGGGCCGGGCCAGATTCGCGCTCCTGTGCCTGCTCTCCGGACTCTCCGGCTCCACCCTCGCCTATCTCGTCGCCGCGCCCAACCAGCCCTCCCTCGGCGCCTCCGGCGTGGTCTACGGCCTGATCGGCGCCTGGGTGGTGCTGGCCCGCAGGCACCGGCACGACATGCGGCCGGTGATCCTCTTCGTGGCGCTCTCGCTGCTCGTCACGTTCACCCGTCCGGGGATCTCCTGGGAGGCCCATGTCGGCGGTCTCGTCGCGGGCGCCCTGGTGACGTACGCCCTGGTGCACGCGCCCCGGGCGCACCGGAACCTGGTGCAGTACGGGGCCTGTGGCCTGGTGCTGCTGCTCGACGTGGGGCTCGTCCTGGGCCGGACGATGGCACTCACCTGAGGAGAAGCACTCACCTGAGGAGCACCGCTCACCTGAGGAGAGGTGCTCACCTGAGCAGAACCTGCCGTGGACGAGCTTTCCCGGGGAGCTTTCCCCAGAGTTATCCACAGACTGGAGCGGGTTGTCCCCCGTAGAGGGGGAAAGAGCGCGCCCCTCGTCTCTGACCTGGGCATTTTCCAGGGAGACGAGGGGCGTGACTCATCTGAGCAGGGGTGATTCCGGTCATACGGGGATCATTCCGGCGTCAATCCGGTGCCGATCAAGCGCCCGCAGGGCATCCGCAGGACCCCCGGAGGGTGTGCGGGAGTGCTCCACGAGTGTCGATCGACGCCAACCCGCACGAGTTATCCACAGATCTTCTTAAGTTATCCAGTGCTGTGCACAACTCTGTGGATAAGCTCAGGGGAGAACTTGCCGAGGAGTGTGGACGGAAGCCTGTCCGGGAGCGTGGACGGACGCTACTTCCACTGCGTGGAGACGCCGAACCCGGCCGCGATGAAGCCGAAGCCCACCACGATGTTCCAGTTCTCGATCGCCTTGACCGGCATCGAACCGTCGGTGACGTAGAAGACCACGATCCACACCAGACCGATCGCGAACAGCGCCAGCATCACCGGCGCCACCCAGCTGCGATTGGTCAGCTTGATGTTGGTCGCCTGCTTCGCGGGCGGGGGCGTGAAGTCGGCCTTCTTGCGGATCCGTGACTTCGGCACGAGGGACTCTCCTGTCGATGCGCTGCGTGACCGCGCAGGGAACTGTGGCTGGCGCCGGGATGTGACGAAGGAGGACGTCTGCGTCCCCCAGGCGTCCGTTAGCGTAGTGGTTCCGCGGCACCGAAGGGGATCAGGGTACGTTGAGCAATTCCATCGGTACTCCCGAAGGGCCGGGCCGCCCCGCCAGGTGGCGCCCCGTCCGGCTCCTCACCCTTGCCGTCTTCGCCCTCGCCGGACTCATCTTCTTCACGAGCTTCGACACCGCCAAGGGCACCAACCTGCGCACCGACGCCTCTCTTCTCCGCCTCTCCGACCTGATCGAGGAACGCGGCCACAAGAACGACGGACTCGACGAGACCACCGCCGCCCTCCGCGAGGAGGTCGACGCCCTCGTCACCCGCGACGACGGCTCCACCCGCGCCGAGACCGAGGAACTGGCCGCCCTCGAAGCGAAGGCGGGAACCGCCGAGGTCGCCGGCTCCGGCCTCACCGTCACCCTGAACGACGCCCCGCCGAACGCCCAGGCCGCCCCCGGCTACCCCGACCCCCAGGCCAACGACCTCGTCATCCACCAGCAGGACCTCCAGGCCGTCGTCAACGCCCTGTGGCAGGGCGGCGCCCAGGGCATCCGGGTCATGGACCAGCGGCTCGTCTCCACCAGCGCCGTCCGCTGCGTCGGCAACACCCTGATCCTCCAGGGCCGCGTCTACTCGCCCCCGTACAAGATCACCGCCGTCGGCGACCGGGGGAAGCTGAACAAGGCCCTCGCCGGGTCCCCCGCGCTCCGGAACTACCAGCTGTACGTGAAGGCCTACGGGCTCGGCTGGAAAGTCGACGAGCACAAGACGGTGACTCTTCCCGGCTACTCGGGCACAGTGGACCTCCACCAGGCGAAGCCGCTGGGCTGACCCGGGGCCGCCTCCCCGGCGCGCCCCCGAGCGGGGAGGGCGCGTGCGGCTCGTCGTACGGACCCTCAGCGAGCTGTGCCTCACCGTCGGCACCCTGACCGTGCTCTTCGTCGTGTACGTCCTCCACTGGACCGGCATCCAGGCCCGCGACGCCGGAGCCGGACGCATCGACACCCTCCAGCGGGAGTGGGCCGCCGCGAGCACCACCGCCCGGACCGGCCCCGAAGGCTCCCCCGGTCCTGCGGCCGGACCCGGTCCCCTCCCCTACGTCCCCGGCGAGGGCCTCGCCGTCATGTACGTCCCCCGGCTCGGCGCGGACTGGAAGTGGCCCGTCCTCGAAGGCACCGGACCGTCCGTCCTGCGCGAGGGCCTCGGGCACTACGCGGCCACCGCCCGCCTCGGCGCCACCGGAAACTTCTCCGTCGCGGGACACCGCCGCACCCACGGCGACCCCTTCAAGGACTTCCCCCGGCTGCGCCCCGGCGACGCGGTGGTCCTGACCGACGGGACGACCTGGTTCACCTACCGCGTCGACCGGGGCCCCTACCGGACCGTGCCCACCGACGTCGGGGTCGTCGCCCCCCTGCCCCGGAAGTCCGGATACGCCGGTCCCGGCCGCTATCTCACCCTCACCACCTGCGACCCCGAGTGGGGCAGCAGCCACCGGCTCGTCGTCTGGGCCCACCTCGACTCCACCGCCCCGGCCGCCGACGGGCTCCCACCGGCTTTGGCGGGCTGACCCCCCACGGGCCCCTCGCCCCGTACTCTGGTCCCCGTAACGAACGGAAGGGGCGGTCGACGTCATGTACGGCTGGATCTGGCGGCATCTGCCGGGCAACGCGTGGGTACGGGCGCTGATCTCGATCGTGCTGGTCCTGGCGATCGTCTACGCCCTCTTCCAGTACGTGTTCCCCTGGGCGGAGCCGCTGCTTCCGTTCAACGATGTGACGGTGGACGGCCAGTGAGCGCGCGAATTCTCGTCGTCGACAACTACGACAGCTTCGTCTTCAACCTCGTTCAGTACCTCTACCAGCTCGGCGCCGAGTGCGAAGTCCTGCGCAACGACGAGGTCGAGCTGAGCCACGCCCAGGACGGCTTCGACGGCGTCCTGCTCTCGCCCGGACCCGGCACGCCCGAGCAGGCGGGGATCTGCGTCGACATGGTCCGGCACTGCGCCGAGACCGGCGTGCCCGTCTTCGGCGTCTGCCTCGGCATGCAGTCGATGGCCGTCGCGTACGGCGGAGTCGTCGACCGCGCGCCCGAGCTGCTGCACGGCAAGACCTCCCCCGTCACCCACGGGGGCCAGGGCGTCTTCACCGGGCTCCCCTCGCCGTTCACCGCGACCCGCTACCACTCGCTGGCCGCCGAGCCCACCGCCCTGCCGGACGTGCTCGAAGTGACCGCGCGGACCGAGGACGGCATCATCATGGGCCTGCGACACCGGGAACTGGCCGTCGAAGGCGTCCAGTTCCACCCGGAATCCGTCCTCACCGAGCACGGCCACCGGATGCTGGCCAACTGGCTGGAGCAGTGCGGCGACACCGGGGCGGTCTGCCGCTCGACGGGGCTCGCGCCGGTGGTGGGCAAGGCCGTCGCGTGACGACGGGCTCTCCGTGGTTCCGGGCGAACGACGAGCCCGGCCCCGAGCCGATACCCCAGGACCCCCACGGGCCGCGCCCCCCCGCCCCCGCGCCGGGATACGGACAGCCGCCCACACAGGGATACGGCCCCGGGCAGGAGTACCCACCCGGCTACGCCGAGCCCACCGGGCAGGGCCCCGCGTCCGGCTACGGAGAGCCCGCCTACGGAGAGTCCGGTTACGGGGAGCCCGGTTACGGAGAGCCCGGTTACGGGGAGCCGTCCCCGCACCCGTACGGGCAGGCCCCCGCGCCCCATCCGTACGAGGAGACCTACGCGGGGCCCTACACGCCCCCGTACGAGCCGCCCGAGACGTCCGAGGCACCCGAGGCCGCTGTGGAGACGACAGCGCTTCTGGAGGCCGTGGAGCCGCTTCCCGGGCCGGACCAGACCGCGGGCACGGGTCCGCTTCCCGGCCCCGGCCGGGCCGAGCGGCGCCGCGCCGCCGCCAAGGGCGGCCGTGCCAAGGGCCGTAGAGGCGCCCCCGCGCCCCCGCCCCCGCCCGGCGCCGGATCCCCCGCCGCCCCGCTCTCCCGCGTCGAGGCCCGGCGCGCCGCCCGCGCCGCCAAGGAGAGCGTCGGCGTCGTCGCCAGCCGGGTCGTCGGCGAACTCTTCATCACCTTCGGCGTCGTCATGCTCCTCTTCGTCACCTACCAGCTCTGGTGGACGAACGTGCTGGCCGGTCAGGAGACCGACCGGGCCAAGGCGCAGATCGAGGACACCTGGGCCAAGGGCGAGCAGGGCGGGGCCGAACCCGACGCCTTCGAACCCGGCCAGGGCTTCGCCATCATGTACATCCCCAAGCTGGACGTCGTCGTCCCCATCGCCGAGGGCACCAACAAGACCAAGGTCCTCGACAAGGGCATGGTCGGCCACTACGGCGAGGGCGGCCTCAAGACGGCCATGCCCTCCGACAAGCAGGGCAACTTCGCCGTCGCAGGCCACCGCAACACGCACGGCGAGCCCTTCCGGTACGTCAACCGGCTGAAGCCCGGCGACCCGATCGTCGTCGAGACCCGCAACACCTACTACACCTACGAGATGGCGAGCATCCTCCCGCAGACCTCGCCCTCGAACGTCTCCGTCATCGACCCGGTGCCGAAGGCCTCGGGCTTCACGAAACCCGGCCGGTACATCACGCTGACCACCTGCACCCCCGAATTCACCAGCACCTACCGCATGATCGTGTGGGGAAAGCTGGTCGACGAGCGCCCGCGGAGCAAGGGAAAGCCCCCGGCGCTCGTAGGCTGAGTCCGCACATTTCCGGAACATCTCCGGACAGGACGACGGGACGACCTCGTGGCACGCGCGCGCAACCGGATCGCCGGGTTCATCAGCTTCCTCGGCGAACTCCTCATCACGGCGGGCCTGGTGCTCGGCCTCTTCGTCGCCTACTCCCTGTGGTGGACGAACGTGCTCGCCGACCGCGCCGCCGACAAGGACGGCGCCCAGGTCCGCGGCCACTGGGCCGAGGAGAGCCCCGGAGCGCTCGACACCAAGGACGGCATCGGCTTCCTCCACGTACCGGCGATGAAGAACGGCGAGGTCCTCGTCAAACAGGGCGTCGGCACGGACGTCCTCAACCACGGCGTCGCCGGGGTCTACGACGACCCGATCAAGGCGGCCCTCCCGCAGGAGAAGCAGGGCAACTTCACGCTCGCCGCCCACCGGGACGGACACGGCGCCAAATTCCACAACATCCACAAGTTGAGGATCGGCGATCCGATCGTCTTCGAGACCAAGGACACCTGGTACGTCTACAAGGTCTACGAGACCCTGCCGGAGACCACCAAGTACAACGTGGACGTCCTCCAGCCGGTCCCGCTGGAATCCGGCAAGACCAAGCCCGGCCGGTACATCACGCTGACCACCTGCACCCCGATGTACACCTCCGACTACCGCTACATCGTCTGGGGCGAGCTGGAGCGCACCGAGAAGGTCGACGCCGCGCGCACGCCCCCGGCCGAACTCCGCTGACCGCTCCGCCGGGGAACCGGACGGACAAGAGGGCCCCGGCATCCTGTGCGGATGCCGGGGCCCTCCCCGTCCCACCGGATCCGGTGGGACGGGCTCAGTCGAAGAGACCGGCGCCCGGGAAGCCGGGGTTGCCGCCAGGGTTGCCCCCGTCGCCGTTGCCCCCGCCGTTGTCGCCGCCGTTGTTTCCGGGACCACCGTTGCCGGGGCCGTTGCCGCCGAGGGTGTACACGACCACCGTGTCCCCGGTGTTGACCATCTGACCGGCCCCCGGGTTCGCGCCGATCACCCGGTCGTCCTCGCCGCCCGAACCCTGCTGCTGGACGACCAGGCCCATGGCCTCAAGCTGCTGCTTGACGTCCTTGAACTTCTTGCCGCCGATGTCGGTGGGGATCTGGACCTGCGTCTGCTGCGGGCCCTTGGAGACGCGCAGCTTCACCGTGGTGTCCTGCGGCGCCGACGCGTTCCCCTCCGGGGTCTGCGCCAGGACCTGGTCCTTGGGCTGCTCGCTGTCGACGTACTCCGTCGTCACGTTGAAGCCCAGCTGCTTGAGCTGCTGCTCCGCCTGCGACACCGGGTTGCCGACCACGACCGGCACCGTCTTCAGCTTCTGCTTCGAAACGGTGATCGTCACCTCGGAGTTCTTCTCCGCCTTGGTGCCGCCGTCCGGGTTCTGGCGCAGGACCGAACCGGGATCCTTGTCGGACTCCTCCTGCTCGACCTTCACCTTGAAGCCCTTGGACTTCAGGGAGTCCTCGGCGCGCTCCTGCGACTGCTCGACGACATCCGGGACCTCAAGGAGGGGCGCGCCCTCGGAGACGTACACCTGGACCGTGCCGTCGGTGTCCATCTTCGCGATGTTGTCGGCGACCGGGGTCTGACGGCAGATCGAGCCCTTGGGCTGGTCGCAGCGCTCGGTTCCGGCCTGGAGGACCTTCACCGACGCGTTGGCCGCGAGGCCCTGCGCCCCCTCCATGGTCTGGCCGACCAGTTGCGGGACGACGACCTGCGGGTTCTTGTCCTTCTTGTCGAAGAGGGAGACGACGATGAAGACCGCGCCGACCAGCAGTATGACGGCCGCCACGACCAGCATGATGGTCGAGGTGTTGGACTTCTTCTGGCCGCCCCTGCCGCGCCGGTCCGGGCGGTCGTCGTAACCGCCGTAGCCCCCGTAACCGCCGTCGTTCGGGTTGACCGGCGGCATCATCGAGGTCTGGCCGGCCGGGTCGCTCTGGTGCAGCGCCGTCGTCGGCTGGTCCTCCGGCGGATAGCCGCCGTAGCCGCCGCCGTACACGGGCGCGCCCGCCATGCCCATCCCGATGCCCATCGCGGCGGCTGCCGCGACCGGCTGCCCGTCGAGGCACGCCTCGATGTCCGCGCGCATCTCGTCGGCGGACTGGTAGCGGTAGTCGGGGTCCTTGACCAGGGCCTTGAGGACGATGGCGTCCATCTCGGGCGTGATCTCGGGGTCGAAGTTGCTCGGCGGCTGCGGTTCCTCGCGTACGTGCTGGTACGCGACGGCGACCGGGGAGTCGCCGATGAAGGGCGGCCGGACGGTGAGCAGTTCGTAGAGCAGACAGCCGGTGGAGTACAGGTCGGAGCGGGCGTCGACCTGCTCGCCCTTGGCCTGCTCGGGGGAGAGGTACTGGGCCGTGCCGATCACCGCGGACGTCTGCGTCATGGTCATGCCCGAGTCGCCCATGGCGCGCGCGATGCCGAAGTCCATGACCTTGACCTGGCCGGTGCGGGTCAGCATGACGTTGGCGGGCTTGATGTCGCGGTGCACGATGCCGGCGCGGTGCGAGTACTCCAGTGCCTGGAGGATGCCGACCGTCATCTCCAGGGTGCGCTCGGGCAGCAGCTTGCGCCCGGAGTGCAGCAGCTCGCGCAGGGTCGACCCGTCGACGTACTCCATCACGATGTACGGGATGGAGACCCCGTCGACGTAGTCCTCGCCGGTGTCGTAGACCGCGACGATCGCCGGATGGTTCAGCGAGGCGGCGGATTGTGCCTCACGGCGGAACCGGGCCTGGAAGGACGGATCGCGGGCCAGGTCGGCCCGCAGCGTCTTCACGGCGACGGTGCGGCCGAGCCGGGTGTCCTGCCCGAGGTACACCTCGGCCATGCCACCGCGGCCGAGCACCGAGCCCAGCTCGTACCGGCCGCCGAGGCGACGCGGCTCTTCCATAGCTAATCCAGCCCTCTCCGTCTGTCCCGACCGCACCCATGGGTGGTCCGGCGGTGTGTGCTGTTCGCGCATACGGTACCGGCCCGGGGCATGCCGTCCGCCAGGGACCGGTGCCCGATACCCGACCGGTACACGAGTGGGATCAGCCCTTGGTCTTCATGACCGCCTTCATGACGGCCTTCGCGATCGGGGCGGCGAGACCGCCACCGCTGATGTCCTCGCGGTCGGTGCCCTGGGAGTCCTCGACGACGACGGCGACCGCGACCGGGGAGCCCTCGGCGGTCTTCGCGTACGAGATGAACCAGGCGTACGGGCGCTTGGCGTTCTTCTCGCCGTGCTGGGCCGTACCCGTCTTGCCGCCGACCCTGACGCCGTCCATGTGCAGATCGGCGTTGCCGCCGGTGCCCTTGGTGACGACGCTCTCCATCATCTGCTGGAGGAGCTGGGCGTTCTTCGGCGAGACCGGGCGGCTCATCTCCTTGGGCTCGTTCTGCTTGACGAGGTCGACGTTCGGGGCGCGCAGCTGGTCGATCATGTACGGCTGCATCAGCTTGCCGTCGTTGGCGATCGCCGCCGTGACCATCGCCATCTGGAGCGGGGTGGTCGCGGTGTTGAACTGGCCGATCGAGGAGAGCGCGTTGCCGCCGCGGTCGGCCTTCTTGTCGTAGACCGAGGCGGAGGAGCGGACCGGGGTGAACTGCTCGGCGTTGAAACCGAACTTCTCGGCCATCTCGACCATCTTGTCGCGGCCCACGTCGTCGCCGAGCTTGGCGAAGACCGAGTTGCAGGAGACTTCCAGGGCGCGGGTGAGGGTGGCGTTGGCGCAGCCCTGGGCGTGGTTGATCATCTCCCGGTTGGAGAGGGGGATCTTCCAGCCCTCGGGGGTGTCGGTCGCCGCGTTGATGTCGGTGACCTTGCCGTTCTCCAGTGCGGCGGCGGCGGTGACGACCTTGAAGACGGAGCCGGGGGGGTAGGTCTCGCGCAGGGCGCGGTTCAGCTTCGGCTTGTTCTTGTCCTTCTCCAGGGCCACCCAGGCCTTCTCGTCCTCGCCGGAGTATCCGGCGAAGGAGGAGGGGTCGTACGAGGGGGTGGAGGCCAGCGCGAGGATCTTGCCGGTCGTCGGTTCGATGGCGACGACGGCGCCGGTCTTCTTGCCGAGCCCCTCGAAAGCGGCCTTCTGCGCGGCGCCGTTGAGGGTGGTGACGACGTCGCCGCCCTTCTTCTGCTCGCCGGTGAACATGGCGAGCGTGCGGTCGAAGAAGAGCCGGTCGTCGTTGCCGGTGAGGATGCCGTCCTCGATCTTCTCGATCTGGTTGGCGTCGTACGCCTGCGAGGCGTAGCCGGTCACCGGGGCCCACATGGGGCCGTCGATGTAGGTGCGCTTGAACTTGTAGAACGTGTCCTTGGAGTCGACGGAGCCGGTGATGGGCTTGCCGTCGACGATGATGTTGCCGCGCTCGTTCGCGTACCGCTCGATCTGCACCCGGCGGTTCTTGGGGTGGGAGGTCAGCTCGTCGGCGCGGACGAACTGGAGCCAGTTGTCGCGCAGGAGCAGGGCGAGGACGAGCAGGCCACAGAAGATCGCGACCCGCCGCAGCGGCTTGTTCACGGACGGACCACCTGGGTCATCTCGGCGTCGGGGGACGGGGCGGGCGCGGGCGCGGGGCGGCGCGCGGTGTCGCTGATCCGGATCAGGATGCCGATCAGGGCCCAGTTCGCGATCACGGAGGAACCGCCGTACGCGAGGAACGGCATGGTCATACCGGTGAGCGGGATGAGGCCCATGACACCGCCGGCGACGACGAAGATCTGGAGGGCGAAGGCGCCGGAGAGGCCCATCGCGAGCAGCTTGCCGAAGGGGTCGCGGGCGGCGAGGGCGGTGCGGACACCGCGCTCGACGATCAGACCGTAGAGCAGCAGGAAGACCATCACACCGGCGAGGCCGAGTTCCTCGCCGACGGTGGCGAAGATGAAGTCGGAGTTCGCGGCGAAGCCGATGAGGTCGGAGTTGCCCTGGCCGAGACCGGTGCCGAGGATGCCGCCGGAGCCGAACGACATCAGGACCTGGGTCATCTGGTCGCAGGCGTACGCCATGTTGGTGCCGGGAGGAGCCGTCTTCAGACACTCGAAGGGGTCGATCCAGGCCGCCACGCGGGACTGGACGTGGCTGGCGAAGGAGCTGACGGCGACCGCGCCGCCCGACGCCATCAGCAGACCCATGACGATCCAGCTGGTCCGCTCGGTGGCCACGTACAGCATGATCACGAACATGCCGAAGAACAGCAGCGAGGTGCCGAGGTCGTTCTCGAAGACCAGGATGAGGAGGCTGACCGCCCAGATCGTGAGGATCGGGCCGAGGTCGCGGCCACGCGGCAGGTAGAGCCCCATGAACCGGCGGCTGGCCAGTGCCAGCGCGTCCCGCTTCACCATCAGATAACCGGAGAAGAACACGGCGAGGACCAGCTTGGCGAACTCGCCGGGCTGGATGGAGAAGCCGCCGACGTTGATCCAGATCTTGGCGCCGAAGACGTCCGTGCCCAGACCGGGGACGAGCGGCAGCAGCAGCAGGACGAGCGCGACCGCCATCGAGATGTACGTGTAGCGCTGGAGGATCCGGTGGTCCTTCAGGACCAGCAGCACGCCGATGAGCATGGCGACGCCGATCGCCGAGTACATCATCTGACTGGGGGCGTCGGGGCTGAAACTGCCGTGCTCCCGGATGGACTTGGCGATCAGCCGGGGCGACTGGTCGAGCCGCCAGATCAGCACCAGGCCGAGCCCGTTGAGCAGGGTCGCGAGGGGCAGCAGCAGCGGGTCCGCGTACGGTGCCCACTTCCGCACCACCAGGTGCGCGACACCCGCGAGCAGGGTCAGGCCGAGGCCGTAACCGAGCATGCCTGCCGGGACCTTGCCGTCGATGGCCAGGCCCACGTTGAGGTACGCGAACACCGGGATGACGACGGCGAACGCGAGCAGCGCCAGCTCCGTGTTGCGGCGGCTCGGTGCCTCGATCGCGCCGATCGTGGTCGTGTTGGTGACAACGCTCATGGTGGTGAAAGGCCCCCTACGGGTGCTTACTGCTTGCCGCAGTTCGAGGCCAGCCGCTGCTCCTCCGCGGTAAGGGCGGGACCCGGCGACGGAGCGGCTGTGGTGGGCTTGGATTCGGGTGCGGCGGCGCCGTCCGCGTTCTCGGGCGTCTCGGCCGGCTTGGTCGGCTGGGCGGCGGCCTTCTCGGAGGCGGCCCGGCGCTGCTCGGTCTTCTTGCAGGCGGAGACCTGGAGAGCCAGCTCGGAGATCTTCGTACGGGCCTTGTCGAGGCTGCCGCCCGCGATCGTGTCCTCGACCTGCTTCCGCTGGTACGCGGGAAGGTACTTGAGCTCGATCTCGGGGTGGTCCTGCTCGACCTTCGACATCGAGATCCACGCCAGGTCCTGGCTGATGCCCTGGTAGAGCGCCACGTGCTGGTCCTTGGCCCCGACGAAGTACTGCTTCTGCGTCCAGCGCCAGCCGCCGTAGAGACCGCCGCCGACGAGGGCCAGGACGAGGACGAGGAAGAAGAGGCGCTTGAGCCACTTGAGGCCCGTCCGCGGCTTCACGAAGTCGTCGTCCGTGTACTCCTCGTAGGAGCCTTGCGGGGCCATGCCGTAGCCGTGGTCGTCGCCGCTGCCGGGCGGGCCGAACCCACCGGCGGGCGGCTGCTGGTGCGAGGCCGGGCGGCCGAGACCGGAGGCACGGCCGGCCGGGGTCTGCATCGCCCCGCCGTCGTTCAGCTGCGCCTGGTTCTCCGCGACCGCGCCCACGATGACCGGGGTGTCGCTGAGGTGACCGGCGAGGGTGTCGCCGCCGTCGACGTCCAGGACGTCGGCGACGATCACCGTGATGTTGTCGGGGCCACCGCCGCGCAGCGCGAGCTGGATCAGCTCCTGCACGGTCTCCTGCGGGCCCTGGTAGCTGGCGAGGGTGTCTTCGAGGGTCTGGTGCGAGACCACGCCGGACAGGCCGTCCGAGCAGATCAGATAGCGGTCTCCGGCCCGGACCTCACGGATCGACAGATCCGGCTCGACGTGGTCGCCGCTGCCGAGCGCCCGCATGAGAAGCGAGCGCTGCGGGTGGGTCGTCGCCTCCTCCTCGGTGATCCGGCCCTCGTCGACGAGCCGCTGCACCCAGGTGTGGTCCTGTGTGATCTGGGTCAGCACCCCGTCGCGGAGCAGATAGGCGCGGGAGTCGCCGACGTGCACCAGACCGAGCCGCTGGCCGGTCCAGAGCAGGGCGGTGAGCGTGGTGCCCATGCCTTCGAGCTGCGGGTCCTCCTCGACCATCATCCGCAGCTGGTCGTTGGCGCGCTGCACCGCCGTGCCCAGCGAGGTGAGGATGTCGGAGCCCGGGACGTCGTCGTCGAGGGTGACGAGGGTGGAGATCACCTCGGAGGAGGCGACCTCCCCGGCCGCCTGGCCGCCCATGCCGTCGGCGATCGCGAGAAGGCGCGGACCGGCGTATCCCGAGTCCTCGTTCCCCTCGCGGATCATGCCCTTGTGCGAGCCCGCGGCGAATCGCAAGGACAGTGTCATGCGCACCTGCCCTGTCGACGCCTCATCGGGGTACAGCCGGTCTCGACCCACACTGCCCACCCTCCGGTCGATCCGGTCACACCGGTCGCTTCGATCGCTCCGGTCGGGAGCGTGGCACGGACGCTGGAGGGGCCCGTCCCGACTCGCTCGCTCCGCTCGCGCCTATTCATGATGTAGCACTACTTCCGCAGCTCGATGACGGTCTTGCCGATGCGGATCGGCGCGCCCAGCGGAATCGGGGTCGCGGTGGTGAGGCGGGTCCGGTCGAGGTACGTGCCGTTGGTGGACCCGAGGTCCTCGACGATCCACTGCCCGTCCCGGTCCGGGTAGATCCGGGCGTGGCGGCTGGAGGCGTAGTCGTCGTCGAGGACGATCGTCGAGTCGTGCGCCCGGCCCAGCGTGATCGTCTGGCCCTGGAGGGCGACGGTCGTGCCGGTGAGGGTGCCCTCGGAGACGACGAGTTTGGTCGGGGCGCCCCGGCGCTGCCGCCCGCCGCCCGCGCTCTGCTGGCCGCGCTGCTGCGGTGGCGCGGCGGTCTGCCGCGCCTGCTGCTGTTGTTGGGGTCGCGCCTCCTGGCGCCGTGAACCGCGCTGGGTGACCCGCGTACCGAAAAGGTCACTGCGGATGACCTGGACGGCCACGATGACGAACAGCCACAGAACGGCCAGGAAACCCAACCGCATGACCGTCAGGGTCAGCTCTGACATTGCCCCCGCTTCACCCTTCGGCTTGCCGGTAAACGATGGTGGTGCTGCCCACGACGATCCGCGAGCCGTCGCGGAGCGTAGCGCGGGTGGTGTGCTGCCCGTCCACCACGATGCCGTTGGTGGATCCCAGATCCTGGATCGTCGAGGGCGTTCCGGTCCGGATCTCGCAGTGCCGGCGGGACACGCCGGGATCGTCGATCCTCACGTCCGCGTCGGTGCTGCGGCCGAGGACCAGGGTCGAGCGCGAGATCTGGTGGCGGGTGCCGTTGATCTCGATCCAGCGGCGCGTCTGGGCGCCTGCCCCGCCGGTGCCGCCGGGGCCGGGGGCCCCTGCCGCGGGCCGGTGACCGGGCGTGCCGGGAGGCGGGGACGCGGGCATGGGCGGGGCGCCGGCCGGGGGATACCCGTAGCCGCCGCGGCCCTGCGCCTGGCCCTGCTGCTGGTGGGGCTGGTGTCCGCCTGCGGGCGGCTGCGGCTGCGGCTGGGACGTGCTTGACGCCAGCGTGCGGCTGCGGACGCGGTACAGACCGGTGTCGAGGTCCTCGGCCTTCTCCAGATGGACCTTGATCGGGCCCATGAAGGTGTACCGCTGCTGCTTCGCGTAGTCCCGGACCAGGCCCGCGAGCTCGTCGCCGAGCTGACCCGAGTAGGGGCTGAGACGCTCGTAGTCCGGCGTGCTCAGCTCCACGATGAAGTCGTTGGGGACGACGGTCCGTTCGCGGTTCCAGATCTGCGCGTTGTTGTCGCACTCGCGCTGGAGCGCGCCCGCGATCTCGACAGGCTGGACCTCGGACTTGAAGACCTTGGCGAAGGTGCCGTTGACCAGACCTTCGAGACGCTGCTCGAAACGCTTCATGACTCCCATGGGGCACCTCCTCCGTCGTTGTCGTCCTGGTACTGCTTACAGATCGTATCCACGCGTCGGGAAATCGGCTGGTTCCCCTTCCCCGCCCTGTGGACGAGTGTCACCTCTCACAGGCTTTCCCCACGGATCGTAGAGGCGCCCTGTGGACAGTGTCCCGCACCTGGCTGTGGGGAGAGGGCGAGAGGGTTCCCGTACGGAGGCCCGGAGCGGGTGTCCCGGACGGTTCCGGGGCGGTCCGTACCGTTCCTCCGCCGATGCTCCTCCCCCGCGCCGTCGCCCCCTCCCCTCACCTTGTTCTGCCCGAGCGCGGCCGAAACAACGGATGTGAATCCACGGCCTGCGACGTGCTAATCTTCAGATGTCGCCAGGCGCTCACACCGAAAGGTGAGGGAGCCCGGAGCACACCCAATGCGCGGGTGGCGGAATAGGCAGACGCGCTGGATTCAGGTTCCAGTGCCCGAAAGGGCGTGGGGGTTCAACTCCCCCCTCGCGCACCAGAGGATATCCGTAGGGATGTCCTGGTAGGAACGACGAAACGGTCGGCATCGCAATGATGCCGACCGTTTTGTTTGCGTTCTGGGGATGCTGGGGATGGGGCGGGGCGGGGCGGGGGCGGGGGTGGGTGCGGGTGTGGGTGGTACGGGGGTACGTGGACTGCCGGTGGCCTTCGGACCGTCAGCGGCCTTCGGGGGCCCGGCGGCCTCCGAGGGTGTCGGCGGTGTGACTTCCGTCGGGTCGGGCGGTGACCTGCCGACGCATTGCGGGATGTGATCTGTCTTACTCGATCGGTTCTGCGGGGTGGCTTTCAGGGAGCCGGAAGCCGGAAGACGGAGGCCGGGCGGCGTCGTCTTGTGGAAGCGGGGGTGTCGTCGCGAGGCGACGGGTGGGGTGTCTGGGGTGTCCGGAGTGTCGGTCGACGGGGTTGACCGTCGTCGGCTGTCGGCGCGACCGTCGTACTGCCCGGAGAACCCGGTAAGGCCCAGGCCGCCGTTTCACGAAGCCGAGCCGCTGCCGACCGTGCCGACCGTGACGACGGGAGGCGCGTACAGCTTGTCCGTGTCCCAGACGGTGTCGGTCTGGTGCCCCCCCCCGGCTCTGAGCGCGTGGGGTCGTTGGGCCTTTAGTCCGCTGGGCCGCTGGGCCGTTGGTTTCCGGTGGGTGAAGTCTCTTTCGTGCCGCGACTTTTGTCGTTGCCGGGCGAGACGAAAGAGAGAAGCCGTGGGCCGAGGGCGCTGCCTAGGGTGCGAGCGTGAAAGCGATGTCGAAGTCGGAGAAGCCGGGCGCGCGGGGGTCGGTGCCCGAGGGCGGGCGGGGGGCCCGTGCGGGTGCCTGGGGCGTTCTCGGTGCCGCGTGGGCCTGGTTCGCGGTGCCGGGGCAGTGGTCGGGGCGCAGGACCACCGGTGAGCTGGCGTTCGCCGCCGTCCTCGCACTGCTGAGCGCCGGAACGGAGGAGCTTCTCGGCGGCGAGGGTCTGCGGCTGGCCGGGGTCGCCGTCGGCTCCGCCCTGCTCTTCCTGGTGCGCCGCAGACTGCCCGCGAGCGTCCTCGTGGTGACCGCGGGGCTCGCGCCCTTCCTGCCGGGCATGGGGCTGCCGCTGCTCGTCGCGGGCTGGTCGGCGGGCCGGTACGTCGTCGGGGTGGGACGGGCCCTCGCCGCGTTCATCGTGGCCTTCGTGCTGAACGTCGGCGGCACGGTCCTGGACGTCCTGGACTCGCGGCAGCTGCTCACCGTCGCCCTCATGACGACCCTCTACTACCTGGGAGCCGTCCTGGCGCCGGGGCTCGCGCACCGCTACTGGGGACAGCGGCGGACCCTGCTGCACGCCCTCCAGGAGCGCAACGCGCAGCTGTTGAGGGAGCGTTCCATGGTCGTCTGGCAGGCGCGGCAGCGGGAGCGGCAGCGGATCGCTCAGGACATGCACGACAGCCTCGGGCACCAACTGGCCCTGATCGCCGTGCACACGGGCGCCCTGGAGGTCGACCGGGAGCTGGGCGACCGGCAGCGCGAGGTGGTCGGCGTCCTGCGGAACGCGTCGGTGACGGCGATGCACGAGCTGCGGGAGGTCGTCGGGATACTCAGGGACGGCGTCGAGGCCTCGGGCGGCGAGACGGCCGGCTCCGCGCGGACCGGGGACGAGACGGGCAGGGCGGCGCGCGGGATAGCGGGCATCGAGGGACTCGTGGAGTCGGCACGGGCCGCCGGGACCGAGGTCGGGCTGCGCAGCGCGGGGGAGGAACGGCCACTGGCGCCGGCCGCCGACCACGCCGTGTACAGGATCGTCCAGGAGGCCCTGACGAACGCCTACAAGTACGCCCCCGGCTCCCCGATCGGAGTCGAACTGCGCTACGAGCCCGACACGTTCGTCGTCGAGGTCGTCAACGCCCGGCCCACGTCGGGCCCCGCGAAGGACGTCGTCAGCGGAGGACAGGGGCTGACCGGCCTCGCGGAGCGGGCGCGGCTCGTCGGCGGCATGTGCCACGCGGGCCCGGCCGACGGAGGCGGCTTCCGCGTCGCGGGAATGCTGCCGTACGGGGCCGCGCCCGTGGCGGAGGCGGCTCCTTTGGTCGATGCGGCCGACGACTTCCGGCAGCAGACCACCAGGCCCCTGGCGGGAGATGGTCGTCCGGTCGAGGTCGGACCGGCCGACTGGACGTTCACGGAGCGGGAGCTGGCCATGGCGGTTCGCGGGGGCAGGGGCAGAAGCACGGGCGGTTCGATCGCGCTGGGCTGCGGCATAGCGTTCGCCGCGCTGGTGCTGCTCGTGGTCGCGGGGGGATTCGGCCTCTACTTCCTGATGGGATCGGTGAAGGACGGCCTGATCACGGCCGACCAGTACGAGATGATCGAGGTCGGGATGACCGAGGCGGACGTACGGGATCTGCTGCCCTCGGGCGACACGATCGCCACCGCGGGCATCGAGGGCAAGGGCCCTGCCGAGCCGGAGGGTTCGGAGTGCCTGACGCTGATGTCCTACGAGTTCGGTGCCGACTCCGAGAAGGAGCCCGTCTACCGGTTCTGCTTCAAGGACGGCAAGCTGATCGAGAAGAAGTCGTACGAGATCGACGCGCGGTAGCGCGCAGGGGACCGCTCGTACCGGAGCACGGGGGAAACAGCTGTGGCAGGGCAGCCCATCAGGGTCGTGATCGCCGATGACGAGCCTCTGATCAGGGCCGGGATTCGGATGATCCTCAACTCGGATCAGGGGATCGCGGTCGTCGGAGAGGCCGCCGACGGGCGGCAGGCGGTCGAGGCGGCCCGAGCGCACGCGGCGGACGTGGTGTTGCTCGACATCCAGATGCCGGTGCTCGACGGGCTCTCCGCCCTCCCGGAGCTGCGCAGGGCGGCCCCGGCGGCCCGAGTGATCATCCTGACGACATTCGGCGAGCGGGACAACGTGCTGCGGGCACTGGAGTACGGCGGGGCAGGGTTCCTGCTCAAGGACACGGCCCCGGCCGAGCTGATCGGCGCGGTCAGAGCGGCAGCGGCGGGAGACGCCTATCTGTCGCCCGCGGCGACCCGGCACGTGGTGGAACGGCTCGCCTCGGGCCGGGAAGCAGCCCGTGCCGAGGAGGCACGAGGCCGGGTGGCGGCCCTCAGCGAGAAGGAATGCGGGGTCCTCGCCCTGCTCGGAGAAGGCCTCTCCAACGCGGACGCGGGACGCCGACTGCATATGAGCGAGGCGACGGTGAAGACATATGTGAGCCGCATCCTGTCCAAACTGGGCTGCGAGAACCGCGTCCAGGCAGCCTTGCTGGCCAGAGACGCGGGGCTGTAGGGGGACTTGGGGGCGGACGGGGGACGGGGGACGGCGGACGGACGCGGGTGGGGGCGGACGGGAGTGGGCACGGACGCGGACGCTGACGGGGGCTTGGGGACGGGGGCTTGGGGACGGGGGCTTTGGGACGGGGGCTTTGGGACGGGGGCTTTGGGACGGGGAACGGGAACAGGGCGGGAGGGGAGGGGGGAGGGGGGGAGGGCCCCAGAAGTCCGGACAGTGCGACCGCCGGGCCGCCTCAGGAGTTATCCACAGGGGAAGACGATCACCGAGGTGCGGCGGTAACGTCGGCGCCGGATGATGTTGAAAAGTCGCATCGGGGGAGGAAGTGCCATGGACGAGATCCAGGCCGTGGTGCCGGGGCAGCGCGGTTCGGGCGGGGAGCGGGACGGCGGGCGTGTGCCGTATGTGCCGGGTTTCGCGCGTCGGGCCGTCGTCGGTACCGGCGTCTCCCCCAAGGTCCGGGGCAAGGAACTGCGTGACCGCGTCCCCCGCTCCGTGCACAGCGCGCCCGCCCTCGCCGCCGACCGGCCGGACGCAGTCCGGGCCGTCGAGGAGTCGAACCGGGGCCGTGTGCCCGAGCTTGCCCCGCTGCGGGTCGGCCGGATGGCGGCGGGCCCCTTCGCGTTCCTGCGGGGTTCCGCCGGGCTCATGGCCCACGACCTCGCCGGCACCCCCGTCACCGGCATCGCCGCCCAGCTCTGCGGCGATGCCCACGCCGCCAACTTCGGTCTCTACGGAGACGCCCGGGGTCGGCTCGTGATGGACCTCAACGACTTCGACGAGACCATCGTCGGGCCCTGGGAGTGGGACCTCAAGCGGCTCGCCACCTCCCTCGTCCTCGCGGGCCGGGAGGTCGGCGCCGACGAGGACGTCTGTCGTGCCGCCGCCTTCGACACCGTCGGCGCCTACCGCCGGACCATGCGGCTGCTCGCCCGGCTCCCCGCGCTCGACGCCTGGAACGCGATAGCGGACGAGGAACTGGTCTCCCACACCGACGCCCGTGATCTCCTCGGCACCCTGGAACGGGTCTCGGCCAAGGCGCGGAACAACACCAGCGCCCGTTTCGCCTCCCGTTCCACCGAGGCCGTGACCGAGGCCGAGGGCGGCGGCCGCCGGTTCGTCGAGGCGCTCCCGGTGCTCCGCCGGGTGCCCGACGCGGAGGCCGCGGCCGTCGCCGCCGCCCTCGGCCCGTATCTGGAGACCGTGTCCGAGGACCGGCTGCCGCTCCTCGCGCGGTACGCGGTGCACGACGTCGCGTTCCGGGTCGTCGGCACCGGCAGTGTCGGCACCCGTTCCTATGTCGTGCTTCTGCTGGACCACCGGGGCGAGCCCCTGGTTCTCCAGGTGAAGGAGGCCAGGGCCTCCGCGCTGCTTCCCCACCTCCCGGCCGCCGGTTTCCTCGCGCCGGACGCCGGGCACGAGGGGCGACGGGTGGTCCTCGGCCAGAAGCGGATGCAGGTCGTCAGCGACATCCTGCTGGGCTGGACGACGGTGCGGGGGCGTCCGTTCCAGGTGCGCCAGTTCCGCAACCGCAAGGGGAGCGTCGACCCGCTCGCGCTCACCCCCGCGCAGGTCGACGACTACGGCCGGATGACCGGCGCGCTGCTTGCCCGCGCGCACGCCCACAGCGCCGATCCGCGTCTGATAGCCGGGTACTGCGGGAAGGGCGAGGAGTTCGACGAGGCCGTCGCCGCCTTCGCCGTCTCGTACGCGGACCGCACCACGGCCGACCACGCGGACCTGCTCGATGCCATCCGAACGGGCCGTATAGCTGCGGACCCGGGCGTCTGACCCCGGGGGCGGACCGTAGGCTGGGCGGGACGAGCCGGATCGAGTACGTAGGCGGGCGTGGACGTGAGCGGGCACCAGGGTGCGAACGAGGGCTCCGAGGCCGGGTCGGTGCGGGACGAGCAGACCGAGCAGGCCGGACCGGACGGTCGGGCCGGGCAGGAAGGTCCGGCCGGGCAGGACGGGCAGGACGGGCGGTCCGGGGACGGTTCGGGGCAGGACGAGCGGCCCGAGGCGCGGCTTGAGCGGGCCGTGCGGGTCGCCGAGCAGGCGCTGATCGAGTTCGAGATCGCCGTCGAGACCTTCCGGGTCGAGGTGGACAACTTCTCGCGGCTGCACCACCAGAAGCTCGGTCCGATGTACGCGCGGCTCGACGAGCTGGACGCCCGGATCGCCGAGGCCCGTGCGGCGCGTACCGGCGACCCGGAGGATCTGCGGAAGGCCCGGGAGGCGCGGGCCGCAGTGCTGCCGATGCCCGGGGTGGACGAGCTGTTCCACGACTGGCTCGACTCCGACGGCCTGTCCCCCGAGGCGGCGGCGATGCTCACCGACAGCCCGGTGCAGCCGCCCAAGCGGGTCCGTCCCGGCGACGAGGCCCGCCGGCTCTACCGGGAGCTGGCGCGCAAGGCCCACCCCGATCTGGCCCGCGAGGAGGACGAGCGCAAGCGCCGCGAGGAGTTCATCACCCGGGTGAACGCCGCCTACGCCCGCGGTGACGAGGGCCTGCTGCGCGAGCTGCTCGCCGAGTGGGAGGCGGGCCCGGTGATCGCCGAGCGGCTCAGCGAGAGCGAGGAGCTGTACGCCCGTCTCGAATGGCTGGCCGAGCGCAAGGACATGCTGTCAGTGCTGGCGCGTGAGCTGGAGGAGAGCGCGATCGGCGCGATGCTGCGGATGGCGCCGGACGATCCGGACCGTCTCCTTGAGGAGATCGCCGAGCAGCTGCTCGGGCAGGTCGCCGAGCGGGAGAACGAGCTTGCGGAGCTGGTGCAGTAGGTTTTCCGTGCGCCCGAATCCTTCGGGTCGTACGCCGTGTGAGACCCACGAGAGAAGGCCCCTCCCATGAATTTCTCCCCGCTGCCCTCGGTGGACGCGGCTTCCGTGCCGGCCGATGCCCTGGTGCTGGACGTCAGGGAGGACGACGAGTGGGCGGCCGGGCACGTCGAGGGCGCGCTGCATGTGCCGATGAGCGACTTCGTGGCCCGCTTCGGCGAGGTCACGGAGGCCGTCGCCGAGCGGGGCCGTGCGTATGTGATGTGCCGGGTGGGCGGCCGGTCGGCGCAGGTCACGCAGTACCTGGTGCAGCAGGGCTTCGACGCGGTGAACGTCGAGGGCGGAATGCTCGCCTGGGACGGCGCCGGACGGCCGATGGTCAGCGGGAGCGGCAGCCCGGCCTTCGTCCTCTGACGCACGCCCGGCCTTCGTCGGCTGACGTACGGGCCTGACGGCCCCGAGGCTGACGTTCGGCTCCGACGGCCCCGAGCCTGACGTACGGGCCTGACGGGTGGGGCCGACGCCCGCCCGAGTCCGGCGTACGGGTCCGACGGCCTCCGGGGCGCCGGAACCGGGGGCCGTCAGCCGAGCAGGTGGGCGGCCAGCAGGTCGCCCAGTGCTTCCTCGTGGGCCGGAGCGGGGCCGAGGCACAGTTCCAGGTACTTGGCCCAGGCGTGGTAGCGGTGCAGCGGGTAGTCGGTGTCGGCGCCGACTCCGCCGTGCAGATGCTGTGCGGTCTGCACCACGCGCCGGACCCCTTCGGAGGCCCAGATCTTCGCGACGGCGATGTCCCCCGCGACGGGCAGCGGGGCCTCGGCGTCGGTGCCGAGGCGCCAGGCGGCCTGCCAGAGGGTGACTTCCATGGCCCGCAGGTCGATGTAGCGGTCGGCGGCCTGGACGGCGACGGCCTGGAAGGTGGCCACGGGGTGGCCGAACTGTTCGCGTGTGCCGGTGTACCGGCTCGTCATGGTGAGGACGGCTTCGCCGAGGCCGAGGGCGAGCGCGCAGGTGCCGGTGGTGAGGAGTCCGCGCAGGCGTTCCCAGGCACCCTCGGCGTCGATGACGTCGGCGGCGTCGAGCCGGACGGAGTCCAGGCTCAGCTCGGCGAGGAGTTCGCCGTGGGTGGAGTACTGCGCGGCGAGGCCGAGGCCAGGGTGGGCGCGGGGCGACAGGGCGAGGACGGTGTGGCCGTCGGCGGTGTGCGCGGGTACGGCGATCAGGTCGGCGCGGTGGGCCCAGGGAACGCCGGTCTGGCGTCCGTCGAGGATCCAGCCGTCGCCGTCACGGCGTGCGGTGACGGCGGACTCGGCGGGTTCGTGGCCGGTGCGCCCCTGGGAGGCGGCGGTGAGGACGAGTTCGCCCCGGCCGACGCGGGGGAGGAGTCGGGCGGCGGTCGCGCGGGGCGCGTACCGCTCGATGGTCATGGCGACGGCGCTGGTCTCCAGGAGGGGGACGCGGGCGAGGACCCGGGCCGATTCGCGCAGGACGAGGCAGAGGGCGACGGGGTCGAGCCCCGCGCCCCCGTGGTCCGGGGAGACGGTGAGGGCGAGGAGCCCGGTGGCCGAGAGGTGGGACCAGAGCGGCCGGTCGAAGTCCTCGGCCACCGCTCCCCGGGTGAGGGCGGGACTGGGGACGGAGTCGGGTGCGACATCCGCGAAGACGGCCCTGGCCGCCTCGACGGCCGCCTGCTGCTCTTCGGTGAAGGTGAAGTCCACTGCCCTGACCTCCAGTTGGAGCCCACACGCATCTGACGGATCGTCAAAATAGGGCAGTGGTGAGGGGAAAGGAAGGGGTGACGCACCCCAGGCCCCGCCAGAGGCGGCCGTACGGCGCTTCGGGCGAGGCGGGCCCGAGGACATTCCGAGGCGCGTCCGAGGGTGATCGAGACGCGTCCGAGGGGGCGTCTCAGCGGTCGAAGTCCAGTTCCACATCCGGGGTCACGGGGTGGGACTGGCAGGCCAGGACGTATCCGGCGGCCGTCTCCTCCGGTTCTAGGGCGAAGTTGCGGTCCATCCGCACTTCCCCGCCGACGAGGAAGGCACGGCAGGTGCCGCACACCCCGCCCTTGCAGGCGTACGGGGCGTCGGCGCGGGCGCGGAGCACCGTGTCGAGCAGGCTCTCCCCCCGCTCCACCGGCCAGTTGCCGGACCGGCCGTGCAGGGTCGCCGTCAGGGTGGCGTGCGCGGGGGTGTCTCCGGCCGGGACCTTGGCCGGGGCGGAGCCGTCGTCGACGTGGAAGATCTCCTGATGGACGCGGGCGCGGTCGACGCCGAGCGTGCGCAGGGCCCGCTCGGCGCCCTGGACCAGGCCGAAGGGACCGCAGAGGAACCAGCCGTCGATGCTGGCGACGGGCAGCAGCGCGGGCAGCAGCGCCGTGAGCCGCTCGTGGTCGAGGCGGCCCGACGGCAGCCCGGACTGCTGCTCCTCCCGGGAGAGGACGGTGACCAGCTGGAAGCGGTCGGGGTAGCGGTCCTTGAGGTCGGCGACCTCGTCGAGGAACATCGTGGAGGCGGCCGTACGGTCGCTCCGGATCAGGCAGAACCGGGCCTGGGGCTCGCGGGCGAGCAGGGTGGCCGCGATCGAGAGGACCGGGGTGATGCCGCTGCCGCCGACGACGGCGGCGAAGTGGCCGGGGCGCGGGGAGAGCGTGAAGCGGCCCCGGGGTTCCATGACGTCGACGAGGTCGCCGACGGCCAGTTCCTTGAGGGCGTACGTGGAGAACGAGCCGCCGTCGACGAGCCGGATGCCGACCCGGAGGACGGGGGGCTCGCCGATTGGGGCGGCGGGGGTGCAGATCGAGTAGGTGCGCCGGACGTCCTGTCCGTCTCCGCCGGTGCGGCGCAGGGCGAGATGCTGGCCGGGCAGGTGTCGGTAGGCCTCGTGGAGTTCGGGCGGGACGGTGAAGGTGACGGCGACGGAGTCGTCGGTGAGCTGTTCGACCCCGCTCACCCTGAGCGGGTGGAACCCGGCCCGCTCGGCGCCTGAGGAGGCCATCTACAGCTCCTTGAAGTGGTCGAACGGTTCACGGCAGGCGGTGCAGCGGCGCAGGGCCTTGCACGCGGTCGAGGAGAAGCGGCTGAGGAGTTCGGTGTCGGTGGAGCCGCAGTGGGGGCAGCGGATGGCGAGGGTGAGCGGGACGGGGCCGTCCGCCGGGCCCTGGGGGCGGGGCGGGGCGACGCCGAACTCGGCGAGTTTGCGGCGTCCTTCCTCGCTGATGTCGTCGGTGGACCAGGCGGGGGCGAGGACGGTGACGACGGAGACCTCGGGGACGCCGTGCTCGTGGAGGGCGCGCTCGATGTCCGAGGACATGGCCTCGACGGCGGGGCAGCCGGTGTAGGTGGGGGTGAGGGAGACCTCGACGCTGCCGGGTCCGGTGACCTGGACTCCGCGCAGGACGCCGAGGTCGGCCAGGGTGAGGACGGGCAGCTCGGGGTCGGGGACGGCGCCGGCGATCCGGGCCAGCTCCTCTTCCAGGGCCGTCATGGTCACCATGTCGCCCCCGGGTGGCTGCGGTGCAGATGCTGCATCTCGGCGAGCATCCGCCCGAAGGGTTCGGTGTGCAGGCCCTGGCGGCCCGCCCCGGCGGACCAGGCGCCGGTGCGGGGGCCGGTGGGCGTGGCGAGGCCGGCCTTGCCGAGGACGTCGGTGACGGCGGCGAGCCAGTCGCCCTCCAGGGCCTCGTGGTCCACGTCGAGGCCGTCGACGGGCTGGAAGAGTTCGCCGGTGTACCGCCACAGGGCGTCGCAGGCGCGCCGCATGCGGTGGTGGCTCTCCTCGGTGCCGTCGCCGAGGCGCAGGGTCCAGTGCTCGGCGTGGTCCCGGTGGTAGGCGACCTCCTTGACGGCCTTGGCGGCGAGTGCGGCGAAGGGCCCGCTGCCGTCGGCCAGTCGCCCGTACAGAAGGTGCTGGTAAGTGGAGAAGTAGAGCTGCCGGGCGATGGTGTGGGCGAAGTCGCCGTTGGGCTGTTCGACGAGCTGCGCGTTCCGGAAGGAGCGCTCCTCACGGAGGTAGGCCAGTTCGTCCTCGTCGCCGACGAGCGAGAGCAGGACTCGGGCCTGGCCGAGGAGGTCGAGCGCGATGTTGGCGAGGGCGACCTCCTCCTCCAGGACGGGGGCGGAGCCGGCCCATTCCCCCAGCCGGTGGGAGAGGACGAGGGCGTCGTCGCCGAGGGCGAGCGCGGCCACCCGGGGGACGGACGCGTGGGGAACGGCCTCCCGGGGAGCGGACGCGGCGGAAACGGAACCGTGGGGAGCGGACGCGGGGGCGGTGGACACACCGGCGGCGGGCGCATCGGCAGGGGACGCACCGGCAGCGGGCGCACCGGCGGCGGGCGCGAGGGCGGTGGTGTCGGTCTCGGCGGTGCTCACAGGTGCTTCACCCCCTCCGGGATCTCGTAGAACGTCGGGTGGCGGTAGGGCTTGTCCGCCGCCGGTTCGAAGAAGGGGTCCTTCTCGTCGGGCGAGGAGGCGGTGATCTCCGAGGAGGGGACGACCCAGATCGAGACGCCTTCGCTCCTGCGGGTGTACAGGTCGCGGGCGTTGCGCAGGGCCATCTCCGCGTCGGGGGCGTGGAGACTGCCCGCGTGGGTGTGGGACAGTCCGCGGCGGGAGCGCACGAACACCTCCCACAGCGGCCAACCGTCGCTCGTCATTCCTGTGCCTTCCCGTCTCCGCCGTGTCCGCCGGTGTCCTGGTGCTTTCTGGCATGGGCCGCGGCGGCTTCCCTGACCCAGGCGCCGTCCTCGTGGGCCTGGCGCCGTCTGCTCAGCCGCTGGTCGTTGCACGGGCCGTTCCCCTTGAGGACGTCCCGGAACTCGGCCCAGTCGATCGCGCCGAAGTCGTAGTGCCCGCGCTCCTCGTTCCACCGCAGGTCCGGGTCGGGGAGGGTGAGGCCGAGGGCTTCGGCCTGCGGGACGGCGATGTCGACGAAACGCTGGCGCAGCTCGTCGTTGGAGTGGCGCTTGATCTTCCAGGCCATCGACTGGGCGGAGTGCGCGGACTCGTCGTCCGGGGGGCCGAACATCATCAGTGAGGGCCACCACCAGCGGTCCACGGCGTCCTGGGCCATGGCGTGCTGCGCCTCGGTGCCCCGGGAGAGGGCGAGCAGTGCTTCGTACCCCTGGCGCTGGTGGAAGGACTCCTCCTTGCAGACGCGGACCATCGCGCGGGCGTACGGCCCGTAGGAGCAGCGGCAGAGGGGGACTTGGTTGGTGATCGCGGCGCCGTCCACCAGCCAGCCGATGGCGCCGACGTCGGCCCAGGTCAGCGTGGGGTAGTTGAAGATCGAGGAGTACTTCTGGCGGCCCGAGTGAAGCTTGTCGAGCAGTTCGTCGCGGCTGGTGCCGAGGGTCTCCGCCGCGCTGTACAGATACAGGCCGTGGCCGGCTTCGTCCTGCACCTTGGCCATGAGGATGGCCTTGCGGCGCAGTGAGGGCGCGCGGGTGATCCAGTTCGCCTCGGGCTGCATGCCGATGATCTCGGAGTGGGCGTGCTGCGCGATCTGCCGGACGAGCGAGGCGCGGTAGGCCTCGGGCATCCAGTCGCGGGGCTCGATCCGCTCGTCGGCGGCCACGGCGGCGTCGAACACGGCCTCGTACGCGGCCTGCTCCGCCGCCGCGGTCGCGTCCGACGCTCCGGGCACGCCCGTGGTCCCTGCCGTCCCTGCCGTCACTGCGGTCATCGGGCCCCCTACCGACCGATCGTTCGGTTGAATGACTTCAATGGTGAGTCGGCGGCCCGTATGGTGTCAACCCTGTGGATAACCGAGTGGGCCGATCGGGATCGGGGCGGGATGGACGCGGACGTCGAGAAGGACGCGGCCGGAGTGGACGGCGGCCAATCGGCACATCGCCCACCCGACCGCACCGGGGAACCCCTCACACCGGCTCCCACCAGCGGACTTGTCCCTGCCCCCGGGCCTGATCCCACCCCCGGACCCGCCCCTGGCGACGACCCCGGCGACGACCTCGGACCTGCCCGTGGATCCGCCCCCGGGGGCGATCCCGGATCTCTCCCTGGATTCACCCCCGGATCCGTCTCGGGGTCCGTCTCAGGGGCGGCCCCCGGTGAAGACCCGGACCCGAGCCGCCCCTCCGGCGGGATCATGGCCCTGTCGCTGCCCTACCAGGTCGTCCTCGCCGTGGCGCTCGCCGTCGTCGGCGTCTTCGCCGGTGTCCATCTGGCGATGGTGTTCCTGCACGTGGCGCCGGCGAACACGCTGACCAAACGGCACGGTCAGGCCGTGGACGACTGGATCTACCCGGAGTTCGAGCAGAACTGGAAGCTCTTCGCGCCCAATCCGCTCCAGCAGAACGTCTCGGTGGAGGTCCGCGCCGAGGTCGCCGCCCCCGACGGCGCCCGTCGCACCGGCGGCTGGATCGACCTCACCGCCCAGGACGCCGAGGCGATCCGGCACAACCCGATGCCCAGCCACACCCAGCAGAACGAACTCCGCCGGGCCATCGACTTCTACCTCGGCACGCACGGCGACGACCACCGCCCCAACGGGCTGCGGGGCGCGCTCTCGGAGGAGTACATGCGCCGGATCGCGATGCTCAGGCTCGACGCCCTGCCCGGCCTCAGGGACGCCGAGGGGAAGGCGCTCTCCGGGGAGGTGCGGCGCATCCAGCTCCGTACGGTCACCCGGCCCGTCCCCGCACCCGCGTGGAGCACCGAGAAGACCGACACCGCCACCTCCACCCGTGAGTTCCCGTGGTGGCCGGTCACCGACGCCGACCGTCCCGCCGGAACCGACCGAAGCCGTACGGAGGCGGGCCGATGACCAGCCCCAACTCTGCCCCCAACTCTGCCCCCACCCCTGGCCCCACCCCTGGCCCCAGCGCCGCCCCGGAGCCCCTCTCCAGGACCCTCCCGGAGCCCGCGCCCGCGCCCGCCTCCGCCCTCGCTCCCGCGCCCGCCCCCGCCCCCGCTCCCGTCTCGGAATCCGGCTCCACGCGCGCGCGTGCCCCGAAAACCGGCTCCACGCGCGCGCGTGAGTCCTTCGAACGGCGGCTCGCGCGGGCCGTCCAGACCGTCACGAGCCGCTCCCTCGGCCCGTACCAGAGCGCGGTCATCCGGATCGGCTTCTCGCTGACCTGGCTGTTCTTCCTGCTGCGCGAGTTCCCCCACCGCGCCGAGCTGTACGGTCCCGACGGCCCCTGGTCCTGGGAGATGGCCAACCGGCTGATCGCCGACAACCGGGCCTTCACGGTGCTGCTGTGGTCGGACGGGCGCCCGTGGTTCGAGTTCGTCTACGCGGTCGCGGTGCTCTCCGCCGTCCTGCTGCTGCTCGGCTGGCGCACCCGGGCCGTCTCCGCCGTGTTCATGGTCGGCGTCCTGTCGCTCCTGAACCGGTCCGTCTTCGTGGGCGACGGCGGCGACAACGTCCTCCACCTCGCCGCGCTCTACCTCGTCTTCACCCGGTGCTCCCAGGTCTGGTCCCTCGACGCCCGGCGGGCCGCCCGCGAGGCGCGCGCCTCACGCGCGGGAGAGCCGCAGGGCCGGGACCGCGTCGGCCCGCTCCTGTGGACCGTCCTCGGCGGCTTCCTCCTCGTCACGACCTGGTTCTCGAACGTCACCGGCGAGTGGTGGCTGCCGGTGCTCCTGTGGGTGCTCTGGCTGGGGAACGGCCTGTGGTGGCTGGTCTGCCGGAGCGCGCCCGGCGAGCCGCGCACCCTGCTGGACGCGCTGGCCCACCTCGCCCACAACGCCGCCCTCCTGGTGATCATGGCGGAGGTCTGTCTGATCTACGCCACGGCCGGCTGGTACAAGATCCAGGGCTCGCGCTGGCAGGACGGCACCGCGCTGTTCTACCCGCTCAACCTCGACTACTTCACCCCCTGGCCCGCCCTCTCGGAGCTGCTCGGCGCCAGCGGGGTCATGGTGATGCTGGTGACCTACGGCACGGTGATCGTCCAGGTCGCCTTCCCGTTCACGCTCTTCCACCGCAGGGTCAAGAACGTGCTGCTGGTCGTGATGATGCTGGAGCACGCCGGGATCGCGCTGCTCCTCGGGCTGCCGGTCTTCTCGCTCGCCATGATCTCCGCCGACGCCGTGTTCCTGCCCACCCCGTTCCTGCTGGCGCTCGGCGTCAGGGCAGCCAGGGGCAGGGACCGGCTGCTGCGGCGGAAGGGCGCCGAGCCGCTGCCCGAGCAGCGCCGTACGGGTGAGGAGCCCGGCCCCCGTACCCTCGTCGGGTGAGCACCACCGAACAGAGTCCCGGATCCGGGACCGCCGAGCCGGTCCAGTACGACGAGGGTTTCGGCCCCGAGATCGGCGTCGGGCCGCACCCGGAGCCGTGGCCCGAGGGCGAGCGGTACGACCCCGAGCTGCTCGCCGAGGGCGACCGGCGCAATGTGGTGGACCGCTACCGGTACTGGACGCGGGAGGCGGTCGTCGCCGACCTCGACACCCGGCGCCACGACTTCCATGTGGCCGTGGAGAACTGGGGCCACGACTTCAACATCGGCTCGGTGGTTCGGACCGCCAACGCCTTCCTCGCCAAGGAGGTCCACATCGTGGGCCGCAGGCGCTGGAACCGGCGCGGCGCCATGGTCACCGACCGTTACCAGCACGTCCGGCACCACCCCGACACCGCGTCGCTGACCTCATGGGCGGCGGCCGAGGGCATCCCGGTCATCGGCATCGACAACCTGCCGGGCGCCGTGCCGCTGGAGCGGACCGTGCTGCCCCGCCGCTGTGTGCTGCTCTTCGGCCAGGAGGGCCCCGGGCTCACCGAGGAGGCCCGCGCCCACGTGGAGATGGTCTGCTCGATCGCCCAGTTCGGCTCGACCCGCTCCATCAACGCGGGCGCCGCCGCCGCGATCGCCATGCACGCGTGGGTGCAGCGGTACGCGGAGATCGAAGCCCCCTGACGGGAGCGGCCCCCGCGCACGTGGGCGGGCCCGATCGGCCGCACCCCCCCCCACGCGCGCGTGGCTCGCCCCGTTCAGGACTGGCGGCGGACCTCCACCACCCGGAAGCGGTGGGCGACGAAGGCGCCGTCGCACAGGGCGGCGTTCGCCGACGGGTTGCCCCCCGAGCCGTGGAAGTCGGAGAACGCGGCCGTCTGGTTCACGAAGACCCCGCCGGTGAGGTTCAGCGAGAGCTGCGCCGACTCCTCCAGGCAGACCTCCTCCACCGCGCGCTCGGTCTCCTCCGAGGTCGTGTACGCCCCCACGGTCATCGCGCCCTGCTCGCGGATCGTGCGCCGCAGCAGATCGAGGCCCTGTTCGGTGGAGTCCACCGAGACGGCGAAGGAGACGGGACCGAAGCACTCGGCGAGGAAGGCGGCCTGGTCGTCGGGCTTGGAGCCGTCCAGCTTCACGACGACCGGGGTGCGGACCACCGCGTCCGGGTACTCCGGGTTGACCACCTCGCGGGAGGCGAGGGCCACCTCGCCCAGGCCGGCGGCGGCCTCGACGCGTGCCTTCACGTCCGGGTTGACCAGGGCGCCGAGCAGCCCGTTCGCCCGGGTGTCGTCGCCCAGCAGCCCGTCGATCGCGGCGGCGAGATCGGCGACCACCTCGTCGTACGACTTGGGGCCCTGGTCGGTGGCGACGCCCTCGCGGGGGATCAGCAGGTTCTGCGGGGTGGTGCACATCTGGCCGCTGTACAGGGAGAGCGAGAACGCCAGGTTGCCGAGCATCCCCCGGTAGTCGTCGGTCGAGTCGATCAGGACCGTGTTGACCCCGGCCTTCTCCGTGTAGACCTGCGCCTGGCGTGCGTTCGCCTCCAGCCAGTCACCGAAGGCGGTGGAGCCCGTGTAGTCGACGATGCGGATCTCGGGCCGGACGGCGAGGGTCTTCGCGATGCCCTCGCCCGGCCGCTCGACGGCGAGCGCCACCAGGTTCGGATCGAAACCGGCCTCGGCGAGGACCTCGCGGGCCACGCGGACGGTGAGCGCGAGCGGCAGCACCGCGCGCGGGTGGGGCTTGACCAGGACGGGGTTGCCGGTGGCGAGGGAGGCGAACAGGCCCGGATAGCCGTTCCAGGTGGGGAAGGTGTTGCAGCCGACGAGCAGGGCGACGCCCCGGCCGACCGGGGTGAACTCCTTGCTCAGCTCCAGGGGGTCGCGCTTGCCCTGCGGCTTGGACCAGTCGACCCGTCCGGCGGGCGTGCGGGTCTGCTCCTCGTACGCGTACGCCACGGCTTCCAGGCCCCGGTCCTGCGCGTGCGGGCCACCCGCCTGGAACGCCATCACGAACGCCTGCCCGCTGGTGTGCATGACGGCGTGCGCGAACTCGTGGGAGCGGGCGGAGATCCGGGACAGGATCTCCAGACAGACCAGGGCGCGGGTCTCCGGGCCTGCGTCCCGCCAGGCGGCGGTGCCCGCGCGCATCGCGGGCAGCAGGACGTCGATGTCGGGGTGCGGATACTCGATGCCGAGCGCGGGGCCGTACGGCGACGTCTCGCGGCCGGTCCAGTCGTCGGTGCCGGGCTGGTCGAGCTCGAAGCGGGTGTTCAGCACGGCCTGGTGGGCGGCGAGACCGGCCGCGGCGTCGAGCGAGCCGTCCGCCCCGTAGGCCTTCGGGTGCTCGGGGTGCGGCGACCAGTAGGCACGGGTCCGGATGGTGGCGAGCGCCTGATCGAGCGTGGGCCGGTGCTTCTCGGCCAGACGGTCGGTGGTCAGCTGAGCGGTGGCCATGAATGGACCAACTCCTCGTCGAGCTGGGCAGGGAGACGCGTACGGAGTTAGAGTAACCGAACGATCGGTCGGGACAAGGGGGCCTGTCGAACCTGTGGATAACCCATCGGGGAGGATCACCCTATGAGCGCCAACGTGACCGGCAGGGGGAGCGCGGACGTGACCGATCAGGGGAGCGCCGACGTGGCCGACGGGGGAAGCGACGGCGCGGCCGACCGGGGAAGCGGCGGTGGGACCGGCCGGGAGGGCGGCGAGGTGACCGTGACCGGGGGCGCGTCCGCCGCCGTGGCGCGGAGCCGTGCCGTCGCCGTCGTCGGCACCGGCACCATGGGCCAGGGAATCGCCCAGGTCGCCCTGGTCGCCGGGCACCCCGTGCGCCTCTACGACAGCGCTCCCGGCCGTGCCGAGGAGGCCGCGAAGGCCCTCGCCGTCCGGCTGGACCGGCTCGTCGCGAAGGGGCGCATGGACGCCACCGCGCGCGAGGAGGCGCTGGGACGGCTGCACCCGGCCCGGGACCTCGCGGAACTCGCCGACGCGGCCCTCGTCGTCGAGGCGGTCGTCGAACTGCTCCCCGTCAAGCAACGGCTCTTCGCCGACCTGGAGGAGGTCGTCGCCGACGACACCGTCCTCGCCACCAACACCTCCTCCCTCTCCGTCACCGCCGTCGCGGGGGGTCTGCGCCTTCCGGGCCGGTTCGTCGGACTGCACTTCTTCAACCCGGCGCCGCTGCTCCCGCTGGTCGAGGTCGTCAGCGGCTTCGCCACCGATCCGGACGTGGCCACGCGCGCGTACGCCACGGTGAAGGGCTGGGGCAAGACCCCGGTGCGCTGCGCCGACACCCCCGGGTTCATCGTCAACCGGATCGCCCGCCCCTTCTACGCGGAGGCGCTGCGGGTGTTCGAGGAGGGCGCCGCCGACCCGGCCACCATCGACGCGGCCCTGCGCGAGTCCGGCGGATTCCGGATGGGTCCCTTCGAACTGACCGATCTGATCGGCCAGGACGTCAACGAGGCCGTCACCCGCTCCGTCTGGGAGTCCTTCTACCAGGACCCCAAGTTCACGCCCTCGCTCGCGCAGCGCCGCCTCGTGGAGTCCGGGCGCCTCGGCCGCAAGACGGGCCGGGGCTGGTTCTCGTACGCGGAGGGCACCGAGCCGCCCGCCCCGCACACGGCGCCGCTCGCGGAGGCGCCGAAGCGGATCGCGGTCCGGGGCGATCTCGGCCCCGCCGAGCCCCTGGTGGGGCTCTTCGAGGCGGCCGGGATCCAGGTCCGGCGCAAGGGCGGCAACGGGTACGTGCTGCTGCCCGGCGGTGGTCGGCTCTGCCTCGCCGACGGTGAGACCTCCTTCGAGTACGACACCGACGAGATCGTCTACTTCGACCTCGCGCTGGACTACGCGCGCGCGACCCGGATCGTCCTCTCGACCCGGGAAGGGACCTCGGAGGAGACGCTCGCCGAGGCGGTCGGGCTCTTCCAGGCCGTCGGCAAGCGGGTCTCCGTGATCGGCGACGTGCCCGGCATGATCGTGGCCCGTACGGTCGCCATGCTGGCCGATCTCGCGGCCGACGCCGTGGACCGGGGCGTGGCCACCGCCGAGGACGTGGACACCGCCATGCGCCTGGGCGTCAACTACCCGGCGGGACCGCTCGAATGGGCCGCGAAGCTGGGCCACGCGCGCGTACGGGAGCTTCTCGACGCGCTGCACGAGCGCTACCCCACGGGCCGGTACGCGCCCAGCCTGGCCACCGCGCGCCGGGCGTACGCCGATGCCACCGATGACGCCGAGACCGCGGAAGACGCGCAGGAGCCCCGATGACGACCGCCAAGCGCGATACGTACACCCCCGAGACGCTGCTCTCGGTCGCCGTCCGGGTCTTCAACGACCGCGGCTACGACGGCACTTCCATGGAGCACCTGTCCAAGGCGGCGGGCATCTCCAAGTCGTCGATCTACCACCATGTCTCCGGCAAGGAGGAGCTGCTGCGGAGGGCCGTCAGCCGGGCGCTCGACGGGCTCTTCGCGATCCTCGACGAGCCGGAGGCGGGGCGCGGGCGGGCGGTCGAGCGGGTCGAGTACGTCACGCGCCGCACGGTCGAGGTGCTGATAGCGGAACTGCCCTATGTGACGCTGCTGCTCCGGGTGCGGGGCAACACGGGCACCGAGCGGTGGGCGATGGAGCGGCGGCGCGAGTTCGACCAGAAGGTGGCCGAACTCCTGCGGTCCGCCGCCGAGGAGGGCGACCTCCGGGCCGATGTGGACATCCGGCTCGCGACCCGGCTCCTCTTCGGCATGATCAACTCCCTGGTGGAGTGGTACCGGCCGCACCCGGACGCCTCGGCGGACCGCGAGCAGCTCGCCGAGACCGTCGCACGCCTGGCCTTCGACGGGCTCAGGGCGGCCCGCTGAGGCGGCACCGGGCGGGGTCCTGGGAGGGTTCCCGTCAGGTCCCGAAGAGGGGCCCCGTCACGTCCTGGGAGGGGTATCCCGTCAGGCCCTGAAGGGAGTCCCCGTCGGGACCCGAAGCGGGCTGCCGGGGGCTCCTGGAGCCGGGGCCTCACACCCCCGGGTCGGCGTTCAGGTCCGTCTCCTCGAAGACCAGCAACGTGCGCGTGGACAGCACCTCCGGGATCGACTGGAGCCGGGTGAGCACCAGCTCGCGCAGTGACCGGTTGTCCGGGGTGTGCACCAGGAGCAGTACGTCGAAGTCCCCGCTGACCAGCGCGATGTGGGAGGCTCCCGGCAGTGCTCTGAGCCGTTCGCGGACCGTGCGCCAGGAGTTCTGGACGATCTTGAGCGTGATGTAGGCGGAGGCGCCGTGCCCCGCCCGCTCGTGGTTGACGCGGGCGCTGAAGCCCCGGATCACCCCGTCGTCCATGAGCCGGTTGATGCGCGCGTACGCGTTGGCCCGCGAGATGTGCACCCGCTCGGCCACCGAGCGCACCGAGGCCCGTCCGTCCGTCTGGAGCAGCCGCAGGATGTCGCGGTCGATCGCGTCGAGCGGGCGGGCCGGAAGCACCTCGGGGAACATCCCGGACGGGGCGCTCAGCTCCTCCCCCGGAGCCTCGCCCTCACCCATGACGCCGCCCAGGTCCTCTCCGACGGCCTCCCTGAGGCCCTCGCCGACGACCCCGCCGACGCCCTCCCCGACAGCCTTTCCGATGCCTCCGCCGACGCCGTCACCCGTACCGCCCCCCGGATCCCCGCCCCGATCGACGGCCATTTGTTCATCCGCCATGTCCCCCCGCCTCTCTCCGGTGGACGACCTGTACACATCCCAGGCTGTGGAGAACCGTTTGTCCACAGGCTGAAGGTGCCTGTAGCCAAAATGCCTCCACGACCGAACAATCGGTAGGTGAGGCGCGCCACACCCGCGCCACCCGCCTTCGGGTCTTATGCCCGCTCCCACGAGGAGGTGGACTCGTTGCAACAGCGCAGTTCGACAGTCCAAGAGCCGCCCGGTGCCGTCCCGTCCCACCGACCCGTCCCGCCGCCCGCCTGGCAGCCCCGTACCGACCCCGCACCCCTGCTGCCCGAAACCGAGCCGCTGCGCGTGCTCGGCACCGACGCCGTGGCCGACGCCGACCCCGCGCTGCTGCTCCGGCTCTACGCGGAGCTGGTCCGCGGCCGCCGGTACAACGCCCAGGCCACCGCCCTCACCAAGCAGGGCAGGCTCGCCGTCTACCCGTCCACCACCGGGCAGGAGGCGTGCGAGATCGCCGCCGCGCTCGCCCTGGAGGACCGGGACTGGCTCTTCCCCTCCTACCGCGACACGCTCGCGGCCGTCGCCCGGGGCCTCGACCCCGTCCAGGCGCTGACCCTGCTGCGCGGCGACTGGCACACCGGCTACGACCCGCACGAGTACCGCGTCGCACCGCTCTGCACCCCGCTGGCGACCCAGCTCCCGCACGCGGTGGGCCTGGCCCACGCCGCCCGGCTCAAGGGCGACGACGTGGTCGCCCTCGCCATGGTCGGCGACGGCGGCACCAGCGAGGGCGACTTCCACGAGGCGCTGAACTTCGCGGCCGTCTGGCAGGCACCCGTGGTCTTCCTCGTACAGAACAACGGCTTCGCGATCTCCGTACCGCTGGCCAAGCAGACCGCCGCCCCCACCCTCGCCCACAAGGCCGTGGGATACGGGATGCCCGGCCGGCTCGTCGACGGCAACGACGCGGTCGCCGTCCACCAGGTGCTCACCGAGGCCGTCACCCGCGCCCGGCGCGGCGGCGGACCGACCCTGGTCGAGGCCGTCACCTACCGGATCGACGCCCACACCAACGCCGACGACGCCACCCGCTACCGCGCGCCCGGCGAGGTCGAGGCCTGGCGTGCCCACGACCCGATCCTGCTGCTCGAACGGGACCTCACCGCGCGCGGTCTGCTCGACGAGGACGGCAGGCGCGCGGCGGCCGAAGCCGCCGAGACGATGGCGGCCGAGCTGCGCGAACGGATGAACGCCGACCCGGTGCTCGACCCGATGGACCTCTTCTCCCATGTGTACGCGGAGCAGACGGCGCAGCTGCGCGAACAGGCGGCGCAGCTGCGCGCCGAGCTCGAAGCCGAGGGCGAGGGAGAGGCGTGATGACGACCGCGACGACCGGTGCCGCGACGGGCCGGACCGCCGGAGCCGGTGGGGCCGCCGGCGCGGCCGGGCCCGGTGGGCGGCCCAAACCGGCCACCATGGCGCAGGCGCTCCAGCGCGCGATGCGCGACGCGATGGCCGAGGACCCGACCGTCCATGTGATGGGCGAGGACGTCGGCACCCTCGGCGGCGTCTTCCGGGTCACCGACGGGCTCGCCAAGGAGTTCGGCGAGGACCGCTGCACCGACACCCCGCTGGCCGAGGCGGGCATCCTCGGCGCGGCCGTCGGCATGGCCATGTACGGGCTGCGCCCGGTGGTCGAGATGCAGTTCGACGCGTTCGCCTACCCGGCGTTCGAGCAGCTGATCTCGCATGTGGCGCGGATGCGGAACCGTACGCGCGGCGCGATGCCGATGCCGATCGTCATCCGTGTCCCGTACGGCGGCGGGATCGGCGGCGTCGAGCACCACAGCGACTCCTCGGAGGCCTACTACACGGCCACTCCGGGGCTCCACGTCGTCACCCCGGCCACCGTCGAGGACGCCTACGGGCTGCTGCGCGCGGCCATCGCGTCGGACGACCCGGTGGTCTTCCTGGAGCCCAAGCGGCTCTACTGGTCCAAGTCCGACTGGTCGCCCGAGGCGCCCGCGCCCGTCGAACCCATCGGCAGGGCCGTCGTCCGCCGCCCCGGTGCCGGGGCCACCCTGATCACCTACGGCCCCTCCGTGCCGGTCTGCCTTGAGGCGGCCGAGGCGGCGCGGGCCGAGGGCTGGGACCTGGAGGTCGTCGACCTGCGCTCGCTCGTGCCCTTCGACGACGAGACCGTCTGCGCCTCGGTACGGCGCACCGGCCGCGCGGTCGTGGTCCACGAGGCGACCGGCTTCGGCGGGCCCGGCGCGGAGATCGCCGCGCGCGTGACCGAGCGCTGCTTCCACCATCTGGAGGCGCCGGTGCTGCGGGTCACCGGCTTCGACATCCCGTATCCGCCGCCGATGCTGGAGCGGCACCATCTCCCGGGCGTGGACCGGGTCCTGGACGCGGTCGCGCGGTTGCAGTGGGAGGCGGGAAGCTGATGGCCACGGTCCTTGAGTTCAAGCTGCCCGACCTCGGCGAGGGGCTCACCGAGGCGGAGATCGTGCGCTGGCTGGTCGCCGTCGGCGATGTCGTCGCCGTCGATCAGCCGGTCGTCGAGGTCGAGACGGCCAAGGCGATGGTCGAGGTGCCCTGCCCGTACGGCGGAGTCGTCACCGCCCGCTACGGCGAGGAGGGCACCGAACTGCCCGTCGGCGCCCCGCTCCTGACGGTGGCGGTGGGAGGCGGGGGGACGACGCCGAATTCAGGCGCGGGTACCGGTGCGGTTGCCGGTGCGGATCCGGCTTTCGGCGCGGGTGCGGGTGCGGGTACGGCTTCGCTTTCCGGTACGGGTACGAGTCCGGGCCCGGTGTCGGGTGGCGGCGCGGGCAGTGGTGGGGGGTCCGTCCCGGTCGCCGCTCCCGCGCGGACCGCCGCCGAGACGGCCGTCTCCTCGGAGTACTCGGGCAATGTGCTCGTCGGCTACGGCACGGCGGGCCCCGCCGCCCGTCGCCGCCGGGTCCGGCCCGAGAATCCGGCCGTGGCGCGGACCTCTGCGCGGACCTCGGCGCCGACCGCTCCGGCCACGGCCGCCGCTCCGGTCGCGGTGGCCGTGGCCGGTACCGGGCCGGTGCCGGTCATCTCGCCGCTCGTACGGAAACTGGCCAGGGACCATGGGCTCGACCTGCGGGAGGTACAGGGCTCCGGGCCCGAGGGGCTGATCCTGCGGGCCGATGTGGAACAGGCCCTCGCCGCCCCGGCGGCCCCGCCCGCCCCTGCCACGGCTCCGGTCGGCACCCCGGTCGGGGGCGTGGCAGGGGCTCCCGCCGCCGCCTCGGCCGCCGCTCGCGTCGGCGAGCGGATTCCGCTGCGCGGGGTCCGGGGCGCCGTCGCGGAGAAGCTGTCCCGCAGCCGTACGGAGATCCCCGACGCGACCTGCTGGGTCGACGCCGACGCGACCGAACTGATGGGTGCGCGGGCGGCGATGAACGCGGCGGGCGGGCCGAAGATCGCGCTGCTCGCGCTGCTCGCCCGGATCTGCGCCCATTCCCTGGCCCGGTTCCCCGAGCTGAACGCGACCGTGGACACCGCCGCCAGGGAGATCGTCCGGCTTCCGGACGTGCACCTCGGTTTCGCCGCCCAGACTCCGCGCGGGCTCGTCGTGCCCGTGGTCAGGGACGCGGGTTCCCGTACGGCGGAGTCCCTGACGGCCGAGTTCGCCCGGCTGACCGAGGCCGCCCGGGACTCCGCGCTGACCCCGGCCGATCTCACCGGGGGCACGTTCACCCTGAACAACTACGGGGTGTTCGGGGTCGACGGATCCACGCCGATCATCAACCACCCGGAGGCGGCGATGCTCGGCGTCGGCCGGATCATCCCGAAACCCTGGGTGCACCAGGGCGAACTGGCCGTTCGTCAGGTCGTACAGCTCTCGCTCACCTTCGACCACCGGGTCTGCGACGGCGGCACGGCGGGCGGCTTCCTGCGGTACGTGGCGGACTGCGTCGAACAGCCGGCGGTCCTGCTCCGCACGCTCTGACACCCACCGGGGTGACACCCGCCGGGGCTCGGGGCGGGCCCCGGCCTGGACCAGGAACGGCCCGGACCAGGAACGGGCTGAAGCGCGGCGGGTCGGGGCTTGGGACTCGGGGCTGGCGGCTCCCAGCCCCGGACGGTCCCCGGCCCCGGCCCCTGCCCCGGCCCCCAGTCCCGCCCTCTCCCGGCCGGGCCCCGCCTCGTCTCTCTGGGTGGGACGGGGCGGCCGTCCGACGGGCGCGGCGGCCCATACTGCTCGGGTGACCACCGCACATGATGTCGTCGTGCTCGCCGGAGGGGCCGCCCGGCGTCTCGGCGGTTCCGACAAGCCCGGGGTACGGGTCGGGGGGCGGACCCTGCTCGACCGGGTCCTCTCGGCCTGCCCCGACGCGGGCCGGGCCGTGGTCGTCGGGGAACCGCGCCCGACGGTCCGCCCCGTCCGCTGGACCAGGGAGGAGCCGCCCGGCGGCGGCCCGACGGCCGCCCTCGGGGCCGGAGTCCGCGAGTCGGACGCCCCCGTTCTCCTCGTTCTCTCCGCTGACCTGCCGTTCCTCGACGACGGCACCGTACGGCGCCTCCTGACCGCGCTCGACGAGAGCCCCGAGGCCGAGGTCGCGCTGCTGACCGACGCCGGAGGGCGGGACCAGCCACTCGTCGCCGCGTACCGGGCCGGGCCGTTGCGCCGCGCTCTCGACGGACTCGCGCGGGACCACGGCGGTCTCGCCCACCTGCCGCTGCGTCACCTCACGGCGGTACTGCGCCCGGTCAGGGTCGCCGGGGACCCCCTGGCCTCCTTCGACTGCGACACCTGGGAGGACATCGCCACGGCCCGCGCGCGGATCAGGGAGCATGGGACCGTGTTGGACGAATGGATCACCGCAGTCAAGGACGAACTGGGCATCGACCTGGACGTCGACACCGGCCTCCTGCTGGACCTGGCCCGCGACGCCGCCCACGGGGTGGCGCGTCCCGCCGCGCCCCTGACCACCTTCCTGGTCGGATACGCGGCGGCGCGCGCGGGTGCCGACGGCGGACCGGAAGCGGTCGCCGAGGCCGCCCGCAAGGCCGCCGCGCTGGCCCAGCGCTGGGCAGCCGAGCAGGACGAGGCCGGATGAGGCCGGAGACACCCCTCCCCGGAGCCCGGGGAGGCCCGGATGGTCAGGGTGGCCCGGGGGGTTCCGGGACCGGGGGCGACACCCCGACCGCGCGCCCGCACCGCGCCACCGCCTGGCCCGAGGCGCGAGCCGTCGCCGCCCGCGCCGGGGCCGGGGCCCGGGGTGCCCGGACGGTGGTGCGCGTACCGCTGGGACCGGCGCTGGGCCGGATACTCGCCGAGCCGCTGAGGGCCCTCACCGATCTGCCGCCCTTCGACACCTCCGCCATGGACGGGTGGGCGGTGGCGGGGCCCGGCCCCTGGACGGTCCGCACGGAGACCGCCGTACTCGCGGGCCATGCCTCCGGGCCCGGAGCGGTGCCCGAACTCGCCGAGGGCGAGACCGTACGGATCGCCACCGGCGCCCGGGTCCCGGCGGGCGCCACCGCCGTCCTCCGCACCGAGCACGCCCGCACCGAGACCTCCCCCGCCGAATCGGCCCGCACCGAGACCTCCCCCACCGAAGCGGCCCGCGCCGAAGCGGCCCCCGCCGAGTCCGCCCGTGCCGAGTCAGCCTCCGCCGAGCCTGCCCGCACCGGACCCGCCCCCGTACGGGTCGAGGAGCCCCGGACGGGCGCCGACTCCGGCGCCGGGCGGCTCGTGCTGCACGCGCTGCGCGAGGTCGTGCCCGGCCAGGACATCCGGCGCCGGGGCCAGGAGTGCCGTTCCGGCGACGGGCTGCTGCCCGCGGGCACCTCGGTGACGCCCGTGGTCCTCGGGCTCGCGGCGGCGGCGGGATACGACGAGCTTCCCGTGGTGCCCCGCCCCGGGGTGGAGATCCTCGTCCTCGGCGACGAACTGCTCACGGCGGGCCTCCCGCACGAGGGGCTTATCCGGGACGCCCTCGGCCCGATGCTCGGCCCCTGGCTGACCGCGCTCGGCGCCGAGGTCCTCGGCACCCGCCGCATCGGTGACGACGCCCAGGAGCTGTACGAGGCCGTCACCGGCTCCCCCGCCGACCTGGTCGTGACCACCGGAGGCACCGCCGCAGGGCCCGTCGACCACGTCCACGGCGTGCTCGACAAGGCGGGCGCGACCCTCCTCGTCGACGGCGTGAAGGTCCGTCCCGGCCACCCGATGCTGCTCGCCCGGCTCGCCGAGGGCCCGGACCGCTCCGGTCCCGTCCGCCATCTCGTCGGACTCCCCGGCAACCCGCTCGCCGCCGTCTCCGGCCTCCTCACCCTCGCCGAACCCCTCCTCAAGGCCCTCACCGAAGCACCCCGGGAGACCGAAGCACCCCGGGAGACCGAAGCACCCCAGGAGACCGAAGGGCCTCGGGAAGTCGAAGGGCCTCGGGCATCCCAAGCACCCAGGGAAACCGAGGCATCCAGGGAAGCCGAAGCACTCCGGAAGCCCGAGGCACCCACGGAAGTGGGGACGGCCCTCCTGGTGGGAGAGGTGCAGGGGCACCCGTACGACACGCGGCTCGTCCCGGTCGTCCGCCGGGACGGCCGGGCCCTGCCGCTGCGCTACAACGGGCCGGCCATGCTCCGCGGCATCGCGGTCGCCGACGGTCTGGCCGTCGTCCCGCCCGGCGGAGCGCACCCCGGCAGGGAGCTGGACGTCCTCGACCTTCCCTGGCCCATGGACGAGGGGGCCGCAACGGCCCAAGGAGCGTGTTTCACGTGAAACTTCCCAGTCGTGACGTGATGGCCCGCCGGGCGGACGAACGGATCGCAGGTCCGAGCATCCGACTGCCCCGGCGGATCGTCGAACGGCCCCTGCGGCAGGTCGGGAAGCGACTGCTCATGGCCTTGGCCGTGCTCGTCGTGACCGTCGTGATCGTCTACATCGACCGCGGGGGCTATCACGACAACGCCAATGAGACGCTCGACTTCCTCGACTGTGCCTACTACGCGACCGTGACGCTCTCCACCACCGGATACGGCGACATCGTCCCGTACAGCGACTCGGCGCGGCTCGCCAACATCCTGCTGGTCACGCCACTGCGCGTGCTGTTCCTGATCATCCTGGTCGGTACCACTCTCGAAGTCCTCACCGAACGGACCCGTGAAGAGTTCCGGCTGAACCGCTGGAGGTCCACCTTGCGCGACCACACCGTCATCGTCGGCTTCGGCACCAAGGGACGGTCCGCGATCCAGACCCTCTGCGCGACCGGCCTCAGCAAGGAACAGATCGTCATCGTCGATCCGTCCGGCAAGGTCATCGAGACCGCGAACGCGGACGGGTTCGTCGGTGTCGTCGGCGACGGCACCCGCAGCGCCGTACTGCTCCGTGCCGAAGTGCAGCGGGCCCGCCAGATCATCATCGCCACCCAGCGCGACGACACGGCCGTCCTGGTCACCCTCACCGCACGCCAGCTCAACCGGGGCGCGAAGATCGTCGCGGCGGTCCGCGAGGAGGAGAACGCGCCGCTGCTGCGCCAGTCCGGCGCGGACGCGGTCATCACCAGCGCCAGCGCCGCCGGGCGGCTGCTCGGTCTGTCGGTGCTGAGCCCCAGCGCCGGCACGGTGATGGAGGACCTGATCCAGCAGGGTTCGGGCCTCGACCTGGTGGAACGGCCGGTCACCAAGAGCGAGGCGGGCAAGAGCGTCCGGGAGACCGGCGACCTGGTGGTGAGCGTGCTGCGCGGGCACCGGCTGCTCAGCTACGACGACCCCGCCGCGAGCCCGCTCCAGCTCACCGACCGGGTGATCACCATCGTGCGCGCCAACCCGGTCACCCCGCTCAGGACCCCGCCCGAGGACTGAGCGCGGGGCGCCGGTCGGGGGGACGGAGGCGGGAGTAAATTCGCCACCATGCATGCGATCACGATTCCGGAATCCGGTGGTCCCGAGGCTCTGATCTGGGCCGAGGTGCCCGATCCCGTCCCCGGCGAGGGCGAGGTCCTCGTCGAGGTGGTGGCGAGCGCCGTCAACCGCGCCGATCTGCTCCAGCGGCAGGGTTTCTACGCCCCGCCGCCGGGCAGTTCCCCGTATCCCGGTCTGGAGTGCTCGGGCCGGATCGCCGCGCTCGGGCCGGGGGTGGCGGGCTGGGCGGTCGGCGACCCGGTGTGCGCGCTGCTCGCGGGCGGCGGTTACGCGGAGAAGGTCGTCGTCCCGTCCGGGCAGCTGCTTCCCGTGCCGGAGGGCGTCGATCTGGCCACGGCCGCCTCGCTGCCCGAGGTCGCCTGCACGGTCTGGTCCAACATTTTCATGATCGCGCATCTGCGGCCGGGCGAGACGCTCCTCGTGCACGGTGGTGCGAGCGGGATCGGGACGATGGCGATCCAGCTGGCGAAGGCGGTCGGGGCGCGGGTCGCGGTCACCGCCGGAAGCCCGGAGAAGCTGGCGCGCTGCGCCGAACTCGGTGCGGACATCCTCATCGACTACCGCGAGCAGGATTTCGTCGCGGAGCTTGCCGACGCGACGGGCGGGGCGGGCGCGGACGTCATCCTCGACATCGTCGGCGCCAAGTACCTGGAGCGCAACGTGAAGGCGCTGGCCGTCAACGGCCGACTGGTGATCATCGGGCTCCAGGGCGGGGTGAAGGGCGAACTGAACCTCGGGGCGCTGCTCGCCAAGCGTGCCGCCGTCATGGCGACCACGCTGCGGTCCCGTCCCGCCGACGAGAAGGCGGCGATCGTCGCCGCCGTACGGGAGCACGTCTGGCCGCTGATCGCCGCCGGTACGGTCCGTCCGGTCGTCGACCGGACGCTGCCGCTCGCGGAGGCGGCCGAGGGCCACCGGGTCCTGGAGTCCGGCGACCACGTCGGCAAGGTGCTCCTGCTCGCGCCCTCGGCCTGACCCCGGCCCCTGCCCCGGCCCCGGCCCGTCCCGGACACCCCGGTCGGGCATACGGCGAAGGGGCCCGGCACACCGAGTGCCGGGCCCCTTCGCCTTGCCGTGACGTGCCTCGCCGAGCCGTCGGACGGCTACGGACACGGGCTACAGATACGGGCCCGAGCGGACCGCGTGGCCGTGTCCGTGGTCGTCGTCATCGTCGTGGGAAGCGCCGGGCGGGAGCGCCCTGCGCATCTGCTCCAGCTGGGCACGGGCCGCCATCTGCTGGGCGAACAGTGCCGTCTGGATGCCGTGGAACAGCCCTTCGAGCCATCCCACCAGCTGGGCCTGCGCGATGCGCAGCTCGGCCTCGGAGGGGATCGCCTCGTCCGTGAAGGGCAGGGAGAGCCGCTCCAGCTCCTCCACCAGCTCGGGCGCGAGCCCGTCCTCCAGCTCCTTCACGGAGCTGGCGTGGATGTCCTTGAGCCTGACCCGGCTGGCCTCGTCGAGAGGGGCCGCGCGCACTTCCTCCAGAAGCTGCTTGATCATGCTGCCGATCCGCATGACCTTCGCAGGCTGCTCGACCATATCCGTCACCGGGACCTCGCGGGTTTCGTCGTCGCCCTGGGCGCCGCCGAGTGCCATCCCGTCCTGTCCCAAGATGAGGATCGGGGGGCTCTCCTGCGACCTGTCATTCCTCGGCATCTCCATGCCGCCATTCTCTCGTACAGGTGCGTCATCACAGGGTGTGCCCCTGGACAAGGGTGATCCACCCTTGTCCAGGGGCACAGGACGGCAACGAAGAGCGTCAGGTCGCCGCGCGCCGGGCCACCGCCCCGCGCGAACGGGTGACCAGAGCCGCGAGCAGCGCGGCGCCGAGCGGGACGACCACGAGCAGGCCCACGAGGGTCTCCCAGGGGATGACGATCGCGAGGTCCGGCCGGGTCATGTCGCTCGCCCAGCCCTCGGCGAGGTTCATCTCGTAGTAGCGGATCTGGTCGCGTTCCTGGGTGAGCCGGAGCCCCACGGCGGGCAGGATGCCGGCCGCCGAGCCCAGGACCACGCCCATCGCGGCGACGACTCCGCACTGGAAACCGCTGAGGGTACGGCGGACCCGGGGCGGGGCGCCCACGGCGGCGAGCGTCTTCAGATCGGCCTCCGCGTCGGCCTGGGCGAGACCGGTGGCGATTCCGGCGGCGCCGATGGTGACGAGGCCCGCGAAGACGGAGAGCGCGAGCAGGACGAGGGTGTACCGGGCGACGAAGCCCTCCTCCAGATGCATCTCGACGTTGCTGCCGAGCTTGGAGAACTCGGCGTCGAGCTTCTGACGGGCCTCGCCGTCCGGCATCCGCTCGGTGCTGGCGAAGGTGCCCATCGGGACCGTGGCCAGACCGGCGGCCTTGGCCGTGGCCGGGGTCATCAGGGCCCGGAGGCCGTAGGTCTTCGGCTGCCCGGGGACCCGGTAGGCGGGGATGGAGGTGATCTTCCCCGGGGCGGGGCGGCCCTCCTGGGCGGCCTTCTCGGCGGCGGCGTTGTCGGTGATCTGCTTGATGCCGATGCCGCCGTTCTTGTCGACCTGGGCACGGGAGAAGCTGACGATCTTCCCCTCGGCGAGGGCCTTCACCGCGCCCGCGTCCTCGATGCCGAGGACCTGGAGGAGCTTGGCATCGCCGACGAGAAGTCCGCCGTCGGTGTAGATGGTGCCCCTGCCGGACGAATCCGTGCAGCGCCAGTCCTCGGAGAGGAGCTTCTTCCGCTGCTCGGGGGTGAACCGGGCCGAGGGGTCGCTGCCGTCGGCTACCGGGGCGAACAGGGGGCACTCGTTGGCCGGGGGGACGACGACCTCGTAGCTGCCGCAGCCCGCCCCGCCGCCCCACAGGGAGCAGCCCGGCTTGCCGACAGAGACGCGCTCGACGTCGGCGCGTACGTCGACCGGGAAGTAGCGCGAGACGGCCTCGCGGACGGCGGGGACGTCCCGGCCGCCTTCCTCCATGACGAGGGCGGAGACCGCTCCGTAGGGCAGTTCGGCCTGGTACTGGGACCTGCTGTCCGCCTCGGTGCTCGCCATGTAGGTGGAGACGGCGACCGTGCCCGCGACGGCGGCGAGGACGGCGGCGACGGCGGGTGCCGTACGGCCCCGGTTGCGGACGGCGTCGCGTAGGGCGAGCCGGGGCGACAGCGGCAGCCAGCGTCCGACCCGCCCGAACAGGCCCACCAGGGCCGGGGTCATGGCGACGAAGCCCAGCTCGGCGAGGGCGGAGCCCGCCGCGACGAGGAAGGCTTCCTCCGAGACCATCGAGCCGAAGAGGGCTGCCGCGCCGCCCAGGAGGAGGGCGCCGAGACCGATCAGGGGCAGCACCCTGCTGCTGCGGCGGACCCCGCGCCGGCCGGTGAGCGAGGCGAGGACGGTCTGCCGGGAGGCGGTGAAGGCGGGGACGACCGCGGCGAGCAGACCGGTCAGGACGGCGAGCAGCGCGATGCCGAGGATTTCCAGCGGCCGGACGTCGAAGGCGCCGAACCGCTGGCCCATGGCGTCTTCGAGGAGCGGCTGGAGCAGCAGGGTGAGGATCACGGCGAGGACCGTGCCGATGACCGCCGCGGCGACGCCGATCACCAGACCGCCGCTCAGGACGATGGCCCGGATGTGGCTGCGGGCACCGCCGTTGGCCCCGACCAGACCCAGCTGACGGCGCGAACGCCGGGCGCCGACCGCGAAGGCGGGACCGGCCAGCAGACAGATCTCCAGCATGGCCAGGCCCACGACGGTGACGAGGGAGGCGACGGCGGCGGTGTTCGACTCCGGACCGGAGCCGTAGTCGCCCCAGCCGCCCTTCTGGAAGAGCGGGACCTCCGACTTGGCGGGCGGGTCGAGGAGCACGGCGCGCGAAGCGACGGTCACGCCCTTGGTGTTGATCTCCTGGACCGCGTTCCACGTGAAACCACCGGCCTTGCGGACCAGATACGTGGTGGAGAGGTCGGGCGCGGGCAGACCGGCCTTCTCGACGGCCTTCCCGTACGGGGCGAGGAAGGCCCCCGGCAGCGCGTTGATCTGGTCGGTCTTCAGCGAGTCGGGAATCTCGTAGGCGCCGACGATCAGGTACGGGCGATCGAAGTTGCGGGCGGAAAGGGGGGAACCGATCGACAGGCCACTGACTTCGAGGAAGTGGGAGGTCGCCATGACCTCGTCGTTCTTCTCCGGGTAACGCCCTTCCAGAAGCGGCAGGATGCCCCGGGCCATCGGGTCGGACGCCTTCAGCTCGCGTACCTCGGTGGCGAGCAAACCGTGGGCCGTCGTCAGTTTGGCCGAGCCGACGGTGTCCGTGAGGACGGTGGAGCCCGCCGGGATGGCCTTGGGCACGTCGGTGGGACCGCTCGGCCAGGGCTTGTCCTCGTAGTCCCCGACCGGAGTGTTCATGTCGCCGGTCGGGTCCTGGAGGACCGGGGCACCGCCGTAATTCGGGTCCTTGAACCGGGCGTCCGCCGCGCCGAGTTGGCGGTCGGCCTGCTCGACGGGGGAGAGCTGGGAACTGCGGTAGGTCAGATCGAAGGCGCTGACGCCCAGGATCGGCAGGGCGATCATCGCGAGCACGAGGGCGCTGCGGCCCTTGGAACGCCAGGCGTCGCGACGGGCGATGCGGATCGCGGCCCGCCAGGAGTGGAACCAGGTCTTCACGCCTCGGCCACCTGGCCCGAAAGCAGGGAGTCGGCGTCGCTGCGCACCGTCTGGTCGACGATGGCGCCGTCCCGCAGGAACACGACCCGGTCGGCCCATGCGGCGAACCGGGGCTCGTGGGTGACGAGGACCCCGGCGGCACCGGCGTCGCAGCGGCTGCGGAGCAGGGCGAGCACGGACTCGCCGGTCTCGGAGTCGAGGGCGCCGGTCGGCTCGTCGGCGAGGACCAGGCGGCGGTCGCCCACCAGGGCGCGGGCGACGGCCACGCGCTGCTGCTGACCGCCGGACATCTCGTCGGGGAAGCGGTCGGCGAGGTGCCCGAGCCCCATCTCCTCCAGGGCCTTGACGGCTTCGGCGCGCGCCTTGCGGGCGGAGGTGCCGTCCAGTTCGAGGGGGAGGGCCACGTTCTCGGCGGCGGTGAGCGCCGGGATGAGGTTGTAGTCCTGGAAGACGTAGCCGATGCTGCGGCGGCGCAGGGCGGCGAGCTGCTTGGTCCCGAGGGTGGTGATGTCGGTGCCCTCGACGACGACCTGGCCCGAGGAGGGGGCGTCGAGGCCGCCCGCGATGGTGAGCAGCGTGGACTTGCCGGAGCCCGACGGGCCCATGACGGCGACGAGTTCGCCGGGGTAGACGTCGAGGTCGATCCCGCGCAGGGCGTGCACCTCGGTGGCGCCCGAGCCGTGGACTCGGGTCAGGTTCTTGAGTTGCAGCACGGGCTGCGGTGCGGACATGAAGGGTCCCCCCTTGGACGTGCCCGATGGTCGTCCGGGCACGTGAGCGAGCGGTGGAAGGTGGTGCGAAGGAGATACGGGCGGGCGCGACCGTGCGGTCCGCGTGCTTCGCCCGGTGCCGGTGCGGCCGGTGCGGCCGGCGGGTCCGGACTTGCGGTGGGGCGGTAGGTGGCTGCTGCCCGGTGGTGGGGCGGTCAGCGGGTCCGGCCCAGTGGCGGGGCGGTGTCCCGGGCCGCCGGGGGGCCGGGTGCCGTGTCCGTCGCCGGGTCGGTGGTGTGCGGTGGGGTGGTCGGGCCCGGGTTCGGGCCGGTCGTCGAGAGGCGGATGAGGCGGGACTCGCAGTGGTCGAGCCAGCGGGCCTCGGCCTCGGTCTGGAAGATCAGCTGCTCCAGGACGAGCAGCCAGGCCACGTCGTCCCGTTCGCGGGCGCCGCCGGTCTCGACGGCGGCCAGCGCCTGGGCCTTGAGCCGGGTGTAGTCCTGCATCGCCTTCACGGTGTGGCGGCGCTGGGACTGGATGACGTCGCGGATGTCGACACCGGGGGCGCCCACGGCCATGGCGAGCTTGATGGCCAGCTCGTCGCGGGCGGGGCTGCTGCGGTCCACCGGCTTCCCGAACCAGGTTCTCAGCTCGGCGCGACCGGCGTCGGTGATCGCGTAGAGCGTGTGCCCGGCCGTGTCCTCGCCGCTCTGGGTCACCATGCCGTCGCGTTCGAGACGGCTGAGGGTCGTGTAGACCTGACCGACGTTGAGCGGCCAGGTGGAGCCGGTGCGCGACTCGAACTCCGTGCGGAGCTGGGAGCCGTACCGAGGACCGCGTTCGAGGAGGGCGAGGAGCCCATGGCGAATCGACATACTCAGTATGTATACCGGGTATGCCGAGCCCGGCAACCGTCCTGAGAGGGAAGCGGCGGGTCCGTCTCAAGGGGGACCCGGACGGCTCCGGAGGGCTCAGCGGCGTCGCATCCGCAGCCCGAGGAACCCGATGCCGAGCCCCATCAGGGAGAGCCCCACCCCCAGGGTGAACACAGGAATGCGCTGGTCGGCGAGGGGAGACGAGTTTTTCGCCGCCAGTTGCGGTGCGGCGGCGGGCCGACTGGCGGACGGGGTCGCCGGAAGGGGCGCCTCCTCCTCACGTACCGTCCCCTCCTCCTCCCCGGCGCCGTCGCGGGCCCCCGGTTCTGTAGCGGTTTCGGTACGGGTGGCCCCGCCCGGTGTGGTCCCGGCGCTCGCGGAGGCGGTCGGACCCGGTGGGCGTCCGGGCCGCACGCGCCCCTCCCCGGCGGGGAGCCCGGCCAGGGAGGCGGGGTCGCTGGGCGCGGGGGCGTCGGTGGGCTCGGCGCTCGACACGGGGGGCGCGAGGTGCCCGGGGGAAGCGCTCCCGGCGTGCGCGGGCGCTCCGGACGCGCCGGGGGGACGGCCCGGCGACGCGGATCCGGTCCCGGAGGGGGCCGCGGCGGCACCGGCCGGGGGCGGGGCGGGGGCCGGAGGCGAGGAGAGGGCGGGTCCGGGCGTGGGATCGGGAGCGGGGACGGGGGCGTGCGCGGGGCGCGCGGCCGTGTCCTCGCCGAGTGCGCGGGGCAGGGTGGGTGCGGGGAAGGGCGAGTCACCCTCCCCGAGCGCGCGGGGCAGGGTGTGGGCGGAGGAGGCGCTGTCCGCCCCGGCTCCCCGGGGCGCCGCGCCGTACCCGTGAGGAGCCCCGTACAGCGCCGCGGCGCAGGTGAACGCGCAGGCGAGCGTGGGGCCGACCCTGCGTGACCGGGCCCTGCGGAGTGCTGGAATCACCGGGTGAACCCCTCCCGTACCGAGCCGCCGAGGTGGTGCGCCCAGCGTCACACGCCGGACCGCTCCCGGCATCCGGGACGGGGCGGCGGGGGTAAGGGAAGAGTCCGGGGCGCTCTCGTGGCGGAGTACGGCGGAGTACGGCGGAGTACGTACGGGAGGAGCCCCGGGAGTCACGGCGCCGCCGGGCCGAGGGGCCGGGCGGCGCGCGGAGGGGCCGGGGGTTACTGCGGAGGGTTGCCCGTGGAGACCTTGAGGGTGAACTCGGCGTCCTTGTCGGTGATGTCCGCCCCGGCCGGCGGGTACTGCTCAAGGACCGTGCCCTCGCCGTAGGTCGACTCGTCCACCGGGGTCTGGACCATGATCTTCCAGCCCGCCGCCTGGACGCAGTCCTTCACCGACTGGATGTTCTTGTAGGTGAGGCTGGGGACCTCGAACTTCTCCGGGTCGTCGCTCGACTCGGTCGGCTGGGTGCACTTCTTCGCGTCGATGGTCTTGCTCAGGTCGGGACCCTTGTGGCCGGGCGCCGCCGTCTGCTCCTGCCGCCCGGTCCCGCCCGCCTGCTGGCCCTCGTCCTTCTTCATGAGGTCGCGGGCGAGGAACACCCCGCCGACCGCGAGGAGGACGACGACGATCGCGCCCACGACGACCGGGGTGTTCCGCCGGGGGCGCCCGGCGGACGGGGCGGGCGCGGGGGTGTGCACCGGCGCGTAGGGCGCGGGCGCGGGAGCCTGGTACATCGGCGCGGGCGTCGGAGCCTGCGGCGGGTAGCCGTAGGTGGGGGCGGGCGCGGGGGTCGCGGGGCCGTACGGGCCGGGCTGCGGCGTCGGCGGCAGATACGGCTGCTGGACGCCCTGGGGCGCGGGGTGCGGGCCGGGCTGCGGGGCGCCGATCGGCGGGAAGACGGCGGAGCCGACGCCCGCGCCGCTGCTGACGGGACCGCCCTGGACGATCACCGGGGCGCCGCTCTGGCCCGCCGAGAGCACCCGCAGGCACTCGTCGCGCATCGCGGAGGCGCTCGGGAACCGCTCGTTCGGGTTCTTTCGCAGGGCGCGGGCGACGAGCGCGTCCATCGCCGGGGTCACCGCGCGGTTGACGGAGGACGGGGCGACCGGCTCCTCCTGTACATGCGCGTAGGCGATGGCCAGCGGGGAGTCGGCGTCGAAGGGCAGCCGGCCGGTCAGCAGCTGGAAGAGCATGATGCCGACCGAGTAGAGGTCGGAGCGGGCGTCCACGGGGCGGCCCAGGGCCTGCTCGGGGGAGAGGTACTGCGGGGTGCCGACGACCATGCCGGTCTGCGTCATCGAGGTGACGCCGGACTGCATGGCCCGCGCGATGCCGAAGTCCATGACCTTGACCACGCCGCGCTTGGTCGTCATCACGTTGCCCGGCTTGATGTCCCGGTGGACCAGGCCCATCTCGTGGCTGACGTCGAGGGCGGCGAGGACGTCGGCGGTCACCCGCAGCGCCTTGTCGGCGGGCATCGCCCCGTACTGCCGGATGTCGGAGGCGAGGACCGAGCCGAGCGGCTGCCCCTCCACGTACTCCATGACGATGTACGGCATGACGGCGCCGTCGAGGGTGTCCTCGCCGGTGTCGAAGACGGAGACGATGTTGGTGTGCGACAGCTTCGCGACCGCCTGCGCCTCGCGCCGGAACCGCTCGCGGAAGGACTGCTCCCGGCCCAGCTCCGTGTGGAGGGTCTTGATCGCGACCTGCCGGTCGAGGGCGCTGTCGTAGGCCAGGTAGACGGAGGCCATGCCGCCCTCGCCGAGAAGGTCACGCAGCTGGTACCGGCCGCCCGCGACCGAACCGCCCGCGTAGCGGCCCTGTGCGCCGTCCTGGCTCATCCGTGCTTCCCCCTACGCGCGCGTGGCGGCGTCGATCCGAATTTCCTGGCCAAGTCTGCCCCAGGGCACCGACACGTCAAGCCGGGTGCCCGTTCCGTGACCCTCCGCACAGGGCGGATATCCGAAGGGTTCGCGGGCGGGCGGAGGAATCCCATCGAATTTGCACAGGTGTACGTGAACGGGGTTGGATGGCCGGTCCATCTCGGACCGTGATGTCGTACGAAGCCTGTAGCGTGACGACTGGACACGGCACGACAGACGACGGCGAGGACTGATGGCACCCGAATCCGGAGCAGGTGGCGGTGTGCCGGACGCGGCAGCGGAGTCCTGGGGCGTCGGTGGCGTCGTCGGTGACGGACGCTACCGGCTGACGCACCGTCTGGGCCGCGGCGGCATGGCCGAGGTGTTCGCGGCGGAGGACGTACGGCTCGGCCGCACCGTCGCCGTCAAGCTCCTCCGCGCCGACCTGGCCGAGGACCCGGTCTCCAAGGCCCGGTTCACCCGCGAGGCGCAGTCCGTCGCGGGCCTCAACCACCATGCGATCGTCGCCGTGTACGACTCCGGCGAGGACCTCGTGGGCGGGCGGCCCGTGCCGTACATCGTGATGGAGCTGGTCGAGGGCCGCACCATCCGCGACCTGCTGCTCAGCGCCGAGGCGCCGGGCCCCGAGCAGGCCCTCATCATCGTCTCCGGGGTGCTTGAGGCGTTGGCATATTCGCATCAGCACGGCATCGTGCACCGGGACATCAAGCCCGCCAACGTGATCATCACCCACAGCGGCGCGGTGAAGGTCATGGACTTCGGCATCGCCCGTGCCCTGCACGGCGCGCAGTCCACGATGACGCAGACCGGCATGGTCATGGGCACCCCGCAGTACCTCTCCCCGGAGCAGGCCCTCGGCAAGGCCGTCGACCACCGCTCCGACCTGTACGCGACGGGCTGTCTCCTCTACGAACTCCTCGCGCTGCGTCCGCCTTTCACCGGCGAGACGCCGCTCTCCGTCGTGTACCAGCACGTCCAGGACACCCCGGTGCCGCCCTCCGAGGTGACGCACGCCGTGCCGCCGGAGCTCGACGGTCTGGTGATGCGCTCGCTCGCGAAGGACCCGGACGACCGGTTCCAGAGCGCCGAGGAGATGCGCGGGCTCATCCAGTACGGCCTCCAGATGCTCCAGCAGCAGGGCGGCCACACCGGCACGTGGAACACCGGCCCCGTCGGTCTGCACGACGGGGTGCACACCCAGGTCAACGGGATGGCGGCGACCACCGCCATGGGCCACCCGATGCACGGCGAGACCGCGCAGGGCCCGATCCTCCCGCCGATGAACCCGGACGACGGCGGCTACGGCGGCTACGACGGCGGTCCGGTCGCCGCCGGCGGCTACGGCCAGGACGTCGGCTACCAGCAGGGCCGGGGCCGTGCCGGGCGCGGCAAGGTGTGGCTGTTCGCCGCGCTCGCGCTGATCGCGGTCGTCGTCGGCATCGTCTTCGCGCTGGACCCGCCGGGCCGTACGGACGACTCGCCCGGCAACACCCCGACGGTCACCGACGCGCCGACGACCGCCTCGGAGGAGCCCACGCCCTCGGAGGAGCCGTCCCAGGAGCCGACGCGCGACCAGGGCAACTCCGACGGCGGCGCCACCCAGCAGCCGTGGACGCCGCCGCGCACCCACCGGCCGACCACCCAGCCCGCTCCCACGGAGGAGACCACGGGCGAGCCGGTGACCGAGCCGACCCCGTCGGAGGAGCCGACCGAGGAGCCGACGAAGACGACGGCACCGCCGACGGAGCCGACCGGCGAGCCGACGACCGAGGCGCCGCCGACCTCGACCGTCAACCCGGAGACGCCTCCGACGGGCGGCGGCGCCCCGACCGGCTGACCGGCCGCTCTCCGCACGGAAGGACCGCCCGGCACGCACGAAGCGTGCCGGGCGGCCTGTTTCACGTGGAACCGCACCCTGGCACCGTCGCGTGGAGACGCCTTCGTGTGGAGGTGCCTTCGCGCGAGCACACCCGGCACCGAGCCCGTCACCGCGCCCGGCACCGAGCCCGTCACCGCGCCCGGCACCGAGCCCGTCACCGCGCCCGGCACCGAGCCCGTCACCGCGCCCGGCACCGAGCCCGGCACCGCGCCCGGCACCGCGCCCGTCACCCCGTGAACGCGTCCCGCACCGCCTCGTACTCGCGGGTCCACCACACCGCCAGGGCCGACACGGCGGGGAACTGCGGGTCGGCCCGCCGGTCGAGCAGCTGGTAGCGCCAGCGCAGGGTCCAGAAGTCGTTGAGGCGCTCCCACCACACCCGGTGGACGGCCGCCGCCAGTTCCGCGCGTCCCGCGCCCGCCGCCTCCCGGTACGCGCGCGCGTACTCCCGCACCTTGTCCAAGGCCAGCTCGCCTTCCGGGCGTACGAAGAAGATGGCCGCCGCCCTGACCGCTTCCTCGGCCCGGGGGTGTAACCCGAGCCGGTCCCAGTCGATGATCGCGGCGGGCTCGGCGCCCCGGTAGAGCAGGTTCAGCGGGTGGAAGTCGCCGTGCACCCAGCCCGCGGCGGTGGCGGGCGGCGGGCGCCGGTGCGCGTGCTGGGCGAGGAGTCTGCGCCGCTCCCTGAGGCGGTGCTCGGCGAGGGCGTCGAAGCTGTCGCGGGGGTGGTGGGCGCGGGCGAGCCGGAGCAGTTCCCCGATGGCCCGGAAGGTGTCCGGGAGGTCGGCGCTCGCGCGGGCGTCCTCGTCGGCGACCGCGCCGGGCTCCTCGTCCTCCTGCCCCGGGGCGGACATCACGAGGGCCAGGGCGGTGTGGACCTGCCCGAGGAGGGTGCCGAGGCGCCGGGAGCCGCAGGGGGAGAGCTGGGCGCCGTTCCGGTGCCGTCCGTCCACCCAGGGGTGCAGGGCGTAGCAGTGGCCGTCGACGACGGTGACCGTACGGCCCGAGGAGTCGGCGAGGGGCGGGGCGACGGGCAGTCCGAGGGCGCCGAGGCGCTGGGTGGCCCGGTGCTGGCGGGCGATGGTGGCGCGGTCGGCGGTGGGCGCGTCGAGGTGCTGCTTGAGGAAGTAGGTGCCGCGCGTGGTGGAGAGACGGAAGCCCCGGTTGAGCAGTCCCTCGGTGACAGGCACGCAGGAGAGGGGTTCTCCGGCGTGCCGGTGGTGGCGCAGCAGGGCGCCGAGGGGCGGGGTGCCCACGGGCCGGGCGGTCGGCGGCCGGTGGGTGGTCGGCGGGGTGAGCGTTTCAGATGAGCGCGGCACCCGCCAGATGTTAGATCACGCTACGTGGTGGAGGTGTCGCCGTACGGAACGCTCGGCGTTCTGCCGGGCCGAGGGGGGCCCGCCCTGACGGCCCACGGGGGCGGCCGGAGGGTGGCAGACGGGCGTCTCACCGGGGTAGTCGAGGGAGTGGACGGTCACGAACCGCGGGTCGACGCGCATGAAGACGGGGACGAAGGGCTCGCCGTCGACAGTGTCAGGTTGGGAGCCGAAGGCCCTGAGTTGCGCCTCGGTGGGCCGGACGATCTCGGCGGTGCCGGCGAACTGCACGGACCACAGGTGCTCGGATCCGGAGTTGAAGTTGTCCGCGCCGTAGGCGACGACGCTGCCGTTGCAGGCACGGTGGTAGCCGAGCCCTTCGTGGAGCCGGATCAGGACCTGTCCCTCGGACACGATGTGCCGAGCGGGGGCGACGAACGGCATCGCCCGCATGCTGGTCGCCACCCGGCCGTAGGACACGCGGCTGAGCAGCTCAATGGCGCGGATCTCGTCGGAGGACATGTTTCCACTCTCCGCCATCGCCACCCTGCCCGAAAAGGGGCCCCAGCCCCGCTTTCACGGGGACGTAGGTCCCGAAACGTGCGTCCGACCCCGCTCTCGGCCTCCGTACGGACCTCGGCGGGTGCCGTACGGGGAGAGCGGGGTCTCGGGGGACGGCTCCGTCAGTGGCGCTCCGCCTGGAGTCGTGCCACGTACGCGGCGGCCTGCGAGCGCCGCTCCATGCCCAGCTTGGACAGCAGGCTGGAGACGTAGTTCTTGATGGTCTTCTCCGCGAGGTGGAGCCGCTCGCCGATGACCCGGTTGGTCAGGCCCTCGCCGATCAGGTCCAGGATCTTGCGCTCCTGCTCGGTCAGGTTGGCGAGCTTGTCGTCGCCCTTCGGGTTGTTGCCGTCGCGCAGCCGCTCCAGGACCCGGGCGGTCGCCACCGGGTCGAGCAGCGACTTGCCGGCCGCCACGTCACGCACCGCGTTGAGCAGCTCGTTGCCCCGGATGGCCTTGAGGACGTAGCCCGAGGCCCCGGCCATGATCGCGTCGAAGAGCGCCTCGTCGTCCGCGTACGAGGTCAGCATCAGGCACTTGACGTCCTCGTCCTGCGAGCGGACCTCGCGGCACACCTCGACGCCGCTGCCGTCCGGCAGCCGTACGTCGAGGACCGCGACGTCGGGGCGGGTCGCGGGGATCCTGACCAGCGCGTCCGCCGCCGTTCCCGCCTCGCCGACCACCTCGATGTCGTCTTCCACGGAGAGCAGCTCGTGGACGCCGCGCCGGACGACTTCATGGTCGTCCAGCAGAAATACCCGGATTTTTCCTTCTTCGCGCACGCTGCCAGTCTCACATATTGGCTCTTCCCGCGCCCGGGGTGCGCGGGATAACGTCTCGGATGTTCCGGCGGCTCTCCGCAGCCGTTGCCGACGCGTTGACCAGCCGTTGTTCCCCGTTTTCTGGATTTACTTGGAAATCCAAGCAAAATCGCAGGTCAAGTGGGGTTTCGCGGGAATGTCGCGCGATGGGTAACGTGCGTATGACAGGGCGCTCGCCGGGGCACCTGTCACGCCCGACCCCGGCCGCGTCGCACCCACCCCGTGCGAAGGGCACGGATAAGGCGGAGAGCCTCCCCTTGCCCAGCGGCAGGGGGGACCCAGGCCTTACCGGCGAACCCGGGGGGCCGGACCGACGGAGGAGCACGCACGTGACCGTGGAGAGCACTGCCGCGCGCAAGACGACGCGACGCAGCAGCGGCACCAAGCGCACCGCTAGCGCGAGCACCAGCACCACCAAGAAGACGAGCGCGCGCGGCGCGGCGGAGCCTGAGCTCGTCCAGCTGCTGACGCCCGAGGGAGAGCGCGTCCAGCACCCCGACTACGACATCGACCTGAGCGCCGAGGAGCTGCGCGGTCTCTACCGCGACATGGTCCTCACCCGCCGGTTCGACGCCGAGGCGACCTCCCTCCAGCGGCAGGGCGAGCTGGGTCTGTGGGCCTCGCTGCTCGGCCAGGAGGCGGCCCAGATCGGTTCCGGCCGTGCCCTGCGGGACGACGACTACGTTTTCCCGACCTACCGCGAGCACGGTGTGGCCTGGGTCCGGGGCGTCGACCCGACGAATCTCCTGGGAATGTTCCGGGGGGTGAACCACGGCGGCTGGGACCCCAACAGCAATAATTTCCACCTGTACACGATCGTCATCGGTTCGCAGACGCTGCACGCCACCGGATATGCGATGGGTATCGCCAAGGACGGCGCGGATTCCGCCGTCATCGCGTACTTCGGCGACGGCGCTTCCAGCCAGGGCGATGTGAACGAGGCGTTCACCTTCTCCGCCGTCTACAACGCGCCCGTCGTGTTCTTCTGCCAGAACAACCAGTGGGCGATCTCCGAGCCCACCGAGAAGCAGACCCGCGTCCCGCTCTACCAGCGCGCCCGCGGCTTCGGCTTCCCCGGCGTCCGGGTCGACGGCAACGACGTCCTGGCCTGCCTCGCGGTGACGAAGTCCGCCCTGGAGCGGGCCCGCCGCGGCGAGGGCCCGACCCTCGTCGAGGCCTTCACCTACCGGATGGGCGCCCACACCACCTCCGACGACCCGACGAAGTACCGCAGGGACGAGGAGCGGGAGGCCTGGGAGGCCAAGGACCCGATCCTGCGCCTCAAGGCGTACCTGGAGCGCGAGGGCCACGCCGACGAGGCCTTCTTCGAGGAGCTGGAAGCGGAGAGCGAGACCCTCGGCAAGCGGGTCCGCGAGGCCGTGCGGTCCATGCCCGACCCGGACCACACCGCGATGTTCGAGCACGTCTACGCGGACGGGCACACGCTCGTCGACGAGGAGCGCGCGCAGTTCACCGCCTACCAGGCGTCCTTCGCGGATGACGAGGTCAAGTAACCATGCCCGTACAGAAGCTTCCGCTCGCCAAGGCGCTCAACGAGTCGCTCCGCAAGGCGCTGGAGGACGACTCCAAGGTCCTCATCATGGGCGAGGACGTCGGCAAGCTCGGCGGTGTCTTCCGGGTCACCGACGGGTTGCAGAAGGACTTCGGCGAGGACCGGGTCATCGACACCCCGCTCGCCGAGTCCGGCATCGTCGGCACCGCGATCGGCCTCGCGCTGCGCGGCTACCGGCCGGTGGTGGAGATCCAGTTCGACGGCTTCGTCTTCCCCGCGTACGACCAGATCGTCACCCAGCTCGCCAAGATGCACGCCCGTGCGCTCGGCAAGGTCAAGATGCCGGTCGTCGTCCGTATCCCGTACGGCGGCGGCATCGGTGCGGTCGAGCACCACTCCGAGTCCCCCGAGGCGCTCTTCGCGCATGTCGCGGGCCTCAAGATCGTCTCCCCGTCCAACGCCTCGGACGCCTACTGGATGCTCCAGCAGGCGATCCGGAGCGACGACCCGGTCATCTTCTTCGAGCCGAAGCGCCGTTACTGGGACAAGGGCGAGGTCGACACCGAGGCCATCCCCGGCGAGCTGCACAAGGCCCGGGTGGCGCGCGAGGGCGGCGACCTCACGCTCGCCGCGTACGGCCCGATGGTGAAGGTCTGTCTGGAGGCCGCCGCCGCGGCCGAGGAAGAGGGCAAGTCGATCGAGGTCCTGGACCTGCGCTCGGTCTCCCCCATCGACTTCGACGCCATCCAGCGCTCGGTCGAGAAGACCGGCCGACTGGTCGTCGTCCACGAGGCCCCGGTCTTCTTCGGCTCCGGCGCGGAGATCGCCGCCCGGATCACGGAGCGCTGCTTCTACCACCTGGAGGCCCCCGTCCTGCGGGTCGGCGGCTACCACGCGCCGTACCCGCCGGCGCGCCTGGAGGAGGAGTACCTGCCCGGTCTCGACCGCGTGCTCGACGCCGTCGACCGCTCGCTGGCGTACTGAGGAGAGCCGCACCGTGACCATCCGCGAATTCAAGATGCCCGACGTGGGCGAGGGCCTGACCGAGGCCGAGATCCTCAAGTGGTACGTCCAGCCCGGTGACACCGTCGCCGACGGGCAGGTCGTCTGCGAGGTCGAGACGGCGAAGGCGGCCGTCGAGCTGCCGAGCCCCTTCGACGGCACCGTCCACGAACTGCTCTTCCCCGAAGGCACCACGGTCGACGTCGGCCAGGTCATCATCTCGGTGAACGTCGGCGGCGAGGCGGCCCCCGAGGCTCCCGCGACCCCGGCGGCGACCTCCGCCCCGGCGGCGACCTCCGCCCCGGCCGAGCCCGCCCCGGCTGCCCCGGACGCCGAGGAGGAGGAGCCGCAGGGCCGTCAGCCGGTCCTCGTCGGCTACGGCGTGGCCGCCAGCTCCACCAAGCGCCGGCCCCGCAAGGCCGCACCGGGCACGGCCGCCACCCCGGCCGCCCCCGAGCG
>NZ_MSJP01000029.1 GCF_014596525.1 Streptomyces sp. CBMA291
CTGGATGTCGGGGCGGCGGCCCGCGGCGGGGCGCAGGACGGGGATGAGGATGCCGGAGGCGGCGCTGCGTTCGGCGGTGGCCTCCTCGTCGAGGGTGCCCTCGCCGGAGGGGGTCGGCCGGGGCGCGAGGGTGGCGGTGGCGGTGCCGCCGTCCGGGGCCGTGGTGCCGCCCGGTGCCGGGGTGCCGGTGCCGGAGCCGTCGCCGGTCTCGGACGGTCCGGGCGTGGGGTCGTTCTCCCCGGCGGGGGCGTCCTGCTGCCCCTTGCCTTCGCCGCCCCGGACCACCGAACCGAAGGTGGTGGTCCCCTGCCTGCCGCTGAAGTCCTCGTCCGCGATCAGCTCGTAGGCGGTGATGCCGCCCATGGCGACGCCGAAGACCAGGGCCGCGGCGACGGCCGGACGCTTCCAGCCCCGCATCCGGGTGCCGTGGGTGGTCGCCGTGCCGAATTCCTCGTCGTACGGCGCGGGTGCCTGGACCGTGCCCAGCATCAGGGTGTGGTCGTCGCGGGGCGCGGCCGGGACCGGGACCGGGACCTGCCGGGCCTTCGGCTTGGCGGCGGTGGTCACGTCCCGCATCTGCTCGCCGGTACGCCGGAAGAGGTGCTGGAAGACCGGCCCGCCGCAGGTGGCGATGACGCTGATCAGACCGGCGCCGACGATCGTGCCGTACACGCCGAGGGTGGAGGCGAGCTTGGCGGCGATGACCGCGGCCACCGCGCTGCCCGAGACCTGGGCCACGCTCAGCTCGATCCGCTTGCCGTCCTTCTTGCCGCCCTTGCCGCCGCTGTCGCCGTTGCCGCCCTTCGCGTCGTCGCCCTCGGCGGCGCCCTCGCTGTCCGTGCCGGTGCCCGGCCTGTGACGCATCTCCAACCCCTGACGGTTCTTCCGTTCGTCTTGCACCCAGAAGGGACAAACAGGCGAAGCGAATAGTTCCGTTTCTGCTGTTTCTGTGAAGAGCGCCACGTGAGGGGGCGGATCGCCGACACTCAACTCCCGTACGGTCCGAGAAGTTGAGCGGCGCGCCTGTCCACCCAAGTGGCCCGAATGGAGTACATTGACGAACCCTGGGTCCGGTCGCCTTCACGGGTGCCCTGGATCAAGGGGAAGAGAGCCGGAGACGGCACTCGAAAACCGGCGGCGCCACGTGCATCGCATGAAGACCGGAACGCGGGGTGCCGCATTGTCACTCGGTGTAGCTATCCTGGTCAACGTGCCACGCGGCGTTCCAGGGTCCAGGCCCGACACGCCGGGCAACTCGGCAAGGTAGTGGCAGGCTGAACCCGGGCAGGCCACACTCGACTAGCGGAAGCAGCGACGCACGTGACGTCGGCAGGCACCACCCGGGAGGTCCCCATGCCCGAACTGCGTGTCGTGGCCGTCTCAAACGACGGCACACGACTGGTGCTGAAGGCTGCTGACAGCACGGAGTACACGCTTCCGATCGACGAGCGGCTGCGCGCCGCCGTGCGCAACGACCGTGCGCGCCTCGGCCAGATCGAGATCGAGGTGGAGAGCCACCTCCGCCCCCGGGACATCCAGGCGCGGATAAGGGCGGGTGCGTCCGCCGAGGAGGTCGCGCAGCTCGCCGGCATCCCCGTCGACCGGGTCCGCCGCTTCGAGGGTCCCGTGCTCGCCGAGCGTGCCTTCATGGCCGAGCGTGCCCGCAAGACCTCCGTCCGCAGGCCCGGCGAGAACAGCGGACCGCAGCTCGGCGAGGCGGTGCAGGAGCGGCTGACGCTGCGCGGCGCCGACAAGGACACCGTGCAGTGGGACTCCTGGCGGCGCGACGACGGCACCTGGGAGGTGCTGCTCGTCTACCGGGTCGCGAGCGAGGTCCACACGGCCAGCTGGACGTACGACCCGCCCCGGCGGCTCGTCCAGGCGGTGGACGACGAGGCGCGCGCCCTGATCGGCGAGACCGACGACACGATCGCCGCCTCGCCTGAGCCCAGCTTCCCCTTCGTGCCGCGCATCGCCCGGCTCCCCCGGGACCGGCCGCTCGACCGCGCCCTCGACCGGCAGCTCGACCACCGGCAGCCGGAGCGGCCCGCCGCCTCCGCAGAGCCGGAGGAGGAGCGCGACTCCCTGACGAGCCTCCTGGAGGCCGTGCCCAGCTTCCGCGGCGACATGATCGTGCCCGACCCGCCGGACAGCGAGCCGACGGAGGAGACCGAGGCGGAGGAACCGCCCGCGACGGCGGCATCGGCGGGCGCCGGTGCGGCGTACGCGGATGTGCTGATGCCCCGCGCGGTCTCGGGCCACCGGGACCGGCTCACCGGCACCACCGACCGCCAGGCCGAAGCGGACGGCGTCCGACCGGGCCGCCGCGCGGCGGTGCCCAGCTGGGACGAGATCGTCTTCGGCACCCGCCGGAAGAAGCAGCAGGACTGACCTCGGGAGACGGACTCCTCGTACGGGGTGTGCGGCCGAGCAGTTCGTACGGGGTGTCCGTGCGAACTGTTCGAATGAGGAGTTCGCACGAGCCGCCGCCTGAGTGGTTCGTGCGAATGCGTATGAGCGGTCTGTACGAGGAGAAGGCCCGCGTCCGGTGGGGACGCGGGCCTTCGTTGTGCGCGGGGCCTGTCCCTACCGGGGTTCCGGGCCCGTCGCCACCGGGCGGGCCGGGTCGGAGGACCAGTCCGACCAGGAGCCGGCGTAGAGCGCGGACGGGATGCCCGCGATCTCCAGGGCCAGGACCTCGTGGGCGCCCGACACGCCCGAGCCGCAGTAGACCGCGACCGGGGTGTCCCCGTCGGCGCCGAGTGCGGTGAAGCGGTCCCGGAGCGCGGCCGCGTCCAGGAAACGTCCCTCGGCGTCGACGTTCTCGGTGGTCGGGGCCGAGACCGCGCCCGGGATGTGCCCGCCGACCCGGTCGATCGGCTCCACGTCGCCCCGGTAGCGCTCGGCCGCCCGCGCGTCGAGCAGCAGCCCCGAGCGGGCGAGCGCCGCCGCGCCGTCGGCGTCGAGCAGCCCCAGACCGCCCGGCTCCGGCCGGAAATCGCCGGTCTCCGGTGCCGGAGTCTCCTTCGAGAGTTCCCCGGTCCAGGCCGCGAGCCCCCCGTCGAGCACGCGCACGTCACCGTGGCCCGCCCAGCGCAGCAGCCACCAGGCGCGGGCGGCGCCCCAGCCGAGACCGCCGTCGTAGACGACGACCGGGGTCCCCGCCGAGACACCCGCGCGGCGCATCACCGCCCCGAAGGCCTCCGGGTCCGGCAGCGGATGACGCCCGCCCTTGCCGGGCACGCCCGCGAGTTCCTCGTCCAGATCGACGTAGACGGCTCCCGGCAGGTGCCCGGCCTCGTACGCGGGCCGGCCGGGAGGGCCGCCCAGGGTCCAGCGGACGTCCAGGAGAACCGGAGGCCGAGGACCGGCCGACTCGCTCAACAGTTCGTTTGCGGTGATGATGGGCTTCATGGGGTCATCCTCGCGCAGCCGCACGGCCGCGGAGGGCGAACCACGCGTCCGCCCCGCGTCACCCCGACGGGATCGGGCCACCCTCCGGTGCGGCCCGGCAGCGTCACGGCCCCGGCGGTGGCACCATCGAATGGGGGCCACGGCCACGACGATGGTCCGAGAAGAGAGGCACGATGACCGAGGCGACTCGGCGGACACCCGGCACGCCCTGCTGGGTGAGCCTGATGGTGCACGGGCTGGACGCCACCCAGGAGTTCTACGGCGCGCTCTTCGGCTGGGAGTTCGCACCCGGCCCCCTCCATCTCGGCCCGTACGTCCGGGCGCTGCTCGACGGCAGGGAAGTGGCGGGCATCGGCCAGCTGCCGCCCGACCGGCATCTGCGGATCGCCTGGACCCCGTATCTGGCGAGCGCCGACGCGGACGAGACGGCCGAGAGCATCCGCTGCTGCGGCGGCACGGTGGCGGTGGGCCCGCTCGACGCGGGCGAGGCCGGTCGGATGGCGATCTGCTCCGATCCCGTGGGCGCGGTCTTCGGCGTCTGGGAGGCGGAGGCGCACCACGGCACGGCGGAGGCGGGCCCGCCCGGGACCCCGGTGTGGAACGAGCTGCTGACGTACGAGACGTCCTCGGTCGGCAAGTTCTACCGGACGGTCTTCGGCCACGAGGTGGATCCGGTCGTCTCCGCCGACCACGACTACGCGACCCTGCGGGTGGACGGGGTCCCGGTGGCCTCGCTGCTCGGTGTCGGCGACGCCCTGCCCCGCGACCGGGGCCCGCACTGGATGACGTATTTCGAGGTCGCGGACGTGGACGAGGCCGCCGGGCTCGCCGTGGACCTCGGCGGCCGGCCGCAGCGCCCGCCGCATGAGACCAGGGCGGGCCGGGTGGCCCAGGTGACGGACCCGGAGGGCGCGGTCTTCGCCCTGATCACCTCGTCCACGCCGTAGGCCGCTCGGGTCGTCCACGCCGTGCACCGCACGGGCGGAGAGGCCCGGCACCGGGAGGGTTCGGCCCCGGTCCCGCGCGTCCCCTCCGCTTCGGCTGTACGCCTTCCCGGCTCCCCGGCTTCCCGGCTTCCCGGCTTCTCAGTTTCGGCGTGAGCGGGCCAAGGGGCTGCGGAGGCGGCCCGGGGTGGCCGGGCGGGGCGGGGGGCCGCCGGGGAGGCCGAGGTCGGTGAGGCGCTCCGGGGTGAAGTGATGCGCCGTGCCGGGTTCGGCGTGGTGGGCGGCGAGGAAACGGGCGGCCTCCTCGCGAAGACCCGGGTGGATCTTGTGGCGCATGCAGTAGCCGACGGCCCTGACCAGGGGTGTCAGCGAGGCGGGGGCCCGCCCCGGGACGGTGGGCGGCTCGTCGCCCGCCAGGTCGGGGACGAGGTGGTCGACGATGGTGAGCGGGATCCGGTTGCTGTTCTCGAAGGGGGTGAGCCGGGCGAGTACGTCCTCCGTGCCGACGCGGGCGATGGGGATGCCGTAGTAGACGGCGGCGGTGAGCATCGCCGTGGAGAAGCAGCCGACGACCAGCTTGAGCCCGCTGCGCTCGTAGAACGTCTCGGCGAGCAGCGGCCCGTCGAGGACGGTGAGGCGCGTCCCGGTCCGCTCCGCCTCCTCGTGGAGGGCCCGGGAGTAGCCCGCGGGCGCGCTGGGGTGCGGCTTGAAGACCACCGAGCGGTGCCCGGCGGCGATGGCTCCGCGCAGCATCCGCAGATGCAGTTCCTCTTCCTCCTCGGGGGTGAGGAGCGCGAGGGCGGCGAGGTACTGGCCGAGCAGGAGGGCGGTGGGGCGGGCGTCGGCGGCGCGGGCGATGTCCCGGTCGTCGGCCGCGTCCCGGGCGATCTCGGTGAGGACCGCGCGGAAGGCGTTGTCCGGGACCAGCTCGGGCTCCACGCCGTACTCGCTCAGGAGGAGCGGGCGCAGCCCGGGGACCAGGTCGAGGTGGAGGACCCGGCGGATGCGGCAGGCGATCGACTGGGCGAGGTCGGAGCGGGTCGGGCCGTAGCTCATGAGGCCGTCCGCGTAGACGTGGAGGGAGCTTTCGGGGAAGGTGCCGGCCAGCGCCTTGGCGGGGTTGACCTGGATGGACTCGACGACCAGTTCCACCGGGGCGGTGCCGAGGCCCCAGGCGGTGCGCAGCACGCGCTGCCAGAGCGGCGCCTCCTCGGGGCGGGGGGCCCAGGCGGCCGGGTGGTACGGGTGGATCGTCGCGTTCCAGTCGAGGGTGCCGTCGAAGCGGGCGGCGATCCGCTCGTAGCCGGTCATGGACTCCAGGCGCAGCGCGGTCTCGGGGATCTCGGTGTTGTGCGAGAGCAGCAGGAGCCTGCGGTGGTCGGCGCGGGGGCCGAACTGTCCGGCGTCGAGCGCCGCCGCGAGGGTGGCGGCGCCGTAGAGGGTGGACACCTGGAAGATCTGGACCGGGCGGTCGTCGGGCGCGGAAGCCTCGTCTGCGGGAGCCATGGGTCAGGCGGTCCTTCCGGTGTCGCGCAGGCTCCGGAGAAGGGTGCTGCGGCGGGTGTCCATCGTGTCCAGGGTCTCGTCGAGGAACCGCTGGGGCATACGGTGCAGGGCGTCGGCGACATCGGTGCGGAGCCGTCGGGCGACGTCGGGCTCGTAGGTGTCGACCTTGCCCATGTGGAAGGCGATCATCGCGCAGTAGGTGCGGATGGCCTTCGGGAGGAAGCGGTCCGCCTCGGCGTCCCGGGAGACCTCGTCGAGCAGGAGGTCGTACGAGGGGATGAAGTCGAGCTGCCGGTTGTCGGTGATCTGGGTGAGCGAGGTGGTGACGCCCCGCCGGTAGAAGACCCCGTGCAGGGAAAGCGCGGCGAAAGTGCGTGCCTTGAGGTGGAGTCGCCAGATCCAGAGGCGGTCCTCGGCCGTTCTGAGGGAGGTCTCGAAACGCGATGCGCCGTTTTCGAAAAGGCCCGCGCTGTAAATGCCGAAGGGGACGAAGGGATAGTCGACCATCGTCACCATGTCGGCGGGCGAAATGCCGTCCCTGGGGTCCATCACGGTGTCGCGGCGCTTGGCGGGGGCGTAGCGGATCTGCCGCTTCCGGCCCTCGGAGAGGACGTGGTCGGTGCGGGCGAAGTCGCAGCCGAGACGGTCGATGCCGGTCACGGTGGCGCGCAGGTGGCCGGGGGCGTACCAGTCGTCGCCGTCGAGGAAGGTGAGGTAGTCGCCGCGTGCCGCGTCGATTCCGGTGTTCCGTGCCTGGGCGACGCCCTGGTTGGTCTCGTGCCGGATGACGGTGGCGTTGGGCAGTCGGTCACGCCAGCGGTCGAGGATGTCGGGGGTGTCGTCGGTCGAGCAGTCGTCGACGAGGAGGAACTCGAATTCGGGGTCCGCGTTGTTCGCCAGACTGCGCAGGGTGTCGGGGGCGTACGGCCCGACATTGTGGAACGGTACGACGACGGACAGTTTCGGCACGCGAAATCCCCAACTGAATCGAACAATGAAATGCCGTTACGGCGGGCAGAGTAACCCCGGGGTTTTCCGGGTGGACGAGCCGTGCGTGGACCCCCGGTGAACTCTTGTCGTCCTCCGTGGAAAGCCCGTGCGCGCGGGGCGTCATCGGCGGGTCCTGCGCCGGTGCAGGACCCCGGTGGCGGTCAGGGCGAGCAGGGCGGCGGTTCCGACGGCTCCGCCGAGGAGGACGCCGGGGGGCCGGAAGGAGCAGCCGACCGTGGTCGCCCGGCCGTCGAGCGGGACGGCGAGCAGTCCTTGGTACGAGCGGGCGGGGCGGGGCTCCGCGTCCCCTGCGGCGCACCGCCAGCCGGAGGTGCGGGGGACGGCGAGGACGGCGGTCCCGGTGCTGCCGGGGGGCAGTTCGGCGGTGAGCGTGTGGCCTCCGGCCCGTACCCGGGTGGCGCCGGTGGCGGTCAGTTCCCATACGGCGGTGTCGAGCCGGTCCCGGACCAGACAGCCGACCGGCTGCCGGGGCAGCCTCGGCCGGGTCTCGGAGGTCAGCTCGATCCGGACCTCGCCGGTGGCGGGGACGGCACCGAGGGGGCGCATCGGAGCGCGGACGGAGGGCGGCTTGCCCTCGAACTCCACCGGCGGCTCCCCCGCGAGGGTGGCCGTGCCCCGGTATTCGGGTCCCCAGAACCAGAGCCGGGAACCGGCCGGGCAGCGGGCGGTGAGGACGCGTCCGGTGCGGGTGACGGGCGGCAGCTCGTAGACGGAGGCGCCGAGGAGGCGTTCCTGGACGGCGAAGGCGGAGTCCCCGGGGTGACCGGCGGGCCGTCCCGGGCGCCGGACGGTGACGAGCGGCGGCACGGGGGTGGTGGTGACGGAGACGGTCGCGCGGGGTGGTTCGTCCTGGCGCAGGGGGCCCGTCGGCACGGAGCGGATGCGGGTGCCGATGGAGAAGATGGCGTCGGTGACGGGGTTGTCGAGGGTGACCGGGTGGCGGCCCTTGGCGTAGTGGCCGAAGCCCAGGCCGTCCAGGGTGCGGGAGGTCGCCTCGGTGGTGAGGCTGCTGTAGTAGTCGGGGCCCTGGCCGCCGACGAGGAGGACGTCGTTGCCGCCGGGGACCTCGCCGGGGTCCGTACGGTACCGGGGCCAGGCGTCCGCGCGGGCCGTCGCCTCGGCCACGGCGGTGTGCCAGGGGCCGATCCGGGGCGACCAGGAGACCTCGGCGCGCCGCTGCTCCTCGATCCGCTTGCCGGTGACGAGGGCCTCGCCGCCCTGTGCGGCGACGAGCAGGGCCACGGCCAGGACGGGCAGCAGGCGTGCGGGGCGGTGTACGGCGCGGAGGGCGAACGGGACGGCGGCGAGGGCCAGGACGGTGGCGGCGGCGACGGCGGGGTAGGTCCACCGGTCGATGTCCACGCTTCCCCTGGCCGTCCAGGCCAGCGCCCCGAACAGCGCGCCGCCGCCGAGGAGCGCGGCAGGGCGGGGCACTCCCCCGGCGGCCGAGAACCAGGCGGCGACGAGCAGCAGCCCGCACAGGACGAAGGTCTGGCGGTACGGGATGCCGTTGGGCGAGGCTCCCGCGTGCCAGAGGAGATGGGTGGGTTCCCACTGGAGCGAGAGCGTGACCAGGACGATCGCGGTCGTCAAGACGGCCCGGACGCGCGGGGCGACGGCCCGGTTGAAGGGCAGGGTGAGGGCGAGGAGCAGGGCGGGCGTGCCGATGAAGAGCGCGGGACTCTCGACGCTCGCGGTGGCGGGCAGGAAGCGGGCGAGGAGGTCCGTCCAGGAGGCGGGCGCGAAGGTGGTCTCGGGGGTGGGGTCGGCGCCCCGGGTGGCGAGGAAGATCACCACCACGAGGGGCGCGGCGAGCCCGATGCCGAGGAGCACCCCGCGTGCGGCACGCAGGGCTCCGGCGATCCGCTGCCGGGCGGTGGCGCTCTCCTCCGCGGTGAGGAGCCGTACGACGAGGAGGACGGCGGCGCCGATCGTGGCCATGTACGCGGTGTAGAAGTTGGCGATCCAGGCGAGGGCGACGACCAGGGGGCCGAGGACCGGACGGCGGGCGGTGCGGGCCCATTCGCCGACCAGACAGAGCAGCGGGAAGGCGACGAGCCCGTCGAGCCACATGGGCACGGTGGCGCCGTAGTCGAAGGTCCAGCCGGAGAGGGCGTACGCGGTGCCGAGCACGGCGGCGAGCGGCCAGGGCCCGGGGCGCAGTCGCAGCAGCAGGAGGGCCATGGCGGCACCGGCCGCGGCGATCTTGGCGGTGGTGATGGCGTAGAGGGCGAGTTCGGGCTGATCCGCCGGGAAGAGGACGACGAGCAGGTCGAAGGGGCTGCTCAGGTAGGTGCCGATGTCGCCGAGGAAGTTGGCGCCGAAGCCGGAGTTCCAGTTGAGGAAGGCGTCGCCGTGGGTCTCGCCGAGGAGGAAGGAGCGCCAGTAGGCGTGGAAGGGCAGGTACTGCTGGCCGAGGTCGACGGTGTTCCTGGTCACCGGCCCGAAGGGGTGGCTGCGGGAGAGCCGGGTGGCGAGACAGAACAGGACGGCGGTGAGCAGGGCGGCGGCGAGGGGGGCGGCGGTGGCCGGGGCGGGCCCTCGGCGGCCGGTGGGGGCGGGCCCTCGGCGGCCGGTGGGGGCGGGCCCTCGGCGGCCGGTGG
>NZ_MSJP01000003.1 GCF_014596525.1 Streptomyces sp. CBMA291
CCGGAGCCGGGTCCGTCGCCGGGGCGTCGGCGAGGTCGCCGCCGCGGGTGCGACGGCGCTGACGCGGGGTCCGGGTCCGCTCGGGGCGCTCCTCGGTCCGCTCGGGCTTCGGGCCGCGGCCACGGCGTCCGCCGGGCTCGCCCAGGTCCTCCAGCTCCTCCGCGCCCAGACCCGCGCGGGTCCGCTCGGCGCGGGGCAGGATGCCCTTGGTGCCCGCCGGGATGTCCAGCTCCTCGTAGAGGTGCGGGGACGAGGAGTACGTCTCGACCGGCTCGTGGAAGTCCAGCTCCAGCGCCTTGTTGATGAGCTGCCAGCGCGGGATGTCGTCCCAGTCGACCAGCGTCACGGCGGTGCCCTTGGCGCCCGCGCGGCCGGTGCGGCCCACCCGGTGGAGGAAGGTCTTCTCGTCCTCGGGGGACTGGTAGTTGATGACGTGGGTGACGCCCTCGACGTCGATGCCGCGCGCGGCGACGTCGGTGCAGACGAGGACGTCGACCTTGCCGTTGCGGAAGGCGCGCAGCGCCTGCTCGCGGGCGCCCTGGCCGAGGTCGCCGTGGACCGCGCCGGAGGCGAAGCCGCGCCGCTCCAGCTGCTCGGCGATGTCGGCGGCGGTGCGCTTGGTGCGGCAGAAGATCATCGCGAGCCCGCGGCCGTTGGCCTGGAGGATGCGGGAGACCATCTCCGGCTTGTCCATGTTGTGGGCGCGGTAGACGTGCTGCTTGATGTTGGCGACGGTCGCGCCCTCGCCGTCGGGCGAGGTGGCGCGGATGTGCGTCGGCTGCGACATGTAGCGGCGGGCCAGACCGATGACCGCGCCCGGCATGGTGGCCGAGAACAGCATGGTCTGGCGCTTCGGCGGAAGCATGTTGATGATCTTCTCGACGTCGGGCAGGAAGCCCAGGTCGAGCATCTCGTCGGCCTCGTCGAGGACGAGGACCTTCACCTTGGACAGGTCGAGCTTGCGCTGGCCCGCCAGGTCGAGCAGGCGGCCGGGGGTGCCGACGATCACGTCGACGCCCTTCTGGAGCGCCTCGACCTGGGGCTCGTAGGCCCGGCCGCCGTAGATGGCGAGGACGCGTACGTTCCGCACCTTGCCTGCGGTCAGGAGGTCGTTGGTGACCTGCTGGCACAGCTCGCGGGTGGGGACGACGACGAGCGCCTGCGGGGCGTCGGTGAGCTGCTCGGGCTTGGCCCGGCCGGCCTCGACGTCCATGGGGACGGTGACGCGCTCCAGGATGGGGAGGCCGAAACCGAGGGTCTTGCCCGTGCCGGTCTTGGCCTGGCCGATGACGTCGGTGCCGGTGAGGGCGACCGGGAGGGTCATCTCCTGGATGGGGAAGGGGGTGACGATGCCGACGGCCTCCAGGGCCTCGGCCGTCTCGGGAAGGATTCCGAGTTCTCGGAAAGTCGTAATCAGGGTGCTGCCTCTTCTGTGAGACGCGGCGCGAGGCGAACGATGGGGGTCGTACCGTGCCGGGAACCGCCGGCGCGATCCGGTGGGATCGCTGCCGGGTGGCACGGGACCACTGCCGTCGCTCGAGCGTCGTACCGCTGAGGGTGACCCTTCCGCGGGTCCGCTGGAAGGGCTGTCGGGCCGGAGCCGATCGGGCCACCGACCGGGCATCCTCATTCATGCGTCGGCCTACTGGATACGTCCGAACGTGCGAAAGCATGTCCGCATACTCAGCAGGCGCCTTACCACTGTACCCCGGAATCGCGCATGTGTGTTGGGCGAAATGGGGATGAGGGCACCGTCACACTGTCCGGTGAGCGCCTTACCACGGAGCGCGAGCGGGCTATTGTGCGCTCCATGGAGACGCCTGACAACGCCACACCCACCGGGATCGCCGCCGAGGACTGGGAGGCGGCTTCCGGGGAGCCGCAGTACCGTGCCGCCGTGATCGACCTCCTCGGCGCCCTCGCCTACGGAGAGCTCGCGGCCTTCGAGCGGCTCGCGGAGGACGCCAAGCTGGCGCCGACCCTCGCGGACAAGGCGGAGCTGGCGAAGATGGCGTCGGCCGAGTTCCAGCACTTCGAGCGGCTGCGCGACCGGCTCGCCGCCGTGGGCGTCGAGCCGACCGGGGCCATGGAGCCCTTCGCCAAGGCGCTCGACGACTTCCACCGGCTGACCGCTCCGTCGGACTGGCTGGAGGGCCTGGTCAAGGCCTATGTGGGCGACTCGATCGCCAGTGACTTCTACCGGGAGGTCGCGGTCCGTCTCGACTCCGACACCCGTGATCTCGTCCTCGCGGTGCTCGACGACACCGGCCACGGCAACTTCGCCGTGGAGAAGGTCCGCGCCGCGATCGAGGCCGACCCGCGCGTCGGCGGCCGGCTCGCGCTCTGGGCCCGGCGGCTGATGGGCGAGGCGCTCTCGCAGGCCCAGCGGGTGGTGGCCGAGCGGGACGCGCTCTCGACGATGCTGGTCGGCGGGGTGGCCGACGGCTTCGACCTGGCGGAGGTGGGCCGGATGTTCTCCCGGATCACCGAGGCGCACACCAAGCGCATGGCCGCGCTCGGCCTGGCGGCCTGAGGGCCCGGGGCCCCGGACGGGGGAAGCGGAGGGTCGGCGGTGGCGTCACGCCGCCGCTGATCGCCGCAGTCTGCTTGACGCCGGCCGGATGAGCAGCGAGATCAGCACCGCCGCGACGGCCACCGCGCCGACGAGGGTGGCGAGGAAGTGCCCGGGGCCGAGGGCCCCGTGGGTGACGAGCGCGCCGAAGACGCCGCCGACGGTGCCGGTGAGCAGGACGGTCACCCGGACGGGGAGGCGGTCGGCGAGCCGGTGCGCCGCGGCCCAGGCCAAGGCGAAACCGAGCAGGGCCGAGCCGAGGGCTTCCAGGAACACGGCGGATCACCTCGCGGGGGCTGCGGGGCGGGTGGTGCGGTCGAGAGCCTCCTACCCGTGGCACCGGGAAAACAATCCTTCCGTACGCCCCGACGTGGACGTACGAGCCTATGAAATGCCCAGCGGGCGGCCCTGGCCCCGAGCCAACCGAAACCCACCCGCCGGGGAGCCCGGAGCGCTACGGAATACGGGCGCGGCGGGGAAGGGCGGGGCGCCCGGAAAACCGCCCGCCACGAAGCCCGGAGCGGTACGGGAAACCGGCCGAGGGGAAGACCGGAGCCACGGAAATCCTCTCCCCGTGAAGCCTTGAGGGCGCAGGAAATCCACTCCCGAGGGAATTCCGGGCGCCGAAAATCCCTGGGGCGGGAGCTTGCCGGGGGCGCCGGGGGGCGAGGCGCGGAAGCCTCCGGCGGGCCTGAGGGGCTGAGGCGCGGAAGCCCCTGGCGGGCCCGAGGCGCGGAGGCCCCCGGCGGGCCCGAGGGGCTGGGGCGCGGAAGCCCCCCACGCCCCGGAGTCCCGCCCCTCCGTGAGGAAGGCCCCCGGGCCAGGACCCGCGTGTGCGAAAGGCCCGGCGGAACCGTCGGGTTCCGTCGGGCCTTCCGTAGAGCCTGGGCTCAGAGCGTGCCGAAGCCCACGCGGCGTACCGTCGGCTCGCCCAGCTCCACGTACGCGATCTTCTCGGCCGGGACCAGGACCTTGCGGCCCTTCTCGTCCGAGAGGCTGAGCAGCTGCGCCTTGCCGGCCAGCGCGTCGGCGATGGCGCGCTCCACCTCCTCGGCGGACTGCCCGCTCTCCAGAACGATCTCCCGGGGTGCGTGCTGCACGCCGATCTTGACCTCCACGGCTATGTCCCTCCGAACGGTCAGCCTTGCGCGATGACACGCGCCGTACGCTGCACACATTAGCCCGGTGAGGGGACGCGTACGGTGCCATCGCCGCACGCCAGGAGCGAACAGGCGGCGGGAATGCTCAGTGACCCTCGGCGCTCAGCTGTCCGTCCACCGCGTGCAGCGGGAACCCGGCGATGCCGCGCCAGGCCAGCGAGGTCAGCAGGCCGACGGCCTTCTCGCGCGGGATGGAGGACTCGCTCGACAGCCAGTAGCGGGCCACCACCTGGGAGACTCCGCCGAGCCCCACGGCGAGCAGCATCGACTCGTCCTTGGCGAGACCGGTGTCCTCGGCGATGACCTCGGAGATCGCCTCGGCGCACTGGAGGCTCACCCGGTCCACGCGCTCGCGCACGGCCGGCTCGTTCGTCAGGTCCGATTCGAAGACCAGCCGGAAGGCGCCGCCCTCGTCCTCGACGTACGCGAAGTAGGCGTCCATCGTGGCGGCGACGCGCAGCTTGTTGTCGGTGGTGGAGGCCAGCGCCGTGCGCACGGCGAGGAGGAGCGCCTCGCAGTGCTGGTCGAGCAGGGCGAGGTACAGCTCCAGCTTCCCGGGGAAGTGCTGGTAGAGCACCGGCTTGCTGACGCCCGCGCGCTCGGCGATGTCGTCCATGGCGGCCGAGTGGTAGCCCTGGGCGACGAAGACCTCTTGAGCCGCGCCGAGGAGCTGGTTCCGTCGGGCACGTCGCGGCAGGCGCGTGCCCCGAGGGCGTGCTGCCTCTGTCTGCTCGATGGCGCTCACGCGGCCTCCCAAAAATCGATCCATGCGCGCTGTCGCACGCGCCGCCATCGTACTTTTGGGTAACCCGGCTGTGCGCGGTGCGAACGCAGAATTTCACGGACCGGACGCCCAGGTCGACAGTCGATTCAACATTAAACCGAACAAATCAGCGATAGTCGTCCTCGTCCAGGGCGACAACACGGGCCTGTTCGGAGGAATCGGCCTCGTTCGCCGAATCACGTTCGACGTGGGTGACCGGTTCGTCCTCGCGCGGCCGCAGTTCCGTCTGCTGTTCGGCCGCGTCCGCCTCCGGGATCTCCGCGTCCAGCGACCCGTCCTTCTCCACGGCGAAAGTGTCCGGCTCGGTCGGATCGACAGTCATGCGGCTCCTTCCGGCGTACGGTCGCGGTCCTCTCCGAAGGGCCTCACTCCGAGCCTAGGAGCTGCCGCGCCCGGCCGCACACGGACGGGTGACCGCACCCACTCACGCCCTCGCGTGATCGTCTCGTAATATTGCGCCATGTCGTCGACCGAGCTGCCGGAAACCCGGACCGCCGCCGCGCCTTCCGCCTCGCGCGCCCCCCGCGCCGTGCGGGCCGCCGACGGCGAGGAACTGCGCTCCGTGTCGCTGCCCGGCCTCACCCTCACGGTGCGCGCCCGGCCCGGCGCCCGGCCGGGGCTGCCGCCCGCGCTGTTCGTGCACGGACTCGGCGGGTCCTCGCAGAACTGGTCCGCCCTGATGCCGCTGCTCGCGGACGTCGTCGACGCCGAGGCCGTCGACCTGCCCGGCTTCGGCGACTCCCCGCCGCCGGACGACGGCAACTACACGATCACCGGACACGCCCGCGCCGTCATCCGGTTCCTCGACTCGGCGGGCCGGGGCCCGGTCCACCTCGTCGGCAACTCGCTGGGCGGCGCCGTCGCCACCCGGGTCGCCGCCGCCCGCCCCGACCTGGTCCGCACCCTCTCCCTGGTCTCCCCGGCCCTCCCCGAGCTGCGCGCCCAGCGCGGCGCCTGGCCCACGGCCCTGCTCGCGGTGCCCGGCGTCGCCGGACTCTTCGGCAGGCTCAGCCGGGACTGGACGGCCGAGCAGCGCGTCCGGGGCGTCCTCTCGCTCTGTTACGGGGACCCCGGCCGGGTCACCGAGGAGGGCCTGCGGGAGGCCGTCGAGGAGATGGAGCGCAGGCTCGAACTGCCCTACTTCTGGGACGCGATGGTCCGCTCCTCGCGCGGCATCGTCGACGCGTACACGCTCGGCGGGCAGCACGGACTGTGGAGGCAGGCCGAACGCGTCCTCGCCCCGACGCTGCTCGTCTACGGTGGACGCGACCAGCTCGTCTCGTACCGGATGGCCCGCAAGGCGGCCGCCGCCTTCCGCGGCTCGCGCCTGCTGACCCTCCCCGAGGCGGGGCACGTGGCGATGATGGAGTACCCGGAGACGGTCGCCCAGGCCGTACGGGACCTGATCGCCGACAACGGCGGGAGCTGAGCCGGGGCGTGGGACGACACAGCCGCAGGAGCGCCACGCCGCCGCCGTCCGCCCCCGAGCGGCAGCCCGCGCCCCAGCCACCGGGCCCCGGCCCCGTCCCCCCCGGCGGCACCGTGCCCTCCGGCGCCCCCGCACCCCCCGTCGGCGCCCCGGGCACCGGCCGCCGCCGCAGGCAGCCGGGCGACCCCGGCACCCCGGCACACGGGACCCCGGCACTCGGCACCCCGGCACAGGGAAATCCGCTACAGGGGAATCCGGGGTACGGCACTCCGGCGCACGGCACCCCCGCACAGGGGACTCCGCCTTACGGCACTTCCGGGCACGGCACTCCGGCACACGGGACCCCGTCTTACGGCACTCCCGCGCACGGCACTCCCGCCCCCGGCACCCCCTCCCGCCGCCTCCCCGGTCAGGGCGTTCCGGGCCGCCCGGACCCCGGTCCGGACGTTCCCGGCCGGCAGGCCCCCCGCGCCCCCACCCGCCAGGCTTTCGGCCTGGGCATGCCCGGCGTCCAGACCCCCGCCAAGGGCGCCCCCGTCCGCGACACCCCAGCGCACGGCACCCCCGCCCACGGCACCCCCGCCCCCCGGCCCTCCGCCCCCGCTCCTCAAGCCCAGGTCTCTTCGGGCCGGGCCGTTCCGGCGCGCGTCGGGAGCGGCCGTACGGGTGGCGGCGTGTCCGTGGAGGAGGGGGACGAGACGGCCGCGCGGGGGGTTCCCGGCAGCGGGGCCGGGGTGCGCGGCGGGCATCCGCAGCAGGACGAGGGGGGCGCGCCCCGGCCCGGACGGTACGGGCCGCCCGGCCCCCGGGGGCCCCGTAAGGAACGGGGCGACGACCGGGTGCCGTTCGTCCCCGGGCCCCGGCGGGAGAGCGGGGCCGAGCCCCCGGCCGAGCCCCCGGCGGGACGCGGCGGCATCGGCCGTACGCTCACCGGCGTGGCCGCGGCGGCCGTCGCCACCGTCCTCGCCGTCGTCGTGGCCGGTCAGGTCACCGACCGGGAGACGACGGCCGCGCCCCGCGCCACCGAGCGGCAGGACGACGACTCGGCCTCCCGCTCCGGCACCCGGGCCGCCCCGGCGACCCCACCGGTACCGACGGCCACCACCGCCGCGCCGCCCACGTACGAACAGCTGATGGCCCGGCAGTACCCGATCGATCCCAAGCTGAAGGGTTCCGGCTCCTTCGAGACCGTGCCCGGTTTCCAGAAGGCGCCCGGTCCCGGGCGTCTCGTCCGCTACCGGATCGACGTGGAGGGAGGGCTCGGGCTCGACCCGGAGCTGTTCGCGGCGGCCGTGCACAAGACCCTCAACGACCCGCGCAGTTGGGCGGGCCGGGGCGTCGCCTCCTTCGAGCGGATCTCCAGCGGCGACCCCGCGTTCGTCATCACGCTCGCCAGCCCCGGCACCACCGGAGCCTGGTGCGCCAAGTCCGGGCTCGACACCACGGTCGACAACGTGTCCTGCGACTCCGCCTCCACCGAACGCGTGATGATCAACGCCTTCCGCTGGGCCCAGGGCTCGCCGACCTTCGGTCCGCGGGCGATGCACGCCTACCGGCAGATGCTCATCAACCACGAGGTCGGGCACCGGCTCGGGCACGGCCATGTGAGCTGCCGCACGCCCGGCGCCCTCGCCCCCGTGATGCAGCAGCAGACGAAGTCCCTGGACATCGACGGAATCAAGTGCCGTCCCAACCCCTGGGTCCACCCGGCCAGTTGATATTTCGGCCAGGTGGATTCCAGACCGCACCCGGGGAGGGAAGCCGGGGAAATCCGGATACCGCGTTGACATCGCTCGCGTGTTCGTCCATATTTCTCGGCATGTCGCACCGTCACGTCGTCTCCGAGCGCGCCGCCATCGAGCTGGCGCTCATCGGCGTGACCGGGCACTCCGTCGCCGACATCCTCTGTAGCTGACGCCCGCCCGAGCGCTCGTCGGCCTTTTCCTTCCGTATTTTCGTACGTGAATGTGCCGCGCCCGGGTCCTTCTCCCCGCAGGCGCGGCTTTCTCCGTTTCCCGGAAGAATCCTCGGAACGGTTCCGGGAGTGACTTCCGGAAGACTCACCGGATTGATTCCCGGGACTGATTCCCGGGACTGATTCCCGGGACGCCGCCGATCGCCGCCGAACGCGGGGAATTCCCTTTCCCACACCCGCAGTTCCCCGAGAGGTCTTCTCCGATGCGTCGATCGTCCGTCATCTCACGCCGCGTGGCAGCGGCCGCCGTCAGTCTCGTCCTGGCCTCGGGCGCCGCCGCCTGCGCGGGACCCGAGGACACCGGCGCCAAGGACCCCGCCCCCGGCAAGGACTCCGGCGCCCCGCGCGAGGGCGGCACGCTCACCGTCCTCAACAGTGAGCCGCAGTCCGACTTCGACCCCGCCCGCCTCTACACCTCCGGCGGCGGCAACGTCCCCTCCCTCGTCTTCCGTACGCTCACCACCCGCAACCGCGAGGCGGGCGCCGCGGGCGCCGAGGTCGTCCCCGACCTCGCCACCGACACCGGGCGCCCCAACAAGGACGCCACCGAGTGGACGTACACCCTGAAGGAGGGCCTGGCGTACGAGGACGGCACGCCCATCACCAGCGCCGACGTCAAGTACGGCGTCGAGCGCTCCTTCGCCGCCGAACTCTCCGGCGGAGCCCCCTATCTGCGGGACTGGCTGGTCGGCGGCGACACCTACCAGGGCCCCTACAAGGACGGCAAGGGCCTCGCGTCCGTCGTCACCCCCGACGCCCGGACCATCGTCTTCAAGCTGCGCAAGCCCGAGGGCGAGTTCCCCTTCGTCGCCACCCAGACCCAGTTCACCCCCGTCCCCAAGGCCAAGGACACCGGCGCCAAGTACGAGGAGCACCCCGTCTCCTCGGGCCCGTACAAGGTCGTGAAGAACGAGAGGGACGGCGAGCGCCTGATCCTGGAGCGCAACCCGCACTGGGACCCGAAGACCGACGAGGAGCGCAAGGCCTACCCCGACCGGATCGACGTCCGCTCCGGGCTCGACGAGGCCGTCATCAACCAGCGCCTCGCCACCTCCACGGGCGCCGACGCGGCCGCCGTCACCACCGACACCAACCTCGGCCCCGCCGAACTCGCCCAGATCGGCTCGGACAAGGCCCTCGCCGCCCGCGTCGGCACCGGCCACTTCGGCTTCGTCAACTACCTCGCCTTCAACCCGAAGGTGAAGCCCTTCGACAACCCCAAGGTGCGCCAGGCCATCGCGTACGCGGTCAACCGCACCAGCGTCGTCAACGCGGCCGGAGGCTCCGCGCTCGCCGAGCCCGCCACCACCTTCCTGCCCGAGCGGGCCGCCTTCGGCCACACGCCGTACGACCACTTCCCCGCCGGGAAGACGGGCGACCCGCAGAAGGCCAAGGAACTGCTCAAGGAGGCCGGTTACCCCGACGGCCTCACCGTCACCCTGCTGCACTCCACCGCCCAGAACCGCGCCACCAGCCCCGAGATCGCCACCGCCGTCCAGGAGGCCCTCGGCAAGGCGGGCATCACCGTCAAGCTCGACGGGCAGGAGCCCAACGCCTTCAACGAGAAGCGCTGGACCGTCAAGGACGCCCCCGGCTTCTTCCTCTCCCGCTGGGGCGCCGACTGGCCCGCCGGAGGCCCCTTCCTCGCGCCGATCTTCGACGGACGCCAGATCGTCACCAACGGCTCCAACTACAACCACGCCCAGCTGAACGACCCGGCGGTCAACCGCGAGATCGACGAGATCAACAAGCTCACCGACCTCAAGGCCGCCGCCCCCCGCTGGGGCGCCCTCGACAAGAAGATCGGCGAGCAGGCCCTCGACGTGCCGCTCTTCCACCCCGTCTACAAGCGGCTCGTCGGCAAGAACGTCAAGAACGTCGTCATCAGCGACTGGACCGGTGTCCTCGACGTCTCCCAGGTCGCCGTCAAGTGACCACCGCGACCCGTACGACGGCGCCCGGGGCGGCACTTCCCGCCACGGGCGCCGCCCGGCAGGTGTGGCGACGTCTCCGCACCCGCCCGGCAGCCCTCGTCTCCGCCGCCGTCCTCCTCCTGCTCGTCCTCCTCGCCGTCGCCGCGCCGCTCCTCGCCGCCCTCGCCGGACAGGACCCGAACACGTACCACGACGACCTCGTCGACTCGGCCCGGGGCGGCGTCCCGTACGGCGCCTTCGGCGGGGCGAGCGCCGAACACTGGCTCGGCGTCGAGCCCGGCACCGGCCGTGACCTGTTCGTCCGGCTCCTCCACGGCGCCCGGATCTCGCTCCTCGTCGCCGTCGGCGCCACCGTCGTCCAGGTCCTCATCGGTGTGCTCGTCGGCCTCGCCGCCGGACTCGGCAACCGCTGGATCGACGGACTCCTCGGCCGGATCACCGACGTCCTCGTCGCCTTCCCGCTCCTCGTCCTCGCCATCGCCCTCACCGCCGTCGTCCCGCACGGCTTCCCCCGGCCCCTGCTCCTCATCCTCGTCATCGGACTCCTCGGCTGGGCCGGGACCTCCCGGATCGTGCGCGCCCAGACCCTCACCCTGCGCGGCCTCGACTTCGTCGCCGCCTCCCGCCTCACCGGCTCCGGACCCTGGCGGACCGCCCGCCGCGAACTCCTGCCCTCGCTCGCCGCCCCCGTCATCACCTACGCGGCGATCCTCGTCCCCACCAACATCGTCGTCGAAGCCTCCCTCTCCTTCCTCGGCGTGGGCGTCACCCCGCCCACCCCGTCCTGGGGACAGATGCTGTCGACCGCCCAGACCTGGTTCCGGGCCGACCCCGCCTACGTCCTGCTCCCCGCCGGACTGCTCTTCGTCACCGTCCTCGCCTTCACCGTCCTCGGCGACGCGGTCCGCACGGCCCTCGACCCGCGCGAGGCCGGCCGACTGCGCGTGGGCACCCGTAAGGAGACCTCCCGATGACCCGCTTCGTCCTCAAGCGGCTCGCGGGTGCCGTCCTCGTCCTGCTCGCGCTCTCCGTCCTCGTCTACGCCCTCTTCTACCTGGCCCCCGGCGACCCCGCCCGACTCGCCTGCGGCGAACGCTGCAACCCCCAGCAGATCGCCCAGGTACGCGAACAACTCGGCCTGAACGAGAGCGTGTTCGGCCAGTACCTGCACTTCCTCCAGGGCGTGTTCACCGGCCGCGACTACTCCACCGGCACCGACCTCGTCCACTGCGACGCCCCCTGCCTCGGCCTCTCCTACCAGAACGACCAGCAGGTCACCGCGCTCCTCCTCGAACGCCTCCCCGCCACCGCCTCCCTCACCCTGGGCGCCATGGTGGTCTGGCTCGTCGTCGGCGTCGGCACCGGACTGCTCTCCGCGCTGCGCAGGGGCGGCCCCACCGAGCGGCTCCTCACCCTGCTCACCCTCGCCGGGACCGGCACCCCCGTCTTCATCCTGGGGCTCCTGCTCCTCATGGTCGTCTGCGCCCACCTCCAGTGGCTGCCCTTCCCCAGCTACGTACCGCTCGGCGAGGACCCCGAGCAGTGGGCCTGGAACATGCTCCTTCCCTGGCTCACCCTCGGCTTCTTCGAATCCGCCAAATACGCGCGCCTCACCCGCAGTTCCACCCTGGAGACGCTCGCCGACGACCACATCCGCACCTTCCGCGCCTACGGCGTCAAGGAGCGGTCCGTCGTCACCCGCCACGCCCTGCGCGGCGCCGTCCCGCCCGTGATCGCGGTCAGCGCCGTCGACCTCGGCTCCATGTTCGGCGGAGCCGTCCTCACCGAATCCCTCTTCGGCATCCCCGGGCTCGGCAAGACCCTCATCGACGGCGTCCGCACCGTCGACCTGCCCGTGGTCGTCGGCGTCGTCCTGCTGACCGGCGTCTTCGTCGTCCTCGCCAACGTCCTCGCCGACCTGCTCTACGCCGCCGCCGACCGAAGGGTCGTCCTCACATGACACCGCTCGTCGAAGTCCACGACCTCACCGTCGAGTTCACCCGCGAGGGCGCACCCGTACGGGCCGTCGACGGACTCTCCTTCACCCTGGAGGAAGGGCGCGCCCTCGCCCTCGTCGGCGAGTCAGGCAGCGGCAAGTCCACCGTCGCCGGAGCCCTCCTCGGCCTCCACCGGGGCACCGGCGCCCGCGTCGGCGGCACCGTACGCGTCGGCGGCACCGACCCGTCCGGCGCCGACCCCGCCGCCCTGCGAAGGCTGCGCGGCGGCACCGCCGCCATGGTCTTCCAGGACCCCCTGTCCGCCCTCGACCCCTACTACGCCGTCGGCGACCAGATCGCCGAGGTGTACCGGGTGCACGCCGGAGGCACCCGGCGCGCCGCCCGCGCCCGCGCCGTCCGGGTCCTCGACCGGGTCGGCATCCCCGACGCCGCCCGCCGCTCCCGCTCCCGCCCGCACGAGTTCAGCGGCGGCATGCGCCAGCGGGCCCTGCTCGCCATGGCCCTCGCCTGCGAACCCCGGCTCCTCGTCGCCGACGAGCCGACCACCGCCCTCGACGTCACCGTCCAGGCCCAGATCCTCGACCTCCTGCACGAACTGCGCCGCGAGACGGGCACCGCCCTGCTCCTGGTCACCCATGACGTCGGCGTCGCCGCCGAGAGCGTCGACGAGGTCCTCGTCATGCGGGACGGCCGCGAGGTCGAACGGGGGCCCGTGGAAGCCGTGCTGGGCGCCCCGGCGGAGCCGTACACCCGACGTCTGCTCGCCGCCGTGCCCCGGCTCGACGGGCCGCTGCGGACCCCGGTCCGCCCGGCGAAGGAAGAGCCGCCGCTCCTCGAAGCGCGCGAACTGCGCAAGGAGTTCGGCCGGGCCGGGCGGAAGATCACCGCCGTCGACGGCGTCTCCCTCGCCGTCCACGCGGGCGAGACCCTCGGCGTCGTGGGGGAGTCCGGCAGCGGCAAGACCACCCTCGGCCGCATGCTGGTCCGGCTCCTCGACCCGACCGGCGGCGAACTCCGTTACCAGGGTACGGAGATCGCCACCCTGACGGACCGCGAGCTGCGCCCCCACCGGCGCGAACTCCAGATGGTCTTCCAGGACCCCGTCGCCTCCCTCAACCCGCGCCGCTCCGTCGGCGAATCGGTCGCCGACCCGCTGCGGGTCGCGGGGGAGCACGACGAGACCCGGATACGGAACCGGGTGCGGGAACTGCTCGACCGGGTCGGCCTCGACCCCGACCGGTACGACGCCTACCCGCACGAGTTCAGCGGCGGCCAGCGCCAGCGCGTCGGCATCGCCCGCGCGCTCGCCGCCGAGCCCCGCCTGATCGTCTGCGACGAACCGGTCTCCGCGCTCGACGTCACCACCCAGGCCCAGGTCACCGCGCTGCTCGCCGAACTCCAGGCTGAACTGGGCCTCGGCCTGGTCTTCATCGCCCACGACCTCGCCGTCGTCCGGCAGGTCAGCGACCGGGTGGCCGTCATGCGCGCGGGCCGGATCGTCGAGCAGGGCACGGTCGCCGAGGTCTACGGGACGCCTCGGGACCCCTACACCCGGCAGCTGCTCGCCGCCGTCCCCGCCCTCGACCCGCACCACGCGGCCGAACGCAGGGAACGCCGCCGGGAGCCCGCCGCCGTCTGACGCCCCGAGGCCTCCTCGAAGCCCTCCCCGGGCACCCTCGTACGCCCTCCCGAGGCACTCCGCGTATCCGATCCGGCATTTAGCGCGGCTAAACGCGGTCCGAGGGTGAAAGTTACGTGCATTCACCCCTTCCGGTGGTGCGACGGACAACCGTCCATCGCGCCACCGGTCTCTCCGCTTACGTTCTTCCCGCTGCGAGTCACCGAACCCACGGTGACCGTCATCGAGGGAGAACGGGGCTGCGCTCATGCGGATCGGACTGCTCACCGAGGGTGGTTACCCGTATGCCACCGGTGAGCCCGGACGCTGGTGCGAACGGCTCGTACGCGGGCTGCGCCAGCACCGCTTCGACCTGTACGCGCCCGACGGACCCGGCGCCCCCCCACCTCTCCCGCCGAACGCCCGGCTCGTCCGCACCACCGACCCCGGCCCGGCCCGGGACACCGGCGGCCTGTTCGCCGGCGCCTTCGGCGACCGCTCCGCCCGCCGCCCCTACGGCCGCCGCGACCGGCACCGCTTCACCGAGGCCTTCCACCTCCTCGCCACCGGCCTCTGCGCCGAAGAGGAGCCCCACCAGAACACCCCCGGGGCCGAACCCGCCTTCGCCGCCGGGCTCTACGGCCTCGCCCACCTCGCCCGCGAGCGCGGCGGACTCCCCGGCGCGCTCCGCTCCGACGACGCCGTCCGCATCCTCGAAACCGTCTGCCGCGCGCCCGGCGCACGCCGGAGCACGGCCGCCGCCGCGCTCCCCGACCACCTCGCCTTCGCCGAGCACCTGGAACAGACCCTGCGCCCCCTCTCCCTCGACTGGTACGACGAGGACACCCTCGGCGCCGCCGACCTCTGCCACGCCGCCGCCGGAGGCACCACCGCCCTCCCCGGACTCCTGGCCAAACGCTTCTTCGGCACCCCGCTCCTCGTCACCGAATACGGCGTACCGCTCCGCGCCCACTACCTCTCCGCCGAGGGCGCCGACCGCTCCGCCCCCCTCCGCGCCCTGCTCGCCGCCCTCCACGGCCGGCTCTCCACCGAGGTCTACCGGCAGGCCGGACTCCTCACCCCCGGCCACTCCCACACCCGCCGCTGGCAGGAGCGGTGCGGCGCCGACCGGGCCCGCATCCGCACCGTCCACCCCGGACTCGTCGCCGACCGCTTCGCCGAGGCCGGCGAGGACGAGACGAGCGGCGACCCCAGGACCCTGCTCTGGGTCGGCCGCGTCGAACCCGCCAAGGACCTCGTCGCCCTGCTGCACGCCTTCGCCGAGATCCGCTTCCGGCAGCCCGGCACCCGGCTGCGGATCGTCGCCGTCCCCGTCCGCGAACCGGGCGCCGCCGCCTACCTCGCCCACTGCGAGGCACTCGCCGCCCGGCTCTTCCCCGAGGAGAGCCACCCGGCGGGCGACCCCCCCGTCGTCTTCGAGGAACTCGGCGGCCCCCGGGCCCCCACCCTGGAAGACACCTACGCCTCCGGCGCCGTCGTCGTCCTGTCCAGCGCCGTCGAAGGCTTCCCCGCCTGCCTCGTCGAAGCCATGTTCTGCGCCCGCGCCACCGTCTCCACCGACGTCGGCGCGGTCGTCGAGATCGTCTGCGGCACCGGCCTCGTCGTCCCCCCGCGCAACCCCCGCGCGCTCGCCGACGCCTGTCTGGCCCTCCTCCACGACCCCGAGCGCCGCCACCGGCTCGGCGCCGCCGCCCGCGCCCGCGCCCTCGAACTCTTCACCGTCGAACAGAACCTCGCCGCGTTCCGAGGCCTCTACCTCGAACTCCTCTCCCGCTCCCCGGCCCGCCACCGCCCCGGCGACGGCCGCCTCTTCGCCCACCCCGCCGAGGCGCACGTGCCGGGCGACTGGACGCACCAGCCCATGACCGCCAGGACAGGAGCCCCCGATGCCTGAAGGAGGCACCCCCATGCGCGGCCCCGCCGCCCGGGACACCCGCCCCGAGGCCCTCCTCGGCGTCCGCGCCCCGGCCCCCCGCACCAGCGGCACCCCGCACGCCCCCGACGACCCCGCGCCCTCCCCGATAGCCCCGCCCACGCGGAAGGCCACCCAGGCACCCCCACCCCCGGCCCCCACCCCCGAGCCCCGTCCGCACCCCCACACCCCCCTGAAGCCCCCCGCCCTTCCCGCAGTCCCCGAACACCCTCACGGCGACACGGATCCGGCGGCCCCGACCGGTCCCGCACGACCCGGGAGCACCACCGCCCCCGCGCCCTTGGCCGCACCGCTGCCCCTGGCCGGTCCCGTGCCCCTGGCCGGGCCGGTGCGCGCCAGGGACGCCGCCGGGTCGGCTTCCGTGGCTCCGTCCGGGTCCGTACGCCTTGAGAGCGCCGCCGAGCCCGCTTCACCGCCCGGCCCCACGGGGCTCCGGGACACCACCGGGCCCGCGCCTGTGCCTCCGGCCGGTTCTGTGCGTCCTCGCGAGGGTGCGGGCCCTGTGGCCCCGGTCGGTCCTGTGGGCTTCCGGGCGGGTGGCGGGCCCGCGCCTGTGTCCCGGGCCGGTTCTGTGCGCCCTCGCGAGGGTGCGGACCCCGTGGCCCCGGTCGGTCCTGTGGGCTCTCGGGCGGGTGGCGGGCCCGCGCCTGTGTCCCGGGCCGGTTCCGTGCGCCCTCGCGGCGGTGCGGACCCCGTGCCCCCGGCCGGTCCCGTAGGCCCCCGGGCGAGCGCCGGGCCCGCGCCCGTATCCCCGGCCGAGCCCACCCCCGTATCCCCAGCCGGGTCCACGGCCGGGTCCACGGCCCCCCGGGGCGCCGCCGAGCACGGGTTCCCGGACGGTCGAGGGTCCGGTCACGTCGCCGACCCCGTCACCGTGCTCACTCGGCTGCACCGGGACCTCTGCGCGCGGGCCGTCGACCCCCTGGAGATCGCCGCCGGGCTTGAGGCGCAAGGGTTCACCGACCGCACCGCCGCGCGCTTCCGGCACCGGGACGTCTTCTCCCTCGCCGAAGAGCTGTACGCCCGCGTACCCCGGCACGACACCCCCGCGCCGCCCCCCGCCCCCCGCGCGCCCCGCACCGACGCCTGGCTCCTCGCCGCCCTCGCCCCCGGCGCCGCCGCCGCGCTCACCCACACCGGACTCGCCCTCGCCCACGGGCCCGCCCGCTCCGCCGTCGGCGCCTCCGGAGCCCTGCTCCTCGCCGGGTCCCTCCTCCTCGCCGCCCGGCGCGGCCCCTTCCGCGCCCCCGGCGGCCACGGCCCGCCCGCCGCCCGTCTCTGGACCCTCTGGCTCCTCGCCTACGCCGCCGCGGGCGACGGCTTCCTCGACCAGATCCTCAGCGGCGGCCCCGACGGACCCTGGGAGCCCACCACCGGCCCCCTTCTCGGCCTCGCCCTCGCCATCGCGCCCGCCGCCTGGTGCGCCCGGCTCTTCGCCGACCGGGCCCGCCACCGGATCGGGGCCAGCCGGGGCCTCGCCGACTTCGCCGCCCGCATCCGCCCGCTGCTCCTCGGCACCGTCACCCTCCAACTCCTCGCCCTCACCGCCCTCCTCGCGCTCACCGGGTTCAGCCCCGGAGCCCTCGCCCTCGGCGCGCTCCTGCTGTTCGCCCGGCTCCTCACCGCGCACGGCCACCCCGAGCCGGCCGCCGCCGTACTCGCCGCCGCCTGCGCCGCCGAGGCCCTCGCCCTCGCGAGCGTCCTCGCCTCCCGCGTCCCCGCCCCGGGCTTCGACGCGCTCGCCGCCCCGGTGCGCGCCGACGGCGGCAGCTGGGGCCCCGGGGCCGTCCCCACCCTCGTCTGCGGCGCCGCCGCGCTCGGCCTGCTGGCCCACGCGACCGGCGCCCTCGTCCGGGCCTCCGCCCACACCACCCCGTGAGGCCCCGCGCCCCCGCGGAGCCGACGCCGCGGGGGCGCCCCGTCACCCCTTCCACCACCCCGCAAGGAGAACGAAGACCATGACCCCCCAAGCCCCAGCACCGGCCGGTCGGCACGAAGGGGCCGCGCGATGAGGGTGCTACTGCTCGGAGCCAACGGCTTCATCGGACGCTTCGTCGCCGACCGCCTGCTCGCCGACCCCGCCGTGCACCTCACCGCACTCGGCCGGGGCGACGACGCCGACGTACGGTTCGACCTCGCCACGGGCAGCCCCGGCGCCCTGACCCGCTTCCTCGACGCCGTCCACCCCGGGGTCGTCGTCAACTGCGCGGGCGCCACCAGGGGCGGCGCCCGCGAACTGACCCGGCACAACACCGTCTCCGTCGCCACCGTCTGCGAGGCCCTGCGGCGCAGCGGCTGCGGCGCCCGGCTCGTCCAGGTCGGCTGCGCCTCGGAGTACGGGCCCAGCCAGCCCGGCTCCTCGACCGCCGAGGACGCCGTACCGCGCCCCGGCGGCCCCTACGGGGTGTCGAAGCTGGCGGCGACCGAACTCGTCCTCGGCTCCGGGCTCGACGCCGTGGTCCTGCGCGTGTTCTCGCCCGTCGGCCCCGGCACCCCCGCCGGTTCGCCGCTCGGCAGGCTCGCCGAGGCGATGCGCCGGGCGATGCAGGCGGGCGACGGCGAACTGAAGCTCAGCGGTCTCGGGATCCAACGGGACTTCGTCGACGTCCGGGACGTGGCACGGGCCGTGCACGCCGCCTCGCTCTCCGCGGCCCAGGGCGTCGTCAACATCGGCACCGGTCGCGCGGTCCGGCTCAGGGACGCCGCCGCCGTCCTCGCCAGGGTCGCGGGCTACGCGGGCAACCTGCACGAGCTGGACGGCCCCCACGGCATCCCGCAGCGCCCGATGATCGGCGCCCCCCGCACCGAGGGGACCATCGCCGAACAGCTGGCCTCCGCGCCCTACCCGTACCCCGACGGCTGCGGCACCTGGCAGCAGGCCGATGTACGGACCGCCCGCGACCGGCTGGGCTGGCGGCCCCGGATCAACCTGGAGGAGTCACTGGCCGACATCTGGATGGAGGCCGCGTGCCGCATCTGACGGCGACCGGAGCCGTCAGGGCGCGGGGGGTGGGCGTGCCCCGTCACGTCCACCCGCTGCCCGCCCCGTCGAGCGGGGCGGGCTGACCCCTCCGGGGACCCCGCCGCACGGGGCGGTGCTCGACACGGCGGACGGGCCGGGCAGCCGCCCCGACCCGCACCGCCCCGCCGCGGCGGCTCCGGGACGGCGGCTCCGGGCCTCGGGAATCCGGGCGCCGGGACAAACCGGCCTATTCCGCGCGCTGCCCGGTTGCTGGGACGGAATTGTCTCGCAGACCGGACCAGGTGTCTCGGAATGAGAGGGGGCGTGGCAGTGTTACGAGGAGAACAACCGTACTGACATACCGACAACCGGAGTCCCCGTGTCGCTGCCACCCCTGGTCGAGCCGGCTGCCGAGCTCACCGTAGACGAGGTCCGCAGGTACTCCCGCCACCTGATCATCCCGGACGTCGGGATGGACGGGCAGAAGCGGCTCAAGAACGCCAAGGTGCTGTGTGTCGGCGCCGGTGGGCTCGGCTCCCCGGCGCTGATGTACATGGCCGCCGCCGGTGTGGGCACCCTGGGCATCGTGGAGTTCGACGAGGTCGACGAGTCGAACCTCCAGCGCCAGATCATCCACAGCCAGTCCGACATCGGCCGCTCCAAGGCCGAGTCGGCGCGCGACAGCGTGCTCGGCATCAACCCGTACGTGAACGTGATCCTTCACGAGGAGCGGCTCGAAGCCGACAACGTGATGGACATCTTCAGCCAGTACGACCTGATCGTCGACGGCACCGACAACTTCGCCACCCGTTACCTGGTGAACGACGCCTGTGTGCTGCTGAACAAGCCGTACGTCTGGGGCTCGATCTACCGCTTCGACGGCCAGGCGTCCGTCTTCTGGTCCGAGCACGGTCCCTGCTACCGCTGCCTCTACCCGGAGCCCCCGCCGCCGGGCATGGTCCCGTCCTGCTCCGAGGGCGGCGTCCTGGGCGTGCTCTGCGCGTCCATCGGCTCCATCCAGGTCAACGAGGCCATCAAGCTCCTCGCGGGCATCGGCGAGCCGCTCGTCGGCCGTCTGATGATCTACGACGCCCTGGAGATGCAGTACCGCCAGGTCAAGGTCCGCAAGGACCCCGACTGCGCGGTCTGCGGCGAGAACCCCACCGTCACCGAACTCATCGACTACGAGGCCTTCTGCGGCGTCGTGTCCGAGGAGGCCCAGGAGGCGGCGCTCGGCTCGACGATCACTCCCAAGCAGCTCAAGCAGTGGATCGACGACGGCGAGAACATCGACATCATCGACGTCCGCGAGCAGAACGAGTACGAGATCGTCTCGATCCCGGGCGCCCGTCTGATCCCGAAGAACGAGTTCCTGATGGGCACCGCCCTCCAGGACCTCCCCCAGGACAAGCGGATCGTCCTGCACTGCAAGACGGGTGTCCGCAGTGCGGAAGTCCTCGCGGTGCTCAAGGCCGCGGGCTTCGCGGACGCCGTGCACGTCGGCGGCGGCGTGATCGGCTGGGTCAACCAGATCGAGCCCGAGAAGCCGGTCTACTAGACCTTCCGGCCCCTCCGCGGGGCCAGGCGAAGGGCCCGGACCCCCCGTGGGTCCGGGCCCTTCCGCATGCCCACGCCCTGGGACCTCCCGGGATCGCGAGACCTCCCGGGGTTACGAGGAGCAGACCGTGCCGGTTTTCGGGACCCGGCCGTCCAGGAGATAGGCGTCCACGGCCTTCTTCACGCACGCGCTGCCACCGTTGTAGGCGCCGTGCCCCTCGCCCTCGTACGTCAGCTCCACGCCCACGCCGGGCCCGAGCGCCTTCACCATCGCGCGGGCCCCCTCGTACGGCGTCGCCGGGTCGCCCGTGTTGCCGACGACCAGGATCGGCGCCGAACCGGGCGCCGACACGTCCGGGTGCTCCCACGTACCGGGCACCGGCCACTGGGAGCAGCTCGACAGGGCCCAGCCCATGAAGTCGCCGAAGACCGGGGAGGTCTCCCGGAACTGCGGCAGCCGCTCCTTGGCCTGGCCCAGGGTGTACCGCTCCTTGTAGTCCACGCAGTTGATGGCGGCGTTCGCGGCCTGGATGTTGCTGTAGGAGCCGTTCTGGCCGCGCCCGTTCATCGCGTCCGAGAGGGTGAGCAGCAGGGCCCCGTTTCCGCCGTCGGCCGCTTCGAGGCCCTGCTCCAGATAGGTCCAGAACTCCTTGGAGTACAGGGCCTGCGCGATGCCGTTGGTGGCCTGGGTCTGGGTGAGTTTCCGGTCGCCGATGCCCGGGACCGGCTTCTTGTCGAGGGAGGCGAGGAGGTCCGTCACGAAGGTCTCGACCTCGGCGACGCTCGTACCGGGCAGGGTGCAGGCGTCGCCCCGGTCAACGCAGTCCCGGGCGAAGTTGTCCAGGGCGAGCTGGAAGCCCCGCGACTGGCCGAGGGCCCCCGCCTCCACGCCCGCGTCGGGGTCGACGACGCCGTCGAAGACGGCCCGGCCGACATGGGACGGGAACAAGTGGGCGTAGACACCGCCGAGTTCCGTGCCGTACGAGATGCCGAAGTAGTGCAGCTTGGAGTCTCCGAGGACCTGGCGCATCAGGTCCATGTCCCGGGCCGCGTTCTCGGTGCCCACGTGGGGGAGGGCCCGTCCCGAGTTCTTCTGGCAGGCGGCCGCGTACTTCTTCTGCGCGTCCGCGAGGGTCCGTTCCTCCGCCTCGTCGTCGGGGGTGAAGTCGAGGGCGTAGTAGGCGTCGAGTTCCTTGTCGTCCAGGCACGCGACGGGGTCGCTGCGGCCGACTCCGCGCGGGTCGAAGGAGACCAGGTCGTAGCGGGACCGCAGGGTCTCGTAGTCGGGGGCGAAGCCGGGCAGACCGGTGATGCCGGAGCCGCCGGGCCCGCCGAAGTTGAACAGCAGCGAGCCGATCCGCCGGTTCTGGTCGCGGGCGCGGACCCGGATGAGGGCCAGTTCGATCGTGTCGCCTTCCGGCACCGACCAGTCGAGTGGTGCCTGGAGGAAGGAGCACTCCCAGGAGGCGCCCTCGGCGGGCGGGGAGGGTGCGGCGCCGCCGCCCTCGTCCGCCGAGGGCGCGGGACAGGGCGCCCAGGACAGCTTCTGCGAGGTCAGCGGGGAGACACCGCCGGTCCCGGTCGGCCTCCCCGTATCCGCCGCCTCGTCCGCCGCGACCGTGCATCCCGCGAGTAGTGCGGCGGTGGCGGCGAGCAGGGCGGCACGGCGGGCGGCGGAGATCGACATAGGCCCATCGTGGGCCGCCGCCCCCGAGCCCGCTCGGGACGGAGGGCCAAGTGGGGGAGGGGCGCGAGCCCAGCAGGGGGGGGCGGGAGCTGCGGTGCCGCGCGCCCCCGATGGGCACGATTGGATACGAAATCCTGGATCCGAAATACGGGATTCTGGATCCGGGATCCGGATCAGGTAGGCGGGGTCCGGGGTGCGGGGCGCCCGGCGGACCGGGGGCCGAGGTGCGGGGCGCCCGGCGGACCGGCGCCCACTGCGGCACACACCCCCGACATCCGTGAGCCAGAGGCGGATTACCGACGCGTGATTCGCGACGATTTTGACGTCCGCGGACTGGGGGGCGGATTACCAGGGCGTTACTCCGCGTGATTCGCGATGCCTCCGGCCGCCATGGGACGGAGTAAGGGATTACCGACACGTTACTCGGCGTGATTCGTGACGCCTCGGATGCCCATGGGGCGGCGGGCGGGATTACCGATGCGTTACTCGGCGTGATTCGTGACGCCTCCGACATCCACGGGCCGGGGGACGGGATTACTGGCGCGTTACTCCGCGTGAACCCGGTCCAGGCATGCTCAACCCGGTTGTTTCCAGCCGAGATACGAGGAGTCACGATGGCAACGCCCTTGAACGAAGCGGAAGCTGTGCTGCAAGCGGTGAGGGAGTCTGTTCCCCGGCTGCGCGAGAACGGCCTTGAGGCCGAGAACCAGGGCTGGATCCCGGACGAGAACATCGAACTGCTGGAGAAGGCGGGCGTCTTCCGCATCGCGGTTCCGAAGCGCTTCGGCGGCCTCGACCTCCCGGCGGCCGAGCAGGCGGCGATCGTCGCCGAGATCGGCCGCGGCTGCGGCTCGACCGGCTGGGTCTCCTGCGCGTGGGTCTCCAGTGCCTGGATCGCCACCCAGTATCCGGACAAGGCCCAGGAAGAGATCTTCGTCGACGGCTCCGTCCGCATCTCCGGCGGCTTCACCCCCACCGGCACCGCCGTCGAGACCGAGGGCGGGTACGTCCTCAACGGCAGCTGGCGCTTCAACACCGGCATCAAGGGCGCGGACTGGAACATCTACGCGGCGATGCTCCAGCGGCCCGGACAGGAGGACGCCGAGGTCTTCGCCATCGTCCCCGCCTCCGAGGTCTCCATCGCCGACGACTGGGACGTCACCGCCGCGTCCGGCACCGGAAGCTCCACCACCACGGTCAAGGACCTCTTCGTCCCCGCCCACCGCGTCGTGGACGGCATCGAGGTCATCGAGGGCCTCGTCGGCGGCCGCTCCAACACGGGTGCCACGGGCCGCAACTACGGCCTCACCGCCTACGTCATGGCCCTCTCCGTCCCGGTCTATTTCGGCCTCGCCCACGCCGCTCTCGAGGTCTTCCTCCAGCGCTTGCCGGGCAAGGGCATCGCCTACACCCACTGGGCCGAGCAGCGCGAGCACCCCTACACGCAGGTGAAGGTCGCGGTCGCCGCCAACAAGATCACCGCCGCCGAGGGACTCGCCGAGGGCTGGCTCCGCCTCATGCAGAGCGGAGCGGACTCCGGCGAGCAGCTCTCCGTCGAGCAGAAGGCCACCATGCGCGGCCAGTTCGGCTACGCCGTCCAGCTCGCGAAGGAAGCCGTCCAGGAGCTGCACGACATCAGCGGCGCCTCGATCATCGCCCGCACGGCGCCCTTCCAGCGCATTCAGCGGGACATCGAGGGCCTCTACCTGCACGGCCTGATGACCCCCGTCGGGAGCCTGGAGGCCCACGGCCGGGTCCTCGTCGGCCTCGACCCGAACACCGACTACCTCTAGATCCCCCGACGCGGGCCGGCCTTCCCCACCGGCCACCGCCCTCCCTGTGGTCCGCCGCCCCCACCGGCCACCGCTCCGTGTGGTCCGCCGCCCCCCCCGCCGCCCCCCACCGGCGGTCCGCACCGCGGTCCGTGCCGCCCGTACGCACGTCACCGCGCGACGGCACCCGCACGTCCATGAAGCCCTTTCCCTCCGGCAGAGAACGGAAAAGAGAACGGTGAACTCCGAGAAGTCGAGAACCGGCGCAGCAGACCAGGTCCGACAGCCCTCCCGCCGCAGCTTCCTGCGTGCCGGCGCCGCCCTCGGCGCCCTCACCGCCCTGTCGACGACGGCCTCCGGACTGATGGCCCCCTCCGCCGCGGCCGAGGAACAGCTCACCTACGACGTCATCGTCGTCGGCGCCGGCTTCGCCGGAATCAGCGCCGCGCGCGACCTCCGCGACCAGGGCTACAGCGTCCTGGTCCTGGAGGCCCGCAGCCGCATCGGCGGCCGTACCTGGACCGACACCTTCGCCGGTCACACGGTGGAGCTGGGCGGCACCTGGGTCGACCCCGTCTCCCAGCCGCACGTCGGCGCCGAGCTGACCCGGTACGGCATCGGCCTCGTCGAGGACCTGGCCCCGGAGCGCACCTTCCTGCCGACGCCCAGCGGCCCGCAGGAGTTCGCCCCGGCCCAGGGCTTCGGCAACCTCGGCCTCGTCTACGAGCGGATCTTCGAGGGCTCCTCGCAGTACTTCGAGCGGCCCTTCGAGCCCCTGTACCGCTCGGACCTCATCGGCGCCAAGGACCAGCTCTCGCTGCGCGCCCGGCTCAACCAGATGAACCTCACGCCGGCGGAGGAACTCCTCGTCAACGGCCAGACCGCCGTGTACTCGGGCGGCTCCAGCACCTCCGGCGCGCTCACCATGCTCGCCCAGTGGTGGGCGCTCGCCGGGCACAACAACGTCGGCTGGGAAGACACCATGCGCTACCGCATAGCCGGCGGCACGGCGGCCCTTCTCAACGCCATGCTGCTCGACGCGCTGCCTGTCCTGCGCCTCAACACCCCGGTCACCGCGGTCACCCAGAGCGGCAACTACTACTTCGTCTCCACCCAGCCCGGCAGCACCTACCGGGCCCGCGGTGTCGTCGTCGCCGTCCCCGCCAACGTGTGGCAGACCATCGCGTTCTCGCCGGGGCTCGCCGCCGCGCGGACGACGGCCACCACCCAGGGCATCGGCGTGACGACCGGCACCAAGCTCCTGATCAACGCGAGCAGCGCGCAGGGCCGGTTCTACGCCCAGGGCGCGGAGGGCGGCTCGCCGATCACCATGCTGATTCCGGACAAGCCGACGGCCGAGGGCCAGCTGTACATCGCCTTCAGCACCGATCCGACCTTCGACCCGAACAACCCGACGCAGGTCCGCGCGGCGGTCCAGCAGCTGGGCGCCGACGTCGACATCGTCTCCATCAAGGCGCACCGCTGGGGCAGCGACCCGTACTCGCGCGGCGGTTGGGCCTTCCGCAAGCCGGGGCAGCTCACCTCCCTCTATCCGGCGGTCACCCAGCCGACCGGGCGGCTCGCCTTCGCCACCGGCGACATCGCCAACGGCTGGAGCGGCTACATCGACGGAGCGATCGAATCCGGTCGTCGTGCCGCCCATGACGCCTCGGTGGGCATCTGACCAGGCCCGGCCTGTCCTGAAACAGCCGTTGCGTACCAGGGAATTACTCAGCGGTTACCGGCGGCTGAGAGGCATGCGCCTAGCCTCGTAGGCATCGCACCGCATTCCTGTGCTGTGTATTTCACGCTGTGCGCGTCAACGAGAAAGTTGTGCCTGTTCATGACCACCAATGCACATGCCGGCAATGACACCTCGATCGCCGTCATCGGCCTGGGCCTCATGGGCCAGGCGCTGGCCGGCGCTTTTCTGAAGTCCGACGTCTCCACCACCGTGTGGAACCGTTCGCCGGAGAAGGCCCGGACGCTCGTCGAGAACGGCGCCGTGCTCGCCGCCACGGCCGCCGACGCGGTCGCGGCGGCCCCGCTGATCGTCGTGTGCGTCACCGACTACGACGTGGCCCACACCGTTCTGGACCCGCTGGCCGACGCGCTGCGGGGGAAGACCGTCGTCAACCTCACCTCGGGTCACTCCGAGGGCGCGCGCGACACCGCGCGCTGGGCGGCCGAGCACGGCGTCAAGTACCTCGACGGCGCCATCATGGCGATCCCGCCGGTCATCGGCACCGAGCACGCCACGCTGCTGTACGCCGGTTCCCAGGAGGTCTTCGACGCGCACGAGGCCACCCTGGCGAGCCTCGGGCGAGCCACTCACCTCGGTGACGACCACGGCCTGGCCTCGCTCTACGACGTGGCCCTGCTCGGCATCATGTGGGGTGTCCTCAACAGCTTCCTGCACGGTGTCGCCCTGCTGGAGACCGCGAACGTGAAGGCCGGTACCTTCGCGCCGCTCGCCAACGACTGGATCGGCGCGGTCACCAACTTCGTCTCGGCCTACGCGGGCCAGATCGACGAGGGCAGCTACCCCGCCCACGACGCCACCATCGACACCCACTGGGCGACGATGGTGCACCTGATCCACGAGAGCGAGGCGACCGGCGCGAGCGCCGAGCTGCCCACGTTCGTCAAGGAGCTGACCGACCGGGCCATCGCCGCGGGTCGGGGCGGCGACAGCTACGCCGCCATGATCGAGCAGTTCAGGAAGCGCACCGCCTGAGGCTGCCGGCATCCGGGCCGACCGGTACCGCCGCACGCGGTACCGAGTCGGACGCGGTAAAGCTCCGGCGGCCACCCGTCACGGGTGGCCGCCGGAGCTTCGCGCGTGCCGGGAGGGATCCTTCGGGCCTCTCCCGGCTCTCGTCAGACCGTCTCGGGCGTCAGTGACACCGCCTCCGTGGGGCAGCATTCCGCCACGTCCATGGCGGCCTTGACGTCTTCCTCGCTTTCGAGCACGCCCTGGAGGACGGTGCCCTTGCCGTCCTCGACGCGGAACAGGGCCGGGTTCATGGCCAGGCAGGTACCGGCGCCGACGCACGCCGTACGGTCGATCGTGAGCGTCATCTTCATGGGGGTTCGTCTTTCCTGGTTCAGCGCGGTCTGGAACCGTGCAGGTCGACGGGGAGGGCGAGGACGCTGCGCAGCAGCCAGCTCTCCGCGTAACGGATCTCCTCGCGGGGCACGGAGAGCCGGGCGTTCGGGAACCGCTCGAAGAAGGCCGGGACGGCGATCCGGGACTCCAGCCGGGCGAGGGCCGCGCCCAGGCAGTTGTGCAGTCCGTGCCCGAGACCGAGGTGCCGGGGCCCGGTGCGGGTGATGTCCAGCCGGTCCGGGTCCTCGAAGACGTCGGGGTCGTGGTTGGCGGACTGGAGGGCGGCGATGACCGTGGCGCCCTTGGGTATGGTCGTGCCGAGGAACTCGACGTCCTGTGTGGCGAAGCGGATCAGGGCCACCGTCAGGGCGCCGTCGTAGCGGAGGAACTCCTCCACCGCGGACTCGGCGAGTTCCGGCCGTTCGGCGAGCGACTTCCGCTGGTCCGGGTGGTCCAGGAGGGCGAGGATCGCCGACCCGATGAGGTTCCGGGTCGTGTCCAGGCCGACCATGATCATGAGCGCGACCATGGCGATGAGTTCGTTCTCGTCGAGCCGGTCGTCGCCGTCACGGGCCTGGATGAAGACCGAGGTGAGGTCCTCGCCCGGGTTGCGGCGCTTCTCGTCGATGACCTCGCGCCCGTAGTCGACGATCTCCTGGTACGCGAGCGTCGATTCGGTCATGTGCTCGGGATCGACGACCAGCGCCTTCTCGATGGCGTGCAGGATCTGCCGGAACTTGTCCAGCGGGATGCCCATGACCCGGCCGATGACCTCCGCCGGCACCGTGGAGGCGAACTCCATGATGTCCGGGTTCTCCATGGCTTCGAGGCGGTCGAGGGCGGAGGCCACGATCTCCCGGGTCGGCTCTTCCCACAGTGCCGTACGGCGGGGGGTGAAGGCGCTCATGGCCAGCTTGCGCACCCGCGTGTGGTCCGGCGGGTCGAGGACCGAGAGGATGCGCTCGATGACGGTGCCGGAGCCGAACACCAGGCCGGACTTCTTGAAGTCCTCACCGGCCCACACGGTGGCGTCACTGCTGAAGTTCTGGTAGTCGCTGAGCAGCCGCTTCACGTCCTCGTAGCGGGACACCATCCACATGGGCAGGTCGCCGACGGGGAAGGTGAGCCGGTGCACCGGGGCGTTCTTGCGGAGCCACGAGAACGCAGGATACGGATCCTGGAAGTAGTCGTGGCCGAAAAGATCGGGCGCGAGCGCCGAGGATGTCATCGCTGACCTCTCCATCGGGAAAGTGGACTGGGCCGAACGCCGAACAAGTTCTCCTTGTGCTCCGAACTCTGACCAGAAGATACGAGGGGCTCTCAACGCCCCGTTCATGCGGCGGTAATTGGCCAACTACCCGGCCAGGTCCCGCCATCGGCGGCCTGTCCCGCCCACTCGGCCGACGCTCTCACCACCGAAGGCCGCTGAGTCCCGGACGAACGTGACCACCGTCTCCGCACGGTTCGCGCCACGGCACCCGCGAAGAGCGCCGCCGGACCACGCGGCTGCGGTACGGCCTCGGCGACCGAGGGATCGGCCGCCTCCTCGGCCCGTACCGTCGCACCGCCGACCGCTGGGAGCAGGACGTCCTCTCCGGCTCTGGCGACGCCACCCTCCACTCGCCCCGGACCTTCGGGCAGGCCGAGACCCGGCTCGCCGCCAGCACGCGCGCTCTCCACGAGACCGCCCGCGCGGCGGACCGCTACCGGGCCCCGGAGACCACGTCGTGGGCGCCCCTGTCGACCGGTTCGAACGGGTCGCCGACGCGACGCTCGCCCACGGCCTCGTCCGACCGGTACGGCCACGGGGCCGGGAGCGCCGTCCGCGGCCGACGGCGCCACCGGCGGTCTCCGGCCCCACCCCGGCTCAGGGCGGCCCGGACCCGGGGCCACCGGCCCGGCAGCGGGGCGGCCGACAGGGCGATCACCGCTATCGCGAGCGCGGCGACGGCGAGAAGCGCCATCGCCGTCCGGAAGGCGGGCAGCCAGTCCGGCGCGCCCGTTTCCGGTGTCGTGCCGCCGCCGGGCACGAGCCGGTGGAAGAAGACGAGGCCCGTCAGGGCGATGCCGAGGACGCCCGCCGCCTCCTGCGCCGTCCCGAGCACCCCCGCGGCCATCCCGGTGAGCCGCGCCCGCACCCCGGACAGCGCGGCGTCCGTCAGCGGGGCCATGAGCAGGCCCATCCCGGCGCCGGTCACGGAGAGACCCGCGACCAGTCCCCACGGCAGCCCGCCGGAACCGACCGAGGAGGCCGACCAGCCGATCAGCAGGAGCCCCGCCGCGAGGACCGTCCCGCCCAGGACCGCCAGCCGGCCGCCGAGCCGGCCCGTGAGCCGGCCCGTCTGCATCGAGGCCGCGAAGAAGGAGGCGTTGAGCGCGACACCCACCAGGCCCGCCGTCACCGGAGACATCCCCCGGCCCTCCTGGAGATAGAGGGACAGCACGAACGTCAGCCCCGCCGAACCGCCGAACAGCAGCGCGACGGAGACCACGCCCCGGGTGAAGCCGCGGTCCCGGAAGACCGCGGGATCGAGCAGGGGGCCGCGCCCCGCGGCGATCCGCCGACGCTGGTGCGCGGCGAACCCGGCGAGCAGCGGCAACGACAGCGCGAGGCTGAGCCACGTCCACGCAGGCCACCCCGTCTCGCGGCCCACCACCAGCGGCAGGACGAGCGCCACGAGACCGGCCGCGGAGAGCAGCGTCCCCACCGGATCGAGGCCCCCGCCGCCCCGCCGCCCCCGGCCGTCGGCCGGAAGCAGCCGGACCAGGGCGAGCGCGAGCACGCCGAGGGGGATGTTGACGAGGAAGGAGGCCCGCCACCCGAGCCCGCCCGGATCGACCGCGAGCAGCAGCCCGCCGACGGCCTGTCCGCCCGTACCGGCGACGCCCACGGTCGCCCCGTACCAGGCGAAAGCGCGGGCCCGGTCGGCTCCCTCGAACAACCGGCCCATCAGGGCCAGGACTTGCGGGGCCATCAGGGCGGCGGCGACGCCCTGCGCGATCCGCGCCGCCACCAGCACCTCCACCCCGGTCGCCAGACCGCAGGCCGTGGAAGCGGCCGTGAACAGCGCGAGCCCCACCGTGAACACCCGCCGGGGCCCGTACAGATCGCCCAGTCTCCCCGCGGTGATCAGCCCGATCGCGTACGCCAGGCCGTACCCGATCAGGACGGACTGCATGGCCGCCTGCCCGGCGCCCAGGTCCCGCCGGGTCGCCGGGGCCACGGCGTTGACGACGAAGAAGTCGAGCGTCGTCATGAACACCGCGGCGAGCAGCACGAGCAGCGCCCACCGACGGCTCCGCCCGGCGGTTCTGCGGCCGTCCGGTGTACGAGTCTCCGTACGCGGGGGCGTACGGAGGACGGAAGGGCGGGTGACCGACGGCATGCGGTCCTCCTGACGGGGGAGCGGACGGGCTGGGGAACGGCACAGGGGCAGCCCGGATGGATTCGGGCTGCCCTTGTGTGGTGGTACGAGGTGGTGCGAGGCGTCAGTGACCGGCGGGCACGTGCGCCTTCGGCGCGTCCGCGGCATCGGCGGCATCGGCTGCGGCGACCTGCCGCCGACCCGAGTCGCGGTTCAGCAGCAGGAGCAGCGCGGTCGCCAGACCGGCCAGGGCGAAGACGGCGGTGGCCAGGAACCCGGCCTGGAAGCCGTCGTTCAGACCCTTGGCGTCCGTCCCGGTGGTGTAGGCGAAGGCCACCGAGGAGGCGATCGCGATGCCGAGCGCGGCACCGATCTGGAAGACGGCGTTGTTGATGCCCGAGACCAGACCGGACTCCTCCGGCTTGGCACCGGTCAGCGAGGCGATCGACGCGGCCACGTTGGTGGAGCCGATACCGGAGCCGAAGATGACCAGACCGAAGAACAGGTCGCTCCAGTAGCCGCCGTTCGGGTCGATCCGGGTCAGGAGCAGCAGACCGCCGGAGAGCAGCGTCATGCCGACGATGGCGATCGGCTTGTAGCCGACCTTGGCGACCAGCCGGGCACTGACGTTGGCGCCGATGATCGACATGAGGGCGTAGACCGCGGTGCTCAGACCGAACTTGACGGCGCTGTAGCCGAGGACCTGCTGGGCGTAGAGCGAGGTGGTGAGCGCACCGCCGTACACCGCCATCGAGACGATGATCATCAGGATGTTGCCGCCGACCACGGTGGGGGAGCGGAAGATCCGCAGCGGGACCAGCGGGGCCTTCGACTTGCCCTCGACGAGGGTGAAGACGACGAGCAGCACGGCGGAGGCGATCAGCATGCCGATCGTCCGGCCGCTGCCCCAGCCGACGAGCGGGGCCTCGGAGACCGCGTAGACGAGGAGCGCGATGGCGGCCGTGACGGTCACGGCGCCGGCGGGGTCGAAGCGACGCGGACCGGGACGGACGGGGGTCTCCTTCAGCAGGCGCGGGCCGAAGACCAGCACCGCGGCGACCACCGGGACGTTGATGTAGAAGATCCACTCCCAGCCCGGACCATCGGTGATCGGACCGCCGATGAGCAGCGCCGCGGTGGCACCGAAGGCGCCGATGCCGGTCCAGATGCCCAGCGCCTTGTTGCGCTCGGCGCCCTCGGCGAAGGTGTGCATCAGCACGGCCATGGCGGTCGGCGTCATGACGGCGGCGGCCACCCCCTGGACGACGCGGGCCGTGATCAGCACCTCCTCGGTCCAGGCGAGACCGCACAGCACCGAGGCGGCCCCGAACAGGGCGGTGCCGAGCAGGAACATCCGCCGCCCGCCCAGCAGATCGGCGGTACGACCGCCGAACATCAGCAGACCGCCGAAGCTCAGCAGGTAGGCGCTCATCACCCACTGGACGCCGCCGGCCGCGAAGCCCAGCTCCGTCTCGATGGCGGGCAGCGCGAGCATGACGATCTGCGAGTCGACGATCACCATGAAGAACGAGGCGACCAGCAGGGTGAGTGCCAGCCATCTTCGTGGGTCGGGGGCGCTCTCCGGGCGGCCTGCGCCCTCCGCCTGGCCCCGCGAACCGGAGTTGCCGGGACGAGTGTGACGGGATTCGCGAGACATGGGGTCCTCGATTTCTCGATCTGCGGGTCTCCGACGTTCCCGAACCCCACCGGGGGGCCTGGCCGTTCGGAAGTCACCGCGTGCCGACCGCCGTTCCACTTTCTTCCACGACGGCTTTACGAGAACCACCCTGACCCCGGCTTCTCTCGGCGTTCTCATGGCGCGCTCCCGAACCGACTTCGGCCGCTCACGGCCTCTCACGGCGCCTCACGGACCCGCCCGTGAGCGGCGGACCCGCACCTCACGACGGCTGGGTTACTGTGCGGCCATGCGCTTTCGGGTACTCGGTCCTCTTGAGGTGTGGACCACGGACGGCAAGCCGGTCACCGTGGGGGAACCCAAGGTCCGCGCCCTCCTCGCCGACCTCCTCATACACGCCGGCCGTCCCGTCTCCACGGACCGGCTCCTCGACGACATGTGGGGCGAGGACCTCCCCGGCAAACCGGCCGCCGCCCTCCAGACCAAGGTGTGGCAGCTCCGCCGCACCCTGGAGGAGGCCGAACCCGGCGGACGCGCCCTCGTCGTCTCCCGCGCCCCCGGCTACCTCCTCGGCATCACCCGCGACATGACGGACGCAGGCCGCTTCGAGGACCTGACGGCGCAGGCGCACGCCACCACCGACCCCCGCCGCAAGGCCGACCTCCTCACCGACGCGCTCGCCCTGTGGCGCGGGCCCGCCTACACCGAGTTCGAGGCCGAGCCCTTCGCCCGCCGGGCCGCCCGGCGCCTGGAGGAACACCGCGTCTCCGCACTGGAGGAGCAGGCCGCCGCCCGCCTCGAACTCGGCGAACACCACCTGCTCGCCGACGAACTCGCCGCCCTCGCCGCCGCCCACCCGCTGCGCGAACGGCTCCACGCCGTCCATCTGCGCGCTCTCTACCGCGCGGGCCGCCAGAACGACGCGCTGGACGGATACACCCGGCTCCGCGAACGGCTCCGCGACGAACTAGGACTGGACCCCGGCTCCGAACTCACCGCGCTCCAGCGGGCGATCCTCCGCAAGGACCCGGCCCTCGACGCCCCACCGGCCCCGCCCGCATCACGGCCCGCCCCACCGGCCCCGCCCGCGCCCACCCGCCAGCGCGGCAACCTGCCGGCCCCCCTCACCGACCTCGTCGGCCGCGTCGACGACCTCGCCGCCCTCCGCGCCCTCCTCGGCGACGACTCCACCGCCCCGCGCACCCGCCTGGTCACCCTCACCGGCCCCGGCGGCGTCGGCAAGACCCGCCTCGCCCTCGAAGCCGTCATCCAGACCGCCGACGCCTACCCGGACACCTTCCCCGACGGCGCCTGGCTCGTCGAACTCGGCGGCCCCGCCGCTCACTCCGGGACCTCCGGGGGCGTTTCCGGCACGGCCCACGTGATCGCCGCCGCGCTCGGCATGCGCGACGACACGGTCCCCGCCGACCCCACCGCCGACGGCCGCCGCACCGACACCCCCGCCGACCGCCTCGCCACCGCCCTCCACGCCAAGCGAGCCCTGCTCCTCCTCGACAACTGCGAACACGTCGTCGACGCCGTCGCCGAACTCACCGGCACCCTCCTCGGCCGCGCCCCCCACCTGCGCATCCTCGCCACCAGCCAGGAACCCCTCGGCATCGCAGGCGAACACCTTCGCCCCGTCGGACCCCTCGGCCTCCCCGCAGCGGGCGACACCGGCCCCGAGGCCCTCGGCCAGGCCGAAGCCGTCCAGCTCTTCGTCTCCCGCGCCCAGGCCGCCGACCCCGGCTTCGCCCTCACCGCCGACAACGCCGAAGCCGTCGGAGCCCTCTGCCGCCGCCTCGACGGCATCCCCCTCGCCCTCGAACTCGCCGCCACCCGCGTCCGTACGCTAGGGGCCCGCGAACTCGCCGCACGCCTCGACGACCGCTTCCGGCTCCTCTCCGCCGGCCGCCGCGACGCCCCCGCCCGCCAGCGCACCCTGCGCGCGGTCATCGACTGGAGCTGGGAACTCCTCACCGCCTCCGAGCAGATCGTGCTGCGCCGCCTCAGCGTCCACGCCGACGGCTGCACCCTCGACGCGGCCGAAGCCGTCTGCGCCGGCGAAGGAGTGAAGGGCGAAGACGTCCTCGACCTCCTCGCCCGCCTCGTCGACCGCTCCCTCGTCGTCGCCGCCGACACCCCCGGCGGCGTCCGCTACCGGCTCCTCGAATCCGTCGCCGCGTACGGTCTCGAACGCCTCGACGACGCAGGCGAGACCGCCGCCGTACGCCACCGCCACGCCCGCCACCACCTGGCCCTCGCCGAAACCGCCGCCCCCCTGCTGCGCGGCCGCGACCAGCGCGCCTGGCTGGAGCGCCTCGACGCCGAGGCGGGCAACCTGCGCGCCGCCCTGGAGACCTGCCACCGCACCGGCGCCGCCGACGACGCACTGCGCCTCGTCATCGCCCAGTCCTGGCACTGGTTCCTGCGCGGACGGCTCGGCGAGGCCCTCCGCTCCTTCGACACCGCCCTCGCCGTCCCGGCCGAGGAGACCGACGTCTACCGCGCGCACCGCGCCGACGCCACCGTCCGCCGCGCCGCCCTCGCCCTCTACTCCGGCGACGCCGAAGGCCCCGCCGCGACCACCCGCGCCTTTCCCCTCGTCGAACACATCACCGACCCCTGCGACCGGGCCCACGCCCTCTGGCTGCTCTCCTTCAGCCTCTACGGCTCCGGTGACCTCGCCTCCAACCAGGACAGGCTCACCGCCGCCCTCGCCGCCTTCGAGGAGCTGGGCGACGCCTGGGGCAGGGCCGCCACCCTCGCCGTCACCGCCGGCCACGCCCTCATCCGCGGCGACTTCCCCGCCGCCTCCCGCGACGCGGACGTCAGCCTCGCCCTCTTCCGTGAACTCGGCGACCGCTGGGGCCAGTTGCGCGCCGGAGACACCCTCGCCTCACTCGCCGAGATCCACGAGGACTACGCCGAGGCCACCCGTATGCACCGCGAAGGCCTCCGCATGGCGGAAGAGCTGGGCCTGTGGACCGACGCCTCGTACAAGTGGTCCGGCCTCGGCCGCATCGCCCTCCTCACCGGCGACCACGCCGACGCCCTCCGCTTCCACGAGCGCGGTCTGCGCCTCGCCGTCGAGCAGGCCCACAAACGAGGCGGACAGTTCGCCGAAACGGGCCTGGCCCTCGTCGCCCGCCGCGAAGGACGGCTCGACGACGCCGAGGCCCACCTCACCAAATGGCTCGACTGGCTCCGCGCCGTCTACGGCGACCCCGGCACCGCCCTCGTCATGGCCGAGCTCGGCTTCATCGCCGAGCAGCGGGGCGACGCCGACACCGCGCGCGAGCGCCATCTCGTCGGCTACGCCGCCGCCCGCGGGACCGGTGACCCCCGCGCCCTCGCCCTCGCCCTCGAAGGCCTCGCGGGCACCCGCGCCCTCACCGGCCACCACACCCGGGCCGCCCGTCTCCTCGGCGCCGCCACCGCCGCCCGCGCCTCGGTGGGCCGCCCCCTGCCGCGCGCCGAAAGGGGGGACGTCGACCGCATCACCCGCACCGTCCGCGCGGCCCTCGGCGACACCCGTTACGCCGCCGAATTCGCCATCGGCCAGAACACCGACGCCTGCGATCCGGCCCTTCTCGAAGAGACGTGAGAGCGGGCGGCCCCGAAGAGACGCGGGAGCGGGCGGCCCCGAGCCGACCGGATACGGCCTACAGCTCCCCGCGCTTCGTCAGCCAGTTGAAGCAGATCCAGCCCGGCAGCACCGGAAGCCAGAGGGTGAGCAGCCGGTACAGCAGGACCGCCGGGGTCGCCACCTCCAGGGGCAGGCCCACGGCCACCAGGCCGAAGGTGAGCGCGCCTTCGACCGCGCCGACACCGCCGGGCGTCGGCGCCGCCGAGCCGAGCGCGTTGCCCGCGAGGAAGACGACCGCCACGCTCGCGTAGCTGACCGTCGCGGTCCCGTGCCCGAACGCCCGGATGGAGGCGTCCAGACAGAACACGAACGCGGCGGTGAGGAGCAGCATCCCGCCGATGCCGGTGACCAGCTTCACCGGCCGCTGGAGCACGTCCAGCATGCGCGGCACGACCCCGGCGAACAGCGACCGCAGCCGGGTCGAGACGAACTTGCGCATGAAGGGGATCGCCGTCACGACGAGCACGAGCACCGCGACCGTCAACAGACCGGCGATGACCGTCCTCGACGGGGTGAACGACTGCGTCTTCTCCGTCCCCGTCAGATAGCCGAAGGAGAGCAGCAGCAGGATGTGCGCCCCCAGTCCGAAGAGCTGCGAGGCGCCGACGCTCGCCACCGCGAGCCCCGGGCGCACCCCCGAGCGCTGGAGGAAGCGCGTGTTCAGGGCGACGCCGCCGACCGCCGCCGGGGCGACGATCTTCACGAACGAGCCGGCGACCTGCGCCACCACCGTCCGCCAGAAGCCGACCCGCTCCGGCACGAAACCGAGCAGGCTCATCGCCGCCGCCACATAGCTGCACGCGGCGAAGAGGACGGCCGCCGCCACCCACCGCCAGTCGGCCTGGCTGATCGTCGACAGCGGCGTCCGGGCGATCTGGGAGAGCAGGAAGTACGCGGCGACCGCGCCCGCGATCAGACTGACCAGGGTCCGCGGCTTGATCCGTTCGAGCCGTACGGGCTCCACCGGGGCCTGCGGGCGGATCAGCAGCACCTGCTGCCGGATCTGGGCCAGCAGGTCCTCCTCGCGGGCCTCGTCGAGCGCCTCGTCGAGAGCCTTCTTCTCGGCCTTCTTGTCCGCCTTCTTCTCGGCCTTCGTATCGGCCCGTACGGGGGTCCCGTCCGGGCCCGCCTCCGCCGCCCGCACCTTGGCCAGCTCCCGCTCGTGCTTGGCCGCCTCGGACGCGGCGAGCACGGCCTCCCGCTCGCGGGCAGACCGCTCCCGGGCCAGCTTCCGCAGCGTCGCGCGCGTGGAGCGGCTCAGCGCGATCGGCTGGAGCAGCGGCAGACAGTCGGCGACGGTGTCCGTGCCGAGCCCCGCGACGGCGGCGGAGACCGCCCGCTCGGCCCCGACCCGCAGACCGAGGGTGGTGAGCAGCTGGGCGACGTCCATCCGCAGGACCAGATCACCCGCCGCGATCTCGCCGCCCCGCAGATCGGTGAGGATCACCCGGCCGGAGCGGTCCACCAGGATGGCGTCCCCGGTGAGCCTGCGGTGGGCGATCCGGCGCGACTGGAGCGCCCGCACCTGCCGGAAGGCGCCGCGGACCAGCTCGTCGGTGATCTCGGAGTCGTCGAGGGAGTCCAGGCTGCGCCCGCCGATGTGCTCGTACACGAGCATCACGGCGTCCGGGCCGAGTTCCGAGGTGGCGATCAGCTTCGGCGCGTTCGCCCCGGCGGCGATCGCCGCGTACGCGAGGAGCGCCTCCTGTTCGAGGGCCTGGCGCAGCGAGACGATCGAGCGGCGGGTGGTGACCGTCCGCAGGGTCAGCCGCCGCCAGGCGCGGTAGAAGAAGCCGTGCGCCTGCTGTTCCCGGTCGACGACCGTGACGTCGAGCGGGGGGCCGTCCTCCAGGGTCACGATGTACCGGCGTCCCCGGTCACCGTTGTCGGTGGAGTCCGGTACCCCCTCGGCGCGCAGTGCGGTCACCGGCCGGAAGCCGACCCTGCGCAGTCCGGCGAGGAGGGTCTGTCCGGTGGGCCGGACATTGGGGGAGCCGACCGCGTACAGAGTGCCGTACGCCACCGTCCAGCCGATCAGGACGGTCAGGATGATCGAGAGGGCGGTGGTGTAGCCGGCCACCAGCATGGTGAACGCGTCGAGAAGGAGCACCACCCAGAGGGAGACCCGCCAGCGTGGCCTGCGGGCCATCCCCACGGCGGTCATGTAGGCGATCACCGGAGCGAGGTAGTTGTGCACCGGGTCGGTGAGTCCGCCGCCGGACTGCGGCTGGGTCAGCGCGTCCTGGATGGTGCCGGGTGCCGCCTGGGCCACCCAGAGGTCGGTGGCGAGGGTCACACCGTGCGCGAGGACGGCGGCGAGCACTCCGTCCGCGATCCGCAGCCCGTCCCTCTTGATCAGGCGCTCGATGGCGAAGGCGACGGGGACGAGCAGGACGGCGATGGAGGAGACCAGACCGGCGATCTTGACGAAGACGTCGGGCGCGCCGACGGCTCCCTTGTTGATGTCCTCCTCAAGGCCCGAGGTCGTCGCGTGGGCGAACGCGGCGACGGCGATGACCAGGGCGATCGCCAGCAGACCGGCCAGCAGCCGCATCAGGTCGGAGGGCCGGTGGACGCGGGCGGCGAGCAGCGGTTCGTCTCCGGAGACCCGCTCGGGCACGTCGGACCGGTCCTCCCCCGGAGGCTGAGTGTCCTGGCCCATCACCATGTCCGTCTCTGCATGTGTGTTCTGTCGATCTCGTTCATCCGTGCCCGCGCGCGCGGGCACGCGGTCTCGTATTCGTCGCTCTTGATCTCGTATCACCAGTCACCGCCCGCACGATGGTGGCATGAAGAACCGCCACACGGAGGCATCAGGGCCATGTCGGTGCGGTGAGGCAGGATGGGGCGGATGAGCATGGAGGAGCCGATGGGGGAGACCGGGGAACTGCCCGAGTACGCGGAACGGGTGCTCGACGTCGCCGACGGCATCCCGCCCGGCCGGGTGATGACCTACGGGGACATCGCCGAGTGGCTGGGCGAGGGAGGACCCCGCCAGGTGGGCCGGGTCATGGCCCTGTACGGCGGTACGGCGCCCTGGTGGCGGGTGGTCCGCGCCGACGGCACCCTCCTTCCCGGCAGCGAATCGCGGGCCCTCGGCCACTACCGCGAGGAGGGCACCCCGCTGCGCCAGTCCGGTCCGGCGGCCGAGGGCCATGTGCCGAGGGTCGACATGCGACGGGCCCGCTGGGACGGAACTCACACCTGAGGGACGCGCGCGGAGCACGGCCCGACGGCCCGGACCCGGGGAGGCGGACCGGAGACACCGTGCGGCGGGGCCCCGGAGCCCGACGGAGAGACACGGACCACGCCTCGGCCGCGGCCCGTTTCGCGTAACGTCGGAGGTCGCGTCCTCCGGGACGGCGTCCGTGCCTCCCGGGCCGGACCGCACCGCCGAAGCGGGCCCTGCGTCCCCCCGGACGGGCCGTACGCCCGCGTGGTCGGGCCGTACGCCCGCCACGGCGGACGGCCGCATCACCCGCACCACCACACCCACCAGGACCGGCGACCCACGTGAGTACCTCCTCCACCACCCGGCGTGTGCCGCCGTACCAGGGACAGCCGCACCCGGGAACGGGACGGCAGCGGACCCCGGGCGCGTACCGACTGGTGCGCACCACGCCGGCCCCGATGGATCCCCCTCAGCTGGACGCAGCCCAACGGGAAGTGGTTGAGCACACCACGGGACCGCTCCTCGTCCTCGCCGGACCCGGCACCGGCAAGACGACCACCCTGGTCGAAGCCGTCGCCACCCGCGTGGAACGGGGCGCCGACCCCGAACGCCTCCTCGTCCTCACCTTCAGCCGCAAGGCCGCCGTCGAACTCCGCGACCGCATGGCCACCCGGCTCGGCGGCCGCCGCCCCCCGCAGGCCACCACCTTCCACTCGTACTGCTACGCCCTGATCCGCGCCCACCAGGACGCCGAACTCTTCGCCGAGCCGCTCCGGCTGCTCTCCGGACCCGAGCAGGACCTCGCCGTCCGCGAACTGCTCGCCGGTCACATCGACCTCGGCAAGGCCGGACTCGGCAGCATCCGCTGGCCCGACGAACTGCGCGCCTGCCTCACCACCCGGGGCTTCGCCGACGAGGTCCGCGCCGTCCTCGCCCGCTCCCGTGAACTGGGCCTCGGCCCCGACGCCCTCGCCCGCTTCGCCGACCGCGTCGGCCGCCCCGACTGGAAGGCCGCCGCGGGCTTCCTCGCCGAGTACCTCGACGTCCTCGACCTCCAGGGCGTCCTCGACTACACCGAACTGGTCCACCGCGCCGTCCTGCTCGCCGGGACCGTCACCCTGCCCGCGTACGACGCCGTCTACGTCGACGAGTACCAGGACACCGACCCGGCCCAGGTCCGGCTGCTGCACGCGCTCGCGGGCGCGGGACCGCGCACGGTCGTCGCCTTCGGCGACCCGGACCAGTCCATCTACGCCTTCCGGGGCGCCGACGTGAACGGCATCCTCGACTTCCCCGAGACCTTCGGCGGCGCCGACGTACGCGTCCTGCGCACCGGCCGTCGCTCCGGCGCGGGACTGCTCGGCGCCACCCGGCAGCTCGCCCGGCGGATGCCGATGCACCGGCTCCCCGCCGACAAGGTCCGCGCCCACCGCGAACTGACCCCGAACCGGGACGGGGGCCGGGCCGAGGCCTACACCTACCCCACGGCCTCCGCCGAGGCCGAGAACATCGCCGACCTGCTCCGCCGCGCCCACCTGGAGGACGGCGTCCCCTGGCAGGACATGGGCGTCCTCACCCGCTCCGCCGCCGCCCTCCCTCCCCTGCGCCGCGCCCTCACCTCGGCGGGCGTCCCGGTGGAGACGGACGCGGCGGACACCCCCCTGCGCCACGAACCGGCCGTGGCGCCCCTGCTGCTGGCGCTGAGGGCGGTGGCGGGCGTGTCCGGGACGGCGGCCGTCCCCTCGGCCGTCCCCTCGGCGGTGCCTGCGGGGGCGGGGGGCGCGGGTTCCCCCGACGCGGGCCCGGTTCCTGCTGCGGGCCCTGTCCCCGCTTCGGGCTCCGCCTCGGACACGGGCTCCGCCTCGGATACGGGCTCCGCCTCCGTCGACAGCCCTACCCCTGCCGACAGCCCTACCCCTGCCGACGGCACCGCCCCCGCCGGATGGCTCCCCGTGGAGACCGCCCTCGAACTGCTCGCCTCGCCGCTCGCCGGGGTCGACCCGGCCGATCTGCGGCGGCTCGGGCGGGCGCTCAGGGACGAGGAGCGGGCCGGGGGGAACAAGGTCCCGCCGCCCTCCGACGTGCTGCTCGCCCGCGCCCTCGCCGAACCCGAGCGGCTCGTCGCGCACGAATCCGGCTACGCGCGCGGGGCCCAGCGCCTGGGCGACCTGCTGCGCCGCACCCGTACCCTCCTCGCCGACGGAGGCACCGCCGAGGAAGCCCTGTGGGTGCTGTGGAGCAACACCGGCTGGCCCGGCCGGCTCGAACGTGCCGCGCTCCGCGGCGGCCCCGCCGGACGCAACGCCGACCGCGACCTCGACGCCGTCTGCGCCCTCTTCGAGACCGCCGCCCGCGCCGAGGAGCGCGTCGGCGGCCGAGGCGTCCTCAACTTCCTCGAAGAACTCGACGCCCAGGACATCGCCGCCGACACCCTCACCCGCCGCCACACCCGCCCCGACGCCGTCCGGCTGATGACCGCCCACCGCTCCAAGGGCCTCGAATGGGGCCTCGTCGTCATCGCCGGGGTGCAGGAGGGCAGCTGGCCCGACCTGCGCCGCCGGGGCTCCCTCCTGGAGGCCGACCGCATCGGCCGGGACGGACTCGCCGAGCCCCTCACCCCCGGCGCCCTCCTCGCCGAGGAACGCCGGCTCTTCTACGTCGCCGCCACCCGCGCCCGCGACCGGCTCGTCGTCACCGCCGTGAAGGCCGCCGCCGAGGACGGCGACCAGCCGTCCCGGTTCCTCACCGAACTCGGCGAGGAACCGAAGGACGTCCCCGGCCGCCCCCGCCGCCCCCTCGCCGTCTCCGCCCTCGTCGCCGAGCTGCGCGCCACCACCGTCGACCCGGCGGCCTCGCCCCCCCTCCGCGAGGCCGCCGCCACCCGCCTCGCCGAGCTGGCCGCCCTCGCCGACGAGGACGGCCAGCCCCTGGTCCCTGCGGCGCACCCGGACCGCTGGTGGGGCCTGTCCGAGCCGACCCGCGCCCCGGCGCCGCTGCGCGACCGCGACCTGCCGGTGGCCCTCTCGCCCAGCTCCCTGGAGAACCTGGTCACCACCTGCTCCCTCCAGTGGTTCCTGGGCCGCGAGGTCAAGGCCGACGCCCCCGCCACGGCCGCCCAGGGCTTCGGCAACGTCGTCCACGTCCTCGCCGACGAGGTGGCCTCCGGCCGCACCCCCGCCGACCTCGACGTCCTCATGGCCCGGCTCGACTCCGTCTGGGACGCCCTCGCCTTCGACGCGCCCTGGAAGTCCGCCCAGGAGAAGGCGCACGCCCGCGCGGCCCTGGAACGCTTCCTGAACTGGCACGTCATGGACCGGGGCGGCCGCGCCCCCGCCGCCTCCGAGCACGGCTTCGACGTGACCCTGGAGGCGGGGGAGTACGAGGTCCGCATCCGGGGTTCCATGGACCGCGTCGAGACCGACGAGCAGGGCCGCGCGTACGTCGTCGACTTCAAGACCGGCAAGTCCGCCCCCACCCGCGACGAGGTCGCCCGCCACCCGCAGCTCGCCGTCTACCAGCTCGCCGTCCGCGAGGGCGCCCTCGACGAGGTCTTCGACGGGCGCAGGCCCGAGCCGGGCGGCGCCGAACTCGTCCAGCTCCGCCAGGGCGCCACGAAGAAGGAGGGCGGCGACGCCCTGCCCAAGGTCCAGGCACAGGAAGCGCTCGCCGGGGAGTGGGTCGGCGAACTGCTCGCCCACGCGGCGGGCCGGGTCCTCGACGAACGCTTCACCCCCACCACCGGCCAGCACTGCACGACCTGCTCCTTCCGCGCCTCGTGCAGCGCCCGCCCGGAGGGCCGCCAGGTCGTCGACTGACCGGGGTTGCCGGCTGGTCCCGTCGTCTGCTGTCCCGGGTTGTCGAATGGTTCCGTCGTCGGCTGGCCCGGGGCGTCGGGCGGCCTGGGGGAGGGACCCCGGCAGCGAGGGGGCCCGGCGACAGGGGACCCCGGCGGCGAGGGCTCCGCTCCCGCGCGTCCCCGGGCCCGCCCTCGCGCACGTACTCCCGCCCCCTGCGGGCGGACACGTCCACGCGCGCGTACCCCCGGGTTCCCCCGTGAGGCCGGGGCACGCACGCGTACCCCCGGATTTCCGCCGGGGACACGTCCACGCGCGCGTACTGCCGGATTTCCGCCGTGAGGCTGGCCCACGCACGCGTACCCCCGGACCTTCCCCGCGAGGCCCAGCCCGCGCGGTCGTGAGAGCCCGCCCCCCCGCGCGTACCCCCGGTGGAGTCGCGCGTACGCCCGCCCGGGGTGACCCTGGTGGACAAGGCTCGGGGAAACCGCGAGGAGGCTCGCATGGTGTCCCACCGAAAGCTCCGCGCCGCCGCCGTCGTCTGTGCCGTCGTCGTCGTGGCGGGTCCCGCCCCCGTGGCCGCGTGGGCTGCCCCGGCCACGGCTCCGGCCACCGCTCCGGTCGCCGCGCCGACGGCCCCGGCACCGTCGCCCGACCCGTTCGCCGGGCTCACCGCCGGCCAGATCGCCGATCGGGCGATCGCCGCGACCCGGTCGGCGACCTCGCTGCGCATGGCGGGCCGGGTGGTCACGGGCGGGCAGCCGCTCGACATCGACTTCGCGATCGACGGGCGCGGGCAGTGCGACGGCACGATGCGGATCAAGGGCGGTCTCGCCGAACTCCGCAGGACCGACGGGGCCACCTACCTGAAGGGCGACGAGGGCTTCTGGCACGCCTCCATGGCCTCCCAGGGCATGTCCCCGGCCCAGATCGCCGCCACCGTCGAACTGGTCAAGGGCCGCTGGCTGAAGATCACCCCCGGGCAGGCGGGCAGCGGCGACCTCGGCGGCGTCTGCGACCTGAGCGCCCTCCTCGGCGGCGGCACGGCACAGCGCCGCGCCCTGACCCGGGGCCCCGACACCGAGGTCGGCGGCGTCCCCGCCGCGACCCTCGTGGCGCGGGGGCAGGGCGGTACGACCACCACCCTCTCCGTCGCCCTGGAAGGCAGGCCGTACCTCCTGAGGATGACGAAGACGGGCGGCGGATCCCCCGGGACCCTGGTCTTCTCCGCGTACGGCAAGCCCGTCCACGTGGCCGTCCCGCCCGCCTCCCAGACCGTGGACCTGGCCCGGCTGGAGCAGGGAGCCACGCCCGCCTGACACCGCGGGACCGGCCGGGGCGGCGGCATAGGACCAGCCGCCGGGCCCCGGCCGGGCCGCGTTGTCGGAGGTCCGCGTTAGCCTCTTTGGAGTGACCGCACGCATCACCGATCCCGAGCAGCTCAAGGAGCTTCTGGGGATCCCCTTCACCCCGGAGCAGACGGCCTGCATCACCGCGCCGCTCGCGCCGCACGTCATCGTGGCCGGAGCCGGTTCGGGCAAGACGACGGTGATGGCCGCCCGTGTGGTCTGGCTCGTCGGCACCGGACAGGTCGCCCCCGAGCAGGTCCTCGGCCTCACCTTCACCAACAAGGCGGCGGGCGAGCTGGCCGAGCGCGTCCGCACCGCCCTCGTCCGCGCCGGGGTCACCGACCCCGAAGGCCCGGCCGCCCTCTCGCCCGACGACGTCCCCGGCGAGCCCCGCATCTCCACGTACCACGCCTTCGCCGGACAGCTCCTCACCGACCACGGTCTGCGCATCGGTCTCGAACCCACCACCCGGCTCCTCGCCGACGCCACCCGCTACCAGCTCGCCGCGCGCGTACTGCGCGAGGCACCCGGCCCCTACCCGGCCCTCACCCGCTCCTTCCCGACCCTCGTCACCGACCTCCTCGCCCTCGACGCGGAGCTGGCCGAACACCTCGTACCGCCGGAGCGGCTTCGCGCGTACGACTCCGAGCTGCTCACCGCCCTCGCCGAGGCCCGGCTCAGCAACGCCGAACTGCGCAAGATCCCCGACGCCGCCGCCGCCCGCGGGGAACTCCTCGACCTCGTCGTCCGCTACCGCGCCGCCAAACGCTCCCGGGACCTGCTCGACTTCGGCGACCAGATCGCCCGCTCCGCCGAGCTGGCCACCACCCGGCCCGAGGTCGGCGAGATCCTCCGCGCCGAGTTCCGGGTGGTCCTCCTCGACGAGTACCAGGACACTTCCGTCGCCCAGCGGCTGCTGCTCTCCGGGCTCTTCGGCCAGGGACCCTCCGGCCGCCCCACCGGACACGCGGTGACCGCCGTAGGCGACCCCTGCCAGGCCATCTACGGCTGGCGCGGCGCCTCCGTCGCCAACCTCGACGACTTCCCCGAGCACTTCCCGCACCGGGACGGCACCCCCGCCGACCGCTACTCCCTCTCCGAGAACCGGCGCAGCGGCGGACGCCTCCTCGACCTCGCCAACGGCCTCGCCGCCCCCCTGCGCGCGATGCACGCGGGCGTGGAGGCGCTCAGGCCCGCCCCCGGCGCCGAGCGGGACGGCAGCGTCCGCATCGCCCTGCTGCCCACCCACGCCGAGGAGATCGACTGGATCGCCGACTCCCTCGCCCACCTCGTCCGCACCGACCGGGAGCCCGGCGAGATCGCCGTCCTGTGCCGGACCGCCACCGACTTCCCCGCCCTCCACGCCGCCCTCGTCTCCCGCGACGTGCCCGTGGAGGTCGTCGGACTCTCCGGTCTGCTCCACCTGCCCGAGATCGCCGACCTCGTCGCCGTCTGCGAAGTCCTCCAGGACCCGGGGGCCAACGCCTCCCTGGTCCGCCTCCTCACCGGTCCCCGCTGGCGCATCGGCCCCCGCGACCTCGCCCTCCTCGGCCGCCGCGCCCGGCTCCTGGTGCACCGGGGCGGCGACGGGCCCGACCCCGAGCAGCGGCTCGCCGCCGCCGTCGAGGGCGTCGACCCGGCCGAGGTCGTCTCCCTCGCCGACGCCCTCGACACCTTCCTCGACTCCGGCGGCGCCCCCGACGACGGTCTGCCGTTCTCCGCCGAGGCCAGGGTCCGCTTCGCGCGTCTCGCCGCCGAGCTGCGCGCCCTGCGCACCTCGCTCGCCGACCCCCTCATGGACGTCCTCCACCGGGTCCTCGCCACCACCGGCCTGGAAGTCGAGCTGTCCGCCTCGCCGCACGCGCTCGCCGCCCGCCGCCGCGAGACCCTCGGCCACTTCCTCGACGTCGCCGCCGGGTTCGCCTCCCTCGACGGCGAGGCGAGCCTGCTCGCCTTCCTCGGCTTCCTGCGGACGGCCGCCCAGTACGAGAAGGGCCTCGACAACGCCCTCCCGGGCGGCGAGAACACCGTCAAGGTCCTCACCGCCCACAAGTCCAAGGGCCTGGAGTGGGACGTCGTCGCCGTCCCCGGACTGGTCACCGGCCAGTTCCCCAGCACCCGCGCGCGCGAGTCCTGGACCTCCCAGCCCCAGGTCCTCCCGCACGCCCTGCGCGGCGACGCCCCCACCCTGCCCGGGATCGACACCTGGGACGCCAAGGCGCTGACCGCGTTCAAGAACGAGATGAGGGACCACCAGCACACCGAGGAACTGCGGCTGGGCTACGTCACCTTCACCCGCCCCCGCTCCCTCCTGATCGGCTCCGCCCACTGGTGGGGCCCCTCGCAGAAGAAGCCCCGGGGCCCCTCGGACTTCCTCCAGGCCCTCCACGACCACTGCGCGGCCGGCCACGGCGAGATCGAGGCCTGGGCCGACGCGCCCGAACCGGACGCGGAGAACCCGACCCTCGCCGAGGCGGACCGCGACCGCGCCTGGCCGCTGCCCCTGGACGAGGAGTCCTTCCGGCGCCGGGAGGCGGCCGCCGAACTGGTCCGCCGCCGACTGCGGGCCCGCCCCGCCCCGGACACCGTCACCGCCCCGGGAACCGGCGCCGACCCCGGCACCGGACGGACCCCCGCGCCCCGGGACCCGCTCCCCGAGCCCCCCGGGCCGGAGACGGCACCGCTCTGGGACGAGGAACCGGACTGGGACGAGGAGCCCGGCTGGGCGGAGGACGAGGAGGAGACCCTCCCCGAGGACACCTCCCCCCGGCGGACCCTCCCCGAGGAAACCCGCGCGGGCGGGGTGCCGGGGCCCAGGGAGCCTGGGGCCGGGGCTCCGGGGAAGGGGGCCGACTCGGTTCACGGGCGGCCGGATGCGGAGTCGTACGAGAAAAGGGTGCATGGACCCGTTCCTGCGGGGGAGGGGCACGGGCCGGGCCCTGAGGGAGCGGAGCACGGGGCCACCCCCGCGGGGGAGGATCACGGGTTCGCGCTGCCCCCGGGCGGTGCGTCCGACGGACCGGAGCGAGGGCTCTCGCCCGAGGAGGCGCGGACCGTCGCCTCCTGGGACCGGGATCTCACCGCCCTCGCCACCGAGCTGCGGCGTGCCCGTGCCACCACCCGGGACGTGCTGCTGCCCGCCTATCTCTCCGCCTCCCAGGTGCTGCGGCTCGCCGCCGACCCCGACGGCTTCGCCCGCGAGCTGGCCCGGCCCATGCCCAAGCCGCCGCAGCCCGCGGCCCGCCGGGGCACCCGCTTCCACGCCTGGGTGGAGTCCCGCTTCGAGGAGCTTCCGCTGCCCTTCCTCGGCCCCGAGGACCTGCCCGGCGGCGAGGACTTCGCGGGCGAGCCCGAGATCCTCGACGAACGGGACCTCGACGAACTCAAGGAGGCCTTCGCCCGCACCCCCTACGCCCACCGCACCCCCCACCGGGTCGAGGTCCCCGTCCACCTCACCCTCGGCGGGCGGGTCGTCCGGGGCCGGATCGACGCCGTCTACCGGGACCCCGACACCGGCGCGTACGAGATCGTCGACTGGAAGACCAGCAGACACCGCACCGCCGACCCCCTCCAGCTCGCCCTCTACCGGCTCGCCTGGGCCGAACAGCACGGCCTCCCGCCCGAGGAGGTCGCCGCCGCCTTCGTGTACGTACGGACCGGGGAGATCGCCCGCCCCGCCCGGCTGCCGGGCCGCGCCGAACTGGAGCCCCTCCTCCTCGGCTCCGCCGCCCCCGGCGAGGCCGTCCTTCGGGGCGGGGCACCCCCCGGCGCCGGATAGGCTCGGGGCATGAGCGAGACCCCGGACAGCGCCGTCCACGCCGTACGCACCTACATAGCCCAGCACCGTGCCGCCTTCCTCGACGACCTCGCCGAGTGGCTGCGCATCCCCTCCGTCTCCGCCCAGCCGGACCGGGCCGGGGACGTACGGCGCAGCGCCGAATGGCTCGCCGCCAAGCTGACCGGGACCGGTTTCCCCACCACCGAGATCTGGGAGACCGACGGCGCCCCCGCCGTCTTCGCCGAGTGGCCCTGCGCCGACCCGGACGCCCCGACCGTCCTCGTCTACGGCCACCACGACGTCCAGCCCGCCGCCCGCGAGGACGGCTGGCACACCGACCCCTTCGAGCCCACCGTCGTCGACGGACGGATGTACGCGCGCGGGGCGGCCGACGACAAGGGCCAGGTGTTCTTCCACACCCTCGGCGTCCGCGCCCACCTCGCCGCCACCGGCCGCACCACCCCCGCCGTCCACCTCAAGCTGCTCGTCGAGGGCGAGGAGGAGTCCGGCTCCCCGCACTTCCGCGCCCTGGTCGAGGCCCGCGCCGACCGGCTCGCCGCCGACGCCGTGATCGTCTCCGACACCGGCATGTGGTCCGAGACCACCCCCACCGTCTGCACCGGCATGCGCGGCCTCGCCGACTGCGAGATCGAGCTGTACGGCCCCGACCAGGACATCCACTCCGGCTCGTTCGGCGGCGCCGTCCCCAACCCGGCCACCGTCGCCGGCCGGATCGTCGCCGCCCTCCACGACGCCGAGGAGCGCGTGGCCATCCCCGGCTTCTACGACGGCGTGACGGAACTCACCGAAGCGGAACGGGCCCTCGTCGCCGAACTCCCCTTCGACGAGGAGTCCTGGCTGCGCACGGCCAAGTCCCACGCCACCCTCGGCGAGGCCGGCCACTCCACCCTGGAGCGCGTCTGGGCCCGCCCCACCGCCGAGGTCAACGGCATCGGCGGCGGCTACCAGGGCCCCGGCGGCAAGACCATCGTCCCCGCCTCCGCCCTGCTCAAGCTGTCGTTCCGGCTCGTCGCGGGACAGGACCCGGCCAGGGTCGAACAGGCCGTGCGCGACTGGCTCAAGGGACTCGTCCCCGCAGGCATCCGCTACGAGGTCGACTTCGGCGCCCCCACCCGCCCCTGCCTCACCCCCCTCGGCCACCCCGCCCTCAAGGCGGTCGCCGGGGCCATGAGCCGAGCCTTCGACGGCGCCAGGATCCGCTACACCCGCGAGGGCGGCTCGGGACCCGCCGCCGACCTCCAGGACGTCCTCGGAGCACCCGTACTCTTCCTCGGCATCTCCGTCCCGTCCGACGGCTGGCACGCCCCCAACGAGAAGATCGAGCTGGATCTGCTCATGAAGGGCGTCGAGACGACCGCGCACCTGTGGGGGGACCTGCCCACCGCCCTCCGCACCGCCGCCCACTGAATCCACACACCGATCCGGGGGAGTTGGAAGCACCTGTGAGCCTTTTGAACTATGTGTCGGGCAGCCCGATCCCGCTCACCGCCCCGAGCGGGATCGACCGGGCCGCCCACCACCGCCTCGACGAGGCCTGGCTGGCGGCCGCCTGGAGTCACCCCACCACCCGGGTCTTCGTGGTCTCCGGGGGCCAGGTGCTCATCGACGACCTGCCCGACGGCACCACCGAACTCGTCATGACCCCGGCGTTCGAGGCACCGGTCACCGAGACCCACCGCTACTTCCTGGGCACGGACGCCGAAGGCGTCTCCTACTTCGCGCTCCAGAAGGACTCCCTGCCGGGCCGGATGGACCAGTCCGCCCGCCCCGCCGGGCTCCGCGAGGCCGGACTGCTCCTCTCCGACCGGGACGCGGGCCTCCTGGTGCACGCCGTGGCCCTGGAGAACTGGCAGCGACTGCACCGCTTCTGCTCCCGCTGCGGCGAGCGCACGGTCATCGCCGCCGCCGGACACATCCGCCGCTGCCAGGCCTGCGGGGCCGAGCACTACCCGCGCACCGACCCCGCCGTGATCATGCTGGTCACCGACGAGCAGGACCGGGCGCTCCTGGGCCGGCAGGTCCACTGGCCGGAGGGCCGCTTCTCGACCCTGGCCGGTTTCGTCGAGCCCGGCGAGTCCATCGAACAGACCGTCGCCCGCGAGGTCCTGGAGGAGGCGGGCGTCACGATCGGAGAGGTCGAGTACATCGCCAGCCAGCCCTGGCCGTTCCCCTCCAGCCTGATGCTCGGCTTCTTCGCCCGCGCCGTCTCCTCGGAGATCACCGTCGACGGCGAGGAGATCCACGAGGCCCGCTGGTTCTCCCGCGAGGACCTCGCGGCGGGCTTCGAGTCCGGCGAGATCCTGCCCCCGTACGGCATCTCGATCGCCTCCCGCCTGATCGAACGCTGGTACGGCCGCCCGCTGCCGAAGCCGGGGAACGTGATCTGAGGCACCCTGCCTTCTTCGGGGCGGATCCTTGGAGGCAGCGGCTCGGCTCCCACCGGGCCGCTGCCGGGCCTCCGGACGCGAGCGGGGACCCGGACGCGAGCGGGGTCCCGGACGTGAGCGGGGCCCGGACAGGAGCTGGCTCCCGGACATGAGCCGGGCCCCCGGACACGGGCTGGGACCCGGACACGGGCTGGGACCCGGACACGAAGCCCCCCGGCGATGGGTCTCAGGACCGGTCGGGGGTCCCCGCTCGCCCCTGCGAGGCTCTACGGCTGTGGCTTGTCTGCGGTCACCAGGAGGGTGCCCGTGCGGCGCCCCGGCGGTGGGTCGATGATCCGGGCCCGTACGTCCACGAACCCGGCCCCTTTCAACCGTGACTCCCACTCGTCCGGCTCGTAGTCCCACCGCTTCACGTACAGCGGCTCGCCGGGCGTGGGCGGCTTCATCTGTGTGGCCTGCGGGCCGACACAGCCGGGGAGCGCGGGAGGGTTCTGGGAGAACGCGTACCGGCCGCCGGGGACGAGCGAGGCGAGGACGAGCGGCAACAGGTCGTCGGGGTCGGTGAACCAGGAAGCGCCGTAGACGCTGTAGAGGACGTGGTACGGGGCCGGGGGAGCGGCGAGGAAGCCAAGCGCGTCAGCCATGTGCACGGTGAGACGCGGGTACCTGTCTTGAGCCGCCTGAACCTGCAAGCGGGACAGGTCGATACCGGACGCGTGGGCTCCAAGCATGGCGACGTGGGCAAGGTTGCCGCCGGAGCCGCACCCAAGCTCAAGGACATGAGTTCCGGGGCCCACGTCCCCGAGGACTTCCGCGCCCGGCCCGTGGTCGGGGTGGACCGTCCAGTTGAACCACGTGGTCTCACCGGCCGCGTTGGTGCCGCGTCGGCCGGGCCGGTCCGCGGCCCACTGGTCCCATGCCTCTACGTCGTGCCGCACGTCTCTCCCTGGTAGGTGACGGTGCCCCCAAGGCCGTTGCGACCTTGGGGGCTACGCGTTGCTCGGGCGGTCATTGTCCGCCCAACCGGGTTACTTCTTCGGGCTGTTGTGGCACCCTGCGTGGCACTGTGTGCAGTCGGCCGCACCCGTCCCCGCACCCGTCCCCGGCCAGAACTCGGCGTCGATCATGTGACCGGCGGCCAGGATGGCGTCTTTCGTGCGGGTGAGGGCGGCGCGGCCCTCCTCGGGATCGATGCCGGTCGCGTCGTCGTCCTCGGGGACGTGGTGGATGTAGTCCACCCCCAGGGCCTTGCAGAAGGCCAGGTAGGGAACGGTCCGCGTGATGAACGCGTGCCAGAACAGATCGACGCGGAGCGACGGGGCCAGGGACTCGCCAGTGTGGGCGGCGGTGGCGAGATAGGCCACCATCTGGTGCACGCCCCGCTCGCCGAGGTCGTCGCTCAGCTCGGGCCAGGTCTTGCGTACGTCCGAGATGAGCCGGGCCGCCAGATCGGGGCTGATGAGTTCCTTGACGTTCGTGGGCTTCGTGGTCGTCACATCTGTGCCTTTCGGATCGTCGGGGAGTGGAGTCACACAGCGGGCACTCACGGGCGTTGCCGTGGAGGCCGGCTTCGATCCCGCGCCGCTCGGGCAGACGACCTGTCGGCCGAAGGTTCTGCCGCTGTCGCGGGACAACCGCACGGTCATGGTCATCCGCTTGCCTCCTTTGCCGGTGCTGTGTCCGAGCTCGATGTTGCTCCGGGAGGAAGGGGCAGTGTGACGACGCTTCGGGCGTCACCGGGGCGTCCTTTGCAGGGGTGTCAATGTCGCCTCCATGGGCGTCAATCCGGTGTCATTGGCCGCAGGGTGGGGCTAGTTTTGACGTTATGACGACGACCCCTGTGGTGCCGAATGATGTGCTGCGGGCCGTGCGTATCGGCCTGCGCTTAAGCCAAGACGACTTTGCCAAGGCACTCCGCCGGGCGGGGCAGGAACTAGGGGAGCCGAACGAGGCTTCCAAGCGGCTAGTGCAGCGCTGGGAGTCGGGGACGAGCAAGACGCCACGGGGCGTGTACGCGCGGGCCTTGGAGAGAGTCACAGGGCGTCCCGTGGAGGCCCTGGGGTTCACCCTGCCAGTACCGATGGCCAGGGTTCGCGCTGACGGGACAGGAGGGCATGACATGGACGCGGGACAGAGCGGAGTCACCTCCGCCGCCGTCGGCGCCCAGTCGGCCGGACAAGCCGATGGGGAGTACTCGGGGGTGTGGCTGAGCCGGTACGAGTTCTACTCGTCCAGCCGGGGTGACACGTACGAGGGCAAGCACTACGTAGTGATCGTGCAGCACGGGAACCGGCTGACCGCTCAAAGTCTCCCAGGGGCGTCGAGCAACCCGGACAGTCCCCTGTCTCTCGACCTGACCGTCGACCGGAACGTCGTCACCGGCTCATGGGTGGAGGTGACGGCCGCCGATGGTTACTACAACGGTGCCCGTTACCACGGGGCCCTACAGCTATTGGTGGAGCCGAAGGGCCGGAGGATGGCCGGGAAGTGGGTCGGGTTCGGCAAGGACTTCGATGTGAACACGGGGCCGTGGGAGCTGCGGCTTGTGGACAAGTCCACAACCAAGGCGATCTTGAAGCGGTACTCCCGCGCCCCTGAGTGATCGCCGGGAAGCGAACAGGGCCCCCGCCGGGAAAGCGGGGGCCCTGTCGTACATACGGGGGGGGGATCGGGAGGGTCAGACGGCAAGAGCCTGCTTGACCTGGGCGAGGCTCGGGTTCGTCATGACCGACTCGGTGCCAGAGGGGGAAATCGCCAAGACCGTCGGGACGGTCTGGTTGCCGCCGTTGGCCTTCTCGACGAACGCCGCCGACTCGGGGTCCTGCTCGATGTTGATCTCGGTGTACGCGATGCCCTCACGGTCCATCTGGCTCTTCAGTCGGCGGCAGTAGCCGCACCACGTGGTGCTGTACATCGTCACAGTGCCCTGCATGGCGAGGCGCTCCTCTGGTTTCGCTGACGGGTGCCGAGAAGAAGAACGTACGCCCTGTCCGTCCCATTCCCGGAATTCGTATGACAGAAGAGGCCCCCTGTGGACAAGCCTCCGCGTCGGGCTCCGCCGACCTGGCAGCATTGGAGGGTGACAGCAGCAACGCACTCCACTCTCTTCCCGCAGGTCCCGGAGACGGCCGACGCGGTGCTCGACGGGCTCGACCCCGAGCAGCGCGAGGTCGCCCTGGCCCTGACCGGCCCGGTGTGCGTGCTGGCGGGAGCCGGCACGGGCAAGACGCGGGCGATCACCCACCGCATCGCCTTCGGGGTGCGCTCGGGCAGACTCCAGCCCGCCAGTGTGCTGGCCGTCACGTTCACCAACCGTGCCGCGGGCGAGATGCGCGGGCGGCTCCGGCAGCTCGGCGCGGGCGGGGTCCAGGCCCGCACCTTCCACTCCGCCGCCCTCCGCCAGCTCCAGTTCTTCTGGCCGAAAGCCGTCGGCGGCGAGCTGCCCCGGCTCCTGGAGCGGAAGATCCAGCTCGTCGCCGACGCGGCGGCCCGCTGCCGTATCCGACTCGACCGCAACGAGCTGAGGGACGTCACCAGCGAGATCGAGTGGGCCAAGGTCACCCAGACCGTCCCCGCCGACTATCCCGCCGTCGTCGCCAAGGCCCAGCGGGACGCCCCCCGCGACCCGGCCGAGATCGGCCAGATCTACGCCCTGTACGAGCAGCTCAAGCGCGACCGCTCGGTGATCGACTTCGAGGACGTGCTGCTGCTCACCGTCGGCATCCTCCAGGACCGGCACGACATCGCCGACCAGATCCGCACCCAGTACCAGCACTTCGTGGTGGACGAGTACCAGGACGTCTCCCCGCTCCAGCAGCGGCTGCTCGATCTCTGGCTCGGCGACCGGGACAACCTCTGCGTCGTCGGCGACGCCAGCCAGACGATCTACTCCTTCACCGGCGCCACCCCCGACCACCTGCTGAACTTCCGCACCCGCCACCCCGGCGCCACGGTCGTCAAGCTCGTCCGCGACTACCGCTCCACCCCCCAGGTCGTCCACCTCGCCAACGGACTGCTGAGCCAGGCCCGGGGCCGGGCCGCCGAGCACCGCCTGGAACTGGTTTCGCAGCGCGACCGGGGCCCCGAGCCGGTCTACACGGAGTACGCCGACGAGCCGACCGAGGCCGAGGGCACCGCCCGGCGCATCCGGGACCTCATCGCCGCGGGCGTCCCCGCCGGCGAGATCGCCGTCCTCTACCGGATCAACGCCCAGTCCGAGGTGTACGAGCAGGCACTCGCCGACGCCGGGGTGCCCTACCAGCTGCGCGGCGCCGAGCGCTTCTTCGAGCGCCAGGAGGTACGGGAGGCGGGCATCGCCCTGCGCGGCGCCGCCCGCGCGGGCGGCAACGACTCCCTCCTCGACGACGCCGAGGACCTTCCCTCCCAGGTCAGGGCCGTCCTGTCCACCAAGGGCTGGACCACCACCCCGCCCACGGGCTCCGGCGCCGTCCGCGACCGCTGGGAATCCCTCGCCGCCCTCGTCCGGCTCGCCGAGGACTTCACCCGCGCCAAGCCCGGCGCCACCCTCTCCGACCTGGTCGCCGAACTCGACGAGCGGGCCGCCGCCCAGCACGCCCCGACCGTCCAGGGCGTGACGCTCGCCTCGCTGCACGCGGCCAAGGGCCTCGAATGGGACGCCGTCTTCCTCGTCGGCCTCACCGAGGGCATGGTCCCCATCACCTACGCCAAGACCGACGAGCAGATAGAGGAGGAGCGGCGCCTGCTGTACGTCGGCGTCACCCGCGCCCGGGTCCACCTCACGCTCTCCTGGTCGCTCTCCCGCTCCCCGGGCGGCCGGGCCTCCCGCCGCCCCAGCCGCTTCCTCAAGGGGCTGCGGCCCGGCTCCGGCTCCCTCGGCACCGTCGCCTCCTCCGGCGGCACCGGCCCCTCCGGCGGCTCCCCAGGCGCGGCCCGGCGCAGGCACCGGGGGCCCGTCCTGTGCCGGGTCTGCGGGACGACCCTCACCGAGGCGGGCGCCATGAAGCTGCTCCGCTGCGAGGACTGCCCCTCGGACATGGACGAGGGCCTCTACGAACGGCTCCGGGACTGGCGCTCCGAACAAGCCAGGGAACTCGGCCAGCCCGCCTATTGCGTGTTCACCGACAAGACGCTGATGGCGATCGCCGAGCGGGTCCCCGCCACCGACGGGGAGCTGTCCGTGATCTCCGGCGTCGGCACCCGCAAGCTGGGTCGCTTCGGCGCCGATGTCCTGGCCATCTGTGCAGGTGAGGAGGGTGGGGCAGGAGGGGACGAGGACTGAGGAAAACTCGTCGGAAAAATAGTTTGCGCCTGCCCGGTCAGGCCCCATAGGTTCTTAACCACGGAAACGGCGGCTTCTTCGAAGCCCTGTCTTCGTGTTGTACTTGTCCAAATAAACATGAGGGTCCGGCTCACACCCGAGCCCTCCGAGACGCCGAGAGGAGGCGATTCCAGTGATCAGCTACATCAACCAGACCAGCACCGCCAGCTTCGTCAGCAGCGCCAAAATGACCGATCACTCGGTCGTCTCCACCTGCCTGCCCGCCTCGGCTCTCCTTGGCACCGGTCTGCCCATCGCCGGTCTTCCCGCCGCCGCCCTGCCCGTCACCGGTCTGTCCGGTCTCGGAGCGGCTGCCGTGCGGGAGCACCGGAACGAGCGACCGACCAAGGCACTGGAAGCAGTAGCAGGCGAGGCCATGGTCTATGGCTTTGCGGCGACCGGTGCCGGCACCCAGCAGACGACGCAGCACCACCACACGATGTGGGCCTTCCGTGGGCTCGAACCCTGGAGCGATCCAGTCTGATACACGATCAGACCGGCGCCTTCAGGGCCGCGGAACCCCACCCGGGATCCGCGGCCCTTCTGTTTGTCCTCGAACGGGGACGGCGACACGAAGACGCCTCGGTACAGCACCACCCGGTACCAGCCGAAACCCCGGCCCGACAGGCCGGAACGACCAGACGAGGAAAGACCACCGTGCAACTCGAAGCGCACGCCCCGTCCGTACCGCTTTCCGGATCGATCCCCCAGCCCGGCCTCACGGAGGACCCCGCTTTGACCCCGCTCACCACGCTCACCGCGCTCGACGACGCCATCGAGAACCTCGGCGTACCCGTTCCCTGCCGTGCCTACGACCCCGAGGTCTTCTTCGCGGAGTCCCCGGCCGACGTGGAGTACGCCAAGTCCCTCTGCCGCACCTGTCCGCTCGTGGCCGCCTGCCTCGCGGGTGCCAAGGAGCGCCGCGAGCCCTGGGGCGTCTGGGGCGGCGAGCTGTTCGTCCAGGGCGTGGTCGTCGCCCGCAAGCGGCCCCGTGGCCGTCCGCGCAAGAACCCGGTCGCGGCATGAACATCACCGGAACCATCGACCGTCCCCTCACGCACGATCCCCAGAAGCAGGCCCCGATGACCCCTTCCACCAGCGAGCCCGCCGGCTCCGCCACCCCAGCCTTCGCTCCCGCCGCGGCGCCCGTCGCGCGTCAGAACAGGACCCGTGAAATGCAACTCATCCCAGAAGCCCTGGCCCGTGCCCATATGCACGAGCGACGGCGCGAGGCCGACGCGGAACGCCAGGCCCTGCGCCTGGTCGCCGCCCGGCGCATGCAGCGTCGCGCCGAGCGCGTCTCGCTCCGCGCCCGCCGCGCGCTGGCCATGGCCGTCATGCAGTGACGTCCGCCCCGGGGCCCGGCCCCGGGAGGCCGCCCAGCCACTCCCGCGCCCTCAGGGGCGCCCCCCGCGGGGGCCGGTCCGTCGGACCGGCCCCCGCAGCGCGTTGCCGGGGCGACCCGTGCGGTGCGTCGTGGTGGGGCCTGTGCGGTGCGTGCCTGCGTGGTGCGGCCCGTGCGGTGCGGCCTGTGTGGTGCGCGGCCTGTGCGGTGCATTGCCGGGGCGGCGGTCCCTTCACCGGGCTATCGTCACCAGGGTGAACGACGTCCAACCCCCCGAGGGACCCTTCACCTGCGAGCGCTGCGGCACGACCGTCGACGCCCTGCCGCTGACCTGGACCCACGCGGTGGAGAACGGCCGCAGCGTGTACTTCTGCGAGGAGTGCGCCCGGACCAACCTCCGCGCCATCGAGGGCCGCCTCGACTCCTCCTGGTGGTGATCCCCTTTCGGGCAGGGGAGCGGGCGGCAGGGGAGCGGCCGGTTCAGAGCAGCGCGTCGACGAGGGCGGCGGCACCCGCGAGGGCGAAGACACCGCCGATCACCCTGCACGTGGTGACGCCGGCAGGCCATCGCCGGTAGGAGTAGGACATGATCTGGAACCAGTCGGCCGCCTTCAGGATGTCGGCGGCCACGACCCCTCCTGCCACGAGCGAGAAGCCTCCCCGGACCAGTGAGATGACATGCCCGTTCACGGCGTGAGAACAACCAGCCGCCTCCTCGCGGCATAGCCCGCCTTTTTCTCGTGACGGACGGCGTCTACGGGGCCGCGAAGCCCGGCAGCCACTCCTCCAGCTCGTCCCGCAGCCGCACTGTCGCGTTCAGCTGGCACAGCACCCCGATGGTGCTCAGCGTCACCCGATGTATCAACAGATACGAGGGCGGAAGGTTCAGTTGCCTGCCCAGTTGGTGCGCGGGGGAGCGGGGGTCGGCGATCCGGGCCGCCTGCGTCCGCATCCAGCCCCGGGAGAAGCCGAAGGACTCCGCCTCCGCCGGTTCGATGATCGGCAGCAGATACTCCAGGACCGCGTCCGGATCGAGCGCCACGGACTCCTTGACGAAGCCCTCCGTCCGCAGCGCCGCGTAGACGCTCTCCGCCTCGCCCGCGAGCGTCAGCCGCAGACAGGCCCCGATGATCTCCGGCAGTCCGCCCGGCAGCCGGTCCACCGTGCCGAAGTCGAGGACGCCCAGCCGCCAGCCCTCCGGTCCCGTGTCCTCGCCGTCGCCCGGCAGCAGCCGGAAGTTCCCCGGGTGCGGATCGGCGTGCAGCAGCCCGGTCCGCGCCGGGCCCGAGAAGAGGAACCGCGCGAGCAACTGCCCCGCACGGTCCCGCTGCTCCTGGCTGCCCTCGGCGATCACCTCCGAGAGCGGCAGACCCTCCATCCACTCGGTCACCAGGACCTGGTCCGCCCGGTGCACCACGGCCGGCACCCGTACATCGGGATCGTCCGCGAACACCTCCGCGTGCCGCTGCTGCGCCGCCGCCTCCAGTCCGTAGTCCAGCTCCTCGGACACCCGGTCCCGCATCTCCGTGATCAGCGGCTTGACGTCGAGCCCTGGGACCAGGGGGCCGAGCAGCCGTGCGAAGCGGCTCAGTTGCGTCAGGTCCGAAAGCAGTGCCTCCCCGGCGCCCGGATACTGCACCTTGACCGCGACCTCGCGCCCGTCGTGCCACACTGCCCGGTGCACTTGCCCGATCGAGGCGGCTGCCGAGGGCTTGTCCTCGAATTCAAGGAAAAGCTCCCGCCACTTGTCGCCGAGGTGCTCCTCCAGAACGGCGTGGACCGTCCGCGTCGGCATCGGCGGCGCCGCGTCCTGGAGCTTCGTCAGCGTCGCCCGGTACGGCCCGGCGACCTCTTCGGGGAGGGCCGACTCGAAGACGGACAGCGCCTGCCCGAGCTTCATCGCCCCGCCCTTCAGCTCGCCCAGGACCTTGAACAACTGCTCCGCCGTGCGCTGCTGGAGCTCCCGGGTGACCAGCTCGGCCGATCGTCCGCCGATCCGCTTGCCCAGGCCCCAGGTGGCCCGGCCGGCGAAGCCGAGCGGCAACGCGGCCAACTTGGCGGTCCGGGTGACCGCCTTCCGGGGAAGATCAGACATACGCCCCTCCAAAACCCAGACTGCCTTGTCGCGCGGGCTCGTTACCCCGCCATTGTGTCCTGTGGGCCCCCGGCAGCCGAGGCGCGCTCCCCCTCCGTTCCGCGCGCCGCCCCGCAGGGGCAGGACGGATGGGCTCTCAACCGCTCCGCCCGCCACTCAAGCAAGGGCAGCGACGTCTCCCAGCGGGTGCCCGTACTCGCCGGGAGATCCCCGTCGAGGAACGCCAGCGCGTGCGCGGCGGCGAGCCCCGCCACCGCCGTCGCCAGCCCCACATCGCAGGCGGGCAGCGGATGCGGGGCGCCCGACCGCCACTGGACGAGCAGCCGGGGCCAGTCCGGCTCGCCGTCGGTGCGGCCCTCCTGGAGACAGCGCGCGCAGGCCGTGCCGCCGGGCAGCACGAGCGGCCCGACCACCCCCGTCGCCTCCAGGACGCCCGCGTAGAGATGGGGAGTCCCGGTGGCGACCCAGGGACCGGCGGGGACCGGATCGGGGACGTACGCGCCCAGACCGTCCCTCGGCGCCACCACGACGAGGGAAAGCCCGGCACCGCCGGGCGCCTCACCCGCCCGACGGCCCCACCCGGGGCCACCGACTCGTCCAGGACCACCGTCCGGCTCAGGACCACCGCCCCACCCCGGATCCGCCGGTCCCGAGCCTGCCGGTCCCGGCCCCAGGGCCGTCGTTCCCGCTCCCGGGCCGACTGCCTCCGGGCCGACCGCCTCCGAGTCGCCTGTTCCCGGGCCCGCCGGTCCTCGCCCCGCCGGTCCTCGCCCGGTCGGGTCTTGACCCGTCGGGCCGCCCGGGGCGCCGGTCACCGCCCGGACACCCGGGCCGCCCCGGAGCCCGGGGCGGCCGCGCCATCGGGCGATCGTGCGCCGGGCCGCCGTCGCCCGCCGCTCGCCCACGGACTCGGGAGGAAGGCCGCCCGGGGAGGTCTCCCAGGGCTCGACCCGGCCCGAGTCCAGCATCTCCACCGTCCCCACCCCGGCCGCCGACAGCAGGGCCGCCACCGTCGCCCCCACCCTCCCGGCGCCCCGGACCTGGACGCGCAGCGCCCGCCGGGCCGCCAGGGTGCGCACCGCCCGCCCCGGCTCCGGATGCACCACGGACAGCGAGGCCAGATCGGCGCGAAGCGGATCGAGGGCCGCGTTTCCCGGGCCCGCCGCAGGGCCGGTCCTCCCGGGCCTGCCGTGCGCCGCGTCGGCGAGCAGCCCGGCCGACCGCAGCCGTCCGAGGAGCCCGTCGAGATGCCCGTCCGGCAGACCGCGCGCCCGCGCCTCGGCCCGCAGCAGCTCGACGCCCCGCGTGCCGTCGAGGAGCCCGAGGACCGCCGCCGTCTCCGGCGCGACCGGATCGAGCACCACCGCGTGCGCCGGAGTGACCCCGAACTGGACACAGCGCAGCCCCCGCCAGGCCCGTCGCAACGCCGGTTTCACCATCGGATGCATGTCCCGCCCCCGCCCTCGTCCCGTACCGCACATTTCAAGATCGACGGCGCTTCTTTCGCCGCCCGGGATCGAGAATGCCTCCCCGCCGCGAACCCCGCCGAAAGTTGTCCACAGGCACCGGAGTTAGTCATATGAGTGCTGTGGGGGAGGGAGAGAGTGGGGGAGGGGAGGCAGGGGCGCGTGTTCCGGGCCGCCTGGGAACGGGACTCGGAGACACTCTCCCTCGGTGCAGCTCCGGTCGGCTTCCGGCAGCGGGTAACGTCGAGGCCGTGTCCGCCGAATCACGCCGCAGCCTGACCGACGAGCCGCGCCGAGGCGCGGCCCCCGGCGGCCCCACCCCCGCCGCCTCTCCCGAGCCCGTCTCCGCCCCGCTCCCCGCCCCGGCCGCAGGCCCGGTCGAGGTGCGCAGGAGCGCGCGGCGCAGGAGGACCGTCTCCGCCTACCGCGAGGGCGACCGGACCGTGGTCCTCATCCCGGCGCGGATGTCCGAGGCGGAGGAACGCCGCTGGATCGGCGTCATGCTGGACCGGCTCGCCGCCCGGGAGAGCCGGGGCGTTCTCGGGGACCGCGAGCTGGCCGAGCGCGCCGCCGGGCTCTCCGAGCAGTACCTCGGCGGCCGGGCCCGCCCCGGTTCGGTGCGCTGGGTCACCAACCAGAACACCCGGTGGGGCTCCTGCACCCCCGCCGAGGGCAGCATCCGCCTCTCCCACCGGCTCCAGGGCATGCCCGACTACGTCGTCGACTACGTCCTCCTCCACGAGCTGGCCCATCTGCTCGTGCCGGGGCACGGCCCCGAGTTCTGGCGGCTCCTTGAGGCCTATCCGCGCACCGAGCGGGCGCGCGGTTTCCTGGAGGGCGTGACCGCCGCGGGACGCCTGCCGGACCCGCCCACCGCGCGCGAGGAGTGACCTTCCCCGGCCGTTCGGGGTGTATTTCCCGATTCCGTACCGAAGAGGTCCCGCCCTGTCTCGTTGTCGCACCCAGCGGTTAGCCTGGCGCGAACATTCGCAATCGGGATGGGGGACGGTCGTTACGCATGGCCAGGGAATTCCAACGCGGCCACAAGGCCAGGATCAGCGATCTGACCGCGGGCACGGATCTGTACGTCGGTGTCCGGATCGACGCGCCCGGACTGACCTTCGACATCAGCTGCTTCGGACTCGACGCCGAGGAGCGGCTCTCCGACGACCGCTACTTCGTCTTCTTCAACCAGCCGAAGACACCCGAGGAATCCGTCCAGCTGCTGGGCCCCCAGGCCGGTGACACCGAGTCCTTCCGCGTCACGCTCGACCGCATACCCGCCCATGTGCACCGGCTGTCCTTCACCGCGACCATCGACGGCGACGGCCAGATGTCCCGGATCGGCCCCGGCTATCTGCGGATCGTCGCGGGCGGCGAGGAGGTCGCGCGGTACGCCTTCACCGGCTCGGAGTTCTCCACCGAGCGCGCGGTGATGCTCGGCGACTTCTACCTCAAGGACGTGTGGCGCTTCGCCGCCGTCGGCCAGGGCTTCGACGGAGGGCTGGAGGCGCTGCTGCGCAACTTCGGAGGCGAGGTCGCCGAGGACGAGCCCGCCGCACCGACGCAGCAGACCGTGCAGACCACCGGTCCCAGGCTTCGCGTTGTCATGGCCCCGGGCCGCACCGAGCCAGTGTTCGGCCGCCGCCATGGCGACGCCGTCGCCGACCAGGGTGACGGGCCGTCCGCCCGTCGCCCGGCGCACCCGTTCCACCAGCGGATACGCTCGCCAGCCCGGCACGTTGACCGGGCTGACGGTCCCCCGCTCGGCGTCCACGGGCCCCGCGCTGCCGATGCCGACGGCCCCGGCCGCGTCCCAGAGCGGGGAAGCGGACAGCCGCGTGAGCACCGCTTCGACCGCGCGCATCACCGTCTCGCCGTCCTCCCGCGCGGGCGTGGGCCGCAGGGCGCGGACCCGGATGTCTCCCCCGGCGTCGACCAGGGCTCCGGCGATCTTGGTGCCGCCGATGTCGAGGGCGATGACGAGGCCTTCGGCGGAGCCCGGGTCGGATTCGGTCTGCATGGGCGCGGGATCTCCAGTCGGGGCGGGCGGAAGCAGGACGGTACCGTACAGTCTCCGCTCGGCTTGACAACGTTGTCCAGCCTCTATGCTTCGGCCCGAGAGAGACGGTCGGGCATCGCTCGGCAGAAGGCCGCCGCCCGATCTCCGACCCTTGACGGAGGAACCGCGCACCGTGGCCGACACCGCTCGCCGCCCCGACCACCGCTACGGAAACCGGCCCACGATGAAGGACGTCGCCGCGCGCGCAGGCGTCGGCCTGAAAACGGTGTCCCGGGTGGTGAACGGCGAGCCGGGGGTGACGGCGGAGACCGAGCGGCGGGTCCAGGCGGCCATCGAGGTGCTCGGGTTCCGCCGCAACGACAGCGCGAGGGTGCTGCGCAAGGGCCGCACCGCGACCGTCGGTCTCGTCCTGGAGGACCTCGCCGACCCGTTCTACGGTCCGCTCAGCCGGGCGGTGGAGGAGGTCGCGCGGGCGCACGGGGCGCTGCTCGTCAACGGGTCGAGCGCCGAGGACCCGGACCGGGAGCAGGAGTTGGCGCTCGCCCTGTGCGCGCGCCGGGTCGACGGTCTGATCGTGATCCCCTCCGGCGACGACCACCGTTATCTGGAGCCGGAGATCAGGGCGGGTGTCGCCACCGTCTTCGTGGACCGGCCCGCGGGGCTCATCGAGGCGGACGCCGTGCTCTCGGACAGTTTCGGCGGGTCCCTTGAGGGGGTGGCGCATCTGATCGCCCACGGGCATCGCCGGATCGGTTTCATCGGCGACCGGCCCCGTATCCACACCTCGGCCGAGCGGCTGCGCGGCTACCGCGCGGCGATGGAGGACGCGGGGCTGCCGGTCAGGGACGCGTGGGTGGCGCTCGGGCCCACCGACCCCGGGCGGGTGCGTGCGGCGGTACGGGGGATGCTGACGGGACCGGAGCCCGTGACGGCGTTCTTCGCGGGGAACAACCGGGTGACGGTCACGGTGGTCCGGGTCCTCGCCGGGCATCCCCGGCCGGTGGCGCTGGTCGGTTTCGACGACATCGAGCTGGCCGATCTGCTCGGCATCACCGTGATCGCCCAGGACGCCGCCGCCCTCGGCAGGACGGCGGCGGAGCGTCTGTTCCGGCGGCTCGAAGGGGGCGGCGGGGCGCCGGAGCGGGTGGTGCTCGGCACGACGCTCCTCGTCCGGGGCTCGGGGGAGCTGCCGCCGCCGGGCGCCTGACGGGCCCCGCCCCCGGCGAACCCGGGGCGGGGCGGCGGCTCCGGCTACTCCGCCGAGGCGGTGAGGTCGCCCCGGCGCGGGGCGGCGAAGCGGTGGAGTGCGGCGCGGTCGAGTCCGGTGAGGGCGTCGACCTCGGCGGTGTCGAGGGCGCCGCAGTCGATGCCCCGGAGGAGGTAGGAGCCGAGGGCCTTGGCGGTGGCGGGCTCGTCCATGACGTCGCCGCCCGCGTGGTTGGCGTAGGCGGCCAGGCGCTTGGCTGCGGTCTCGAAGCCCTCGCGGTAGAAGGCGAAGACGGCTGCGTAGCGGGTGGGGATGTGGCCGGGGTGCATGTCCCAGCCCTGGTAGTAGGCGCGGGCGAGGGCGCGTCGGGTGAGGCCGTAGTGGAGGCGCCAGGCCTCGTGGACGTGGGCGGTGGTGCCGACGGGCAGGACGTTGGTGGAGCCGTCGGAGACGCGGACTCCGGTGCCCGCGGCGGCGACCTGCATGATCGCCTTGGCGTGGTCGGCGGCCGGGTGGTCGCTCGCCTGGTAGGCGGCGGAGACGCCGAGGCAGGCGCTGTAGTCGAAGGTGCCGTAGTGCAGTCCGGTGGCGCGGCCCTCGGCGGCGCCGATCATCCGGGCGACGGCGGCGGTGCCGTCGGCGGCGAGGATGGACTGGCTGGTCTCGATCTGGATCTCGAAGCCGAGGCGGCCCGCGTCGAGGCCGTGCGCCTTCTCGAAGGCTTCGAGGAGGCGCACGAAGGCGGTGACCTGTTCGGGGTAGGTCACCTTGGGGAGGGTGAGGACGAGGCCTTCGGGGAGGCCGCCGTTCTCCATGAGGCCGGTGAGGAAGACGTCGGTGGTGCGGATGCCCCGGTCGCGTACGGCGGACTCCATGCACTTCATGCGGATGCCCGTGTACGGGGCCGCGGTGCCGTCGCGCCGGGCCTCGGTGACGAGGCGGGCGGCGCGGGCGGCGTCCCGGTCCTCGTCCGTGCCGGTGTAGCCGTCCTCGAAGTCGATGCGCAGGTCTTCGACGGGCTCGCGGCGCAGCTTGGCGACGACTCGGTCGTAGACGTCCTGGGCGAGGGCGTCGGGGAGGCCGAGGGCGGCGGCGAAGGAGGCGGCGTCGGGGGCGTGCTCGTCGAGGGCGGCGAGTGCCCGGTCACCCCAGGAGCGGATGGTTCCGGCCTCGAAGGCGTCGCCCGGTACGTACACGGTGTGGACGGGCTGGCGGGTGCCGGGGTCCCCGGGGTAGCGGCGCTCCAGTTCGGCGTCCACGGCGGCGAGGGAGGCGCTGATGTCCTCGCTGACCGCGCCCGCGAGGCTTGTCGGCACCTTCTCCTGCTGACCCATCCCACACCCTCCTGTTTTCCGCTGAACGGAATCGACAATCCGTATGGCGAAGTTAGTGGGCGGTGTTGCGCACGTCAATGGGTGTCCGGAAGGAGTCGGGCCCCTCGGTCGTACCTCCGGGAACGGCCCGGCCGTGTGGCCGGAAACGGCCGGGGGCCGCGCGGTGACGATCACCACGCGGCCCCCGGACCGGTACGACGAGGGAGGCTCAGCCCTTGCGGGACTCGATCTCCTCGGTGAGCTGCGGGACGACGTCGAACAGGTCGCCGACGACGCCGTAGTCGACCAGCTCGAAGATCGGCGCCTCGGCGTCCTTGTTGATCGCGACGATCGTCTTCGAGGTCTGCATGCCCGCGCGGTGCTGGATCGCGCCGGAGATGCCGGAGGCGATGTACAGCTGCGGCGAGACCGACTTGCCGGTCTGGCCGACCTGGCTGGAGTGCGGGTACCAGCCGGCGTCGACGGCGGCGCGGGAGGCGCCGACGGCGGCACCGAGCGAGTCGGCGAGCGCCTCGATGATCGCGAAGTTCTCGGCGCCGTTGACGCCTCGGCCGCCGGAGACCACGATCGCGGCCTCGGTCAGCTCCGGGCGGCCGGTGGACTCGCGCGGGGTGCGGGCGGTCACCTTGGTGCCGGTGGCCAGCGCGCCGAAGGAGACCGCGAGGGCCTCGACGGCGCCGGCGGCCGGGGCGGCCTCGACGGGGGCCGAGTTCGGCTTGACCGTGATGACCGGGGTGCCCTTGGAGACACGGGACTTGGTGGTGAAGGAGGCGGCGAACGCGGCCTGCGTCGCGACCGGGCCCTCGTCTCCGGCTTCCAGGTCCACGGCGTCGGTGATGAGGCCGGAGCCGATGCGGACGGCGAGGCGGGCCGCGATCTCCTTGCCCTCGGCGGAGGACGGGACGAGCACGGCGGCCGGGGACACGGCCTCGTAGGCGGCCTGGAGGGCGTCGACCTTCGGGACGACGAGGTACTCGGCGAACTCCGGCGCGTCGGCGGTGAGGACCTTCACCGCGCCGTGCTCGGCGAGCGCGGCGGCGGTGTCGGCGGCGCCGTTGCCGAGGGCGACGGCGACCGGCTCGCCGATGCGGCGGGCGAGGGTCAGCAGCTCCAGGGTGGGCTTGCGGACGGCTCCGTCGACGTGGTCGACGTAGACGAGGATCTCAGCCATGGGACTTTCATCTCCTGCGAACGAAAAAGGGGCGGTCGGAAGGGCTCGCACGGGCCGGGAGGGTGCGTCCGGCCCGCGGGGCTGAGTCCTAGATGAACTTCTGCTCCGCGAGGAAGCCGGCGAGCTGCCTGCCGCCCTCGCCCTCGTCCTTGACGATCGTTCCGGCGGTGCGCGCCGGACGCTCGGTGGCGGAGTCGACCGCGGTCCAGGAGCCTTCGAGACCCACTTCCCCGGCTTCGAGGCCGAGGTCGGAGAGGTCGAGGGACTCGACCGGCTTCTTCTTGGCCGCCATGATGCCCTTGAAGGAGGGGTAGCGCGCCTCGCCGGACTGGTCGGTCACGGAGACGACGGCCGGGAGGGAGGCCTCCAGCTGCTCGGAGGCGGTGTCGCCGTCGCGGCGGCCGGTGACCTTGCCGTCCTCGATGCCGACCTCGGAGAGCAGGGTGACCTGCGGGACGCCCAGACGCTCGGCGAGGATGGCCGGGAGGACGCCCATGACGCCGTCGGTGGAGGCCATGCCCGCGATGACGACGTCGTAGCCGGTCTTCTCGATCGCCTTGGCGAGCACCAGGGAGGTGGCCATGACGTCGCTGCCGTGCAGGTCGTCGTCCTCGACGTGGACGGCCTTGTCGGCGCCCATGGAGAGCGCCTTGCGCAGGGCGTCCTTGGCGTCCTCGGGGCCGACGGTGACCACGGTGACCTCGGCGTCGTCGGCCTCTTCGGCGATCTGGAGCGCCTGCTCGACCGCGTACTCGTCAAGCTCCGACAGCAGGCCGTCGACGTCGTCGCGGTCGACGGTCAGGTCATCGGCGAAGTGCCGGTCGCCGGTGGCGTCGGGCACGTACTTCACACAGACAACGATCCTCAAGCTCACGCCGGCTCTCCTACTGCATCGTCATAACTTGGCTGCCTTGTCGCTTGGCAGCATAGGCGCCTGAAGGGCGGGTTTCCGGTCGGGGCGGCGGACGCCCCGACCGAAATATTACTCGCCAGTAGACCCAGTTGGCGACCGGTAAGCAAGCGCTCAGGAATGTGATCTGCCCAACGCGCGGAAAGCCGTCCGCGCGGGAACTCTCAGTCGCGCAGGGCGTTGAAGCGGCCGTGGTGGTAGAGCAGCGGCCGGCCCGCCCCGTCGGGGTCGCCCGCGATCGCCTGCGCGATCACGATCCGGTGGTCCCCCGCGGGCACCCGGGCCACCACACGGCAGACCAGCCAGGCGAGGACGCCGTCGAGCACGGGGACGCCCTCGGGGCCGGTGCTCCAGCGGGTCCCCTCGCCGAAGCGGTCGGCTCCGCTGCGCGCGAAGAGGGCGGCCAGCTCCTGCTGGTGCTCGCCGAGTATGTGCACGCCGATGTGCTCGGCCTCGGCGAGCACGGGCCAGCTGGAGGAGGAGACACCCACCCCGAAGGAGATCAAGGGGGGCTCGGCGGCGACGGAGTTGAGCGAGGTGGCGGTGAAACCGACGGGGTGCTCGCCGTGCGCGGTGACGACCGCGACACCGGCCGCGTGCCGGCGGAAGACGGAGCGGAGCAGGTCGGGAGAGGCCTGCCGGGGGACGCCGAGAGGGGGAACGGTACGAAGCTCGGGCGAAACCGTCATGGAGTTGTCCTTCTGCGAGGGCTGCATGGAAGTGGTCCTGGGGTCGTCAGACACCCGGACAGCGCGCGCTCGCGTTGCGGGCCAGGTCCACATGGGGCCGGCCGTAGAGAAGGAGTTCTGGGGGCACACCGTCAGGGTGACGATCGTTGCCGCGTGCAGTCAAGCGCGTACCGCGATGTGGGAGGAGTGTCACGGCGTCAGAGCACCCGGCCCAGGGCCGCGATGACATCCGCCGTGCGGGGCTGCCCGGCGGCGCGCCGCATGATGCGACCCGCCGCGTCGAGGACGAGGACGGTGGGAGTGCGGGTGACCCCGAGTTCGCGGACGAGCGCGAGCCGCTCCTCCGCGTCGATCTCCACGTGCCCGACGCCCGGGACCATGGCGGCGACCTCGGCCAGGGTGCGGCGGGTGGCGCGGCAGGGCTGACAGAAAGCGCTGGAGAACTGGACGAGGGTGGCCCGCTCCCCCAGCGGCGCGCCGAGCACCTCCGGATCAAGGATCCCGGTGGTCATCCTTCCCCCTCCTCCGCTTCGTTTCCGTTCCCCGTGGTGCAGCGTCACACGAGAGCATTCGATTCCCGCCCCCGCAACCGCGAGTGACGAGAATCTCCCCGTATGAAGCCGTCTGGACTGGTCACGACGGCCCACATGGGGCACGATCTGCCCAAAGCCGAAAACCTACGGCCGCGTAACTTCGCCGGGAGACCCTCCCCAGGCAGACGAAGAAGAGGTTCCTCTCCGATGGCAGAACTCGTCTACCGGCCGGTCATCGGTGCCGCGCTCACCCTGTTCAAGGCACTCGATCTGAAGATCGACACCCAGGGTTCCGAGCACATCCCGCGGACCGGAGGGGCGGTGCTGGTCAGCAACCACATCAGCTACCTCGACTTCATCTTCACCGGGCTCGCGGCCCGCCCGCAGAAGCGTCTGGTGCGCTTCATGGCGAAGGACTCGGTCTTCCGGCACAAGGTCTCGGGACCGCTCATGCGCGGCATGAAGCACATCCCGGTGGACCGCACCCAGGGCGAGCACGCCTACCGGCACGCCCTGGAGTCGCTGCGCGCCGGGGAGATCATCGGCGTCTTCCCCGAGGCGACGATCTCCCCCTCGTTCACGCTGAAGGGCTTCAAGACGGGCGCGGCGCGCCTCGCGCAGGAGGCGGGCGTCCCGCTGGTCCCGATGGCGCTGTGGGGCACCCAGCGGATCTGGACGAAGGGCCGGCCGAGGAACTTCAAGCGCAGCCACATCCCGGTGACGATCCGGGTCGGCGAGCCCGTGGAGGCGCCCGCCGACCAGTACGCGGGCGCGATCACCCGTCGGCTGCGCGGACGCGTCCAGGAGCTTCTGGAGGCGGCCCAGCGCGCCTATCCGGTCCGCCCCAAGGACGCGGGCGACACCTGGTGGGTGCCCGCGCACCTCGGGGGTACGGCTCCGACGCCCGCCCAGGTCAAGGAAGCCGGCTGACCCTGGCGGGGTGGCTCACTCCGGGTCGCGGACGGTGATCCGGGCGCCGGGGCTGAGCTTTTCGAGCGACCGTGCCAGCTCGGCGCCCGCCGCTCGGAGTTCGTCCCCGGTCATGGGGGCGAGCGACTCCAGGAGGAAGAAGGCGTCGGTGGTGTCGTCGTCGATCCGGGTACGGGGGCCCTGGCGCCAGTTCCAGCGGCGGCAGGTGACGCCCTCCTCGTCGCGCCAGACGATCTCGCCGGGCTCGGGGTGCTCGACGGTCTCCGCGCCGCCCGCCATGGTGACGAAGGGCTCGTCCCCACCGGCCCTGACCAGGCTCATGGCGCCCTGGACGCGGCTCAGGTCCTCGCCGCCGACCGGGATCAGACGGGCGACGCTGACCGCGTTGTAGGCGTCGACCAGCCGGTTGATCCGGGGCAGTCCGCCGTCCGCGAGGGCGCGCCGGGCGAGCGCCTCCGCCGAGTTGCGCGTACGGGAGGGCTTGGCGCCGAACGCGGTGTACGCGGCGCGCCAGGCGGCGATGTGCGGGTCCTGGTCGGGGGTGCGGCCGTCGAGCCGTTCGGCGAGCCGCCGCGCGGCCTCGTCGAGAAGCGCCGAACTGGCCTCGTCGCTGGGCCCGTTGACCAGTCCGCGGGCTTCGACCAGCAGGAAGCTGAAGCCGGGGGCGAGGGTGCGCACTTCTTCGGAGACTGTGAGCGTGAGGGTCATGATCCGCCGTTCGCCGGTGTCCGGGGTCAGAGCTCGGTGGGGAGCGTCCGCCAGAGGGTGGGCCGGTCGGGGGCGGCGCGCAGTGCGTCGAGGACGACCGGATGTGGTTCAGCATAGAGCACCGGATAGTCCACTTCATTGAACTCCGGGCGTACGGTCCAGGCCAGCCGCTCCTCCCCGATCGAGAACCGGGCGTCGACGCCGGGCTTGTTGCCGCGCGGGTCCTGCCGGGCCCAGGTCCGCTCCCCCGGGAGCAGGACGGCGACGAGACCGTGGAGCACCGGACGCGATCCGTCGTCGTCGGCGAGCCGCTGGTAGCAGAGGGCCGCCGGGATCCCCCGGGCACGCAGGAGCGCGGCGTACGCCACCGCCTTGGCGTAGCAGATGCCGGTGCGCTCCTCCAGGACGTCGGAGGCGCGCCAGGTGACGCGGAGGTCGCCGGAGTCGGCGGAGTGCGGGATGGTGTCGCGGACGTGCGCGAAGGCCGCTTCGGCGTATGCGTATGCGTCCGGGTGTTCCCGGGAGAGGTGTTCGACGACGCGTCCGACCGTCGGATGCTCGTGGTCGACGGCTTCACCGGGGGCCAGATAGGCGGCGATGTCCGGGTTCTGCTGGATGAGTTCCATGTGGGGGGAGCGTACGGAAACGGCCGGACGGAAGTCAATGACTTTCCATCCGGCCGTATATTCATGCAGCCCGGGTCAGTGGGCGATCTCTTCCTTCAGGGCCTGGAGGAAGGCGTCCACGTCGTCCTCCGTGGTGTCGTAGGCGCACATCCAGCGCACATCACCGGCCGCCTCGTCCCAGAAGTAGAAGCGGAAGCGCTTCTGGAGGCGTCGGGACACCTCGTGCGGCAGGCGGGCGAAGACCGCGTTGGCCTGCACCGGGTAGAGGATCTCCACCCCGTCGACCTCGCGCACCCCGGCGGCGAGCCGACGGGCCATCGCGTTGGCGTGACCCGCGTTGCGCAGCCACAGGTCCTTCGCGAGGAGGGCTTCCAGCTGCACCGACACGAAGCGCATCTTCGACGCGAGCTGCATGGACAGCTTGCGCAGGTGCTTCATGTGGCTGACCGTGCCGGGGTCGAGGACCACGACCGCCTCGCCGAACATCATGCCGTTCTTCGTGCCGCCGTAGGACAGCACGTCGACGCCCACCTCGCTGGTGAACGCGCCCATCGGCACGCCGAGCGAGGCGGCGGCGTTGGCTATCCGGGCCCCGTCGAGGTGCACCTTCATGCCCTTGGCGTGGGCGTGCTCGACGATCGCGCGGATCTCGTCCACCGTGTAGACGGTGCCCAGCTCGGTGTTCTGGGTGATCGAGACGACCTGCGGCATCGCCCGGTGCTCGTCCTCCCAGCCCCAGGCCTGCCGGTCGATCAGCTCAGGGGTGAGCTTGCCGTCCGGAGTGGGCACGGTGAGCAGCTTGAGGCCGCCCATCCGCTCCGGAGCGCCGCCCTCGTCCACGTTGATGTGGGCGGACTCGGCGCAGATCACCGCGCCCCAGCGGTCGGTGAGCGCCTGGAGGGCGGTCACGTTGGCCCCCGTGCCGTTGAAGACCGGGAAGGCCTCGGCGGCGGGGCCGAAGTGGCCGCGCATGATCTGCTGGAGGTGTTCGGTGTACTGGTCCTCGCCGTAGGCGACCTGGTGGCCGTCGTTGGCGAGGGCGAGGGCCGCGAGGATCTCCGGGTGGGCGCCGGCGTAGTTGTCGCTGGCGAAGCCCCGGACCGAGGGGTCGTGGCGACGACGGGCGTCGGTCCGGAGTCCGGGGTGCGCGGTCACGGCTTGGGGGTCAGCCACAGACGCTGTCCATTCAGTTCCTGGGCGGGCTTGCTCCACAGGCCGACGATCTCGCGGGCCAGGTCGTCGACGTCGGTGAAGCCCGCGAATTTCGCATCGGGGCGTTCGGCGCGCATGGCGTCGTGCACCAGTGCCTTGATCACCAGGATGGCAGCCGCCGCCTGGGGGCCTTCGTCTCCCCCGAGCTTGCGGAAGGAGTCGGCCATGGCGAGGGTCCAGGCCTCGGCCGCCGCCTTGCCCGCGTTGTACGCGGCGTTCCGCGCGACCGGCTTGTGCGCGCCGACCTGGCTGATCAGGGCGTAGCGACCCCGGCCGCCGCCGCGCAGCAGGGCGTCGTGGAAGGCGAGGGAGGTGTGCTGGACGGTGCGGACGAGGAGCTTCTCCAGGAAGTCCCAGTCCTTGAGGTCCGTCTCGGTGAAGGAGGGGCTGCCGCGCCAGCCTCCGACGAGGTGGACCAGGCCGTCGACGCGGCCGAATTCCTTCTCCGTCTTGTCGGCCCAGTCGCGGGTGGCGGCCAGGTCGAGCAGGTCGACGGTGTCGCCGACGACCTTGGCGCCGCCGTGGGCGTAGCTGGCGGCGTCGACGGCCTCCGCGAGGCGGGCCGGGTCGGCGTCGGACGCGACCACGGTGGCGCCCGCCTCGGCGAGGCGCAGCAGGGCCGCGCGGCCCGCGGGTCCCGCCGCTCCGGCGACCGCGATGACGGCGCCGTCGAGCGGCCCGCCGTTTCCGTTGGCGTTCATGGGCGACGCCTCCTCCGTGTTCTCGGTGCCCGCGCTCACGCGGCGGCCCGCTCTGCCCGCGGGGCGCCGGTGGCGGTGATCCCCTTCGTCTCGGCGATCACGCCCTTCAGCTTCTTGGCGAGGGCCTCGAAGAACATGCTGAGCGGAAACTCGTCGGGAAGCACGTCGTCGACGAGCTTGCGCGGCGGGAGGGAGAGGTCCAGGGCCTCGGGACCCTTGGCCCAGGTGGAGCCCGGGTGGGGGGCGAGATAGGCGGAGACCAGCTCGTACGCCTTGAACCAGTGGACGAGCTTCGGGCGGTCGATGCCGTCGCGGTAGAGCGTCTCGATCTCGGCGCAGAGGCGGTTGGTGACCTCGGGGGCCCGCTGCCAGTCGATCTTGAGGGTGTTGTCCGTCCAGCGCACCACGTCGTTCTTGTGCAGGTACGCGAAGAGGAGCTGGCCGCCGAGACCGTCGTAGTTGCGGTTGCGGTCGCCGGAGAGCGGGAAGCGGAACATGCGGTCGAAGAGGACCGCGTACTGCACGTCACGGCCGTGCGTGTTGCCTTCGGCCTCCAGCTTCACAGCCTCCTTGAAGGCGGTGAGGTCGCAGCGCAGCTCTTCGAGGCCGTACATCCAGAAGGGCTGGCGCTGCTTGATCATGAAGGGGTCGAAGGGCAGGTCCCCGTGGCTGTGGGTGCGGTCGTGGACCATGTCCCAGAGCACGAAGGCCTGCTCGCAGCGGGTCTGGTCGCCGATCATCGCGGCGATGTCGTCCGGCAGCTCGATGCCGAGGGTGTCGACGGCCGCCTCGGTCACCTTGCGGAAGCGGGCCGCCTCGCGGTCGCAGAAGATGCCGCCCCAGGTGAAGCGCTCGGGGGCCTCGCGGACGGCGATGGTCTCCGGGAAGAGGACGGCGGAGTTGGTGTCGTACCCGCTGGTGAAGTCCTCGAAGGTGATGCCGCAGAAGAGCGGGTTGTCGTAGCGGGTGCGTTCCAGCTCCGAGAGCCACTCGGGCCAGACCATGCGGAGCACGACGGCTTCGAGGTTGCGGTCCGGGTTCCCGTTCTGCGTGTACATCGGGAAGAGCACGAGGTGCTGAAGTCCGTCGACGCGGTCGGCGGCCGGGTGGAAGGTGAGCAGCGAGTCCAGGAAGTCCGGGACGGTGAAGCCGCTCTCGCCCCACTTGCGCAGGTCGGAGACGAGGGCGCGGTGATAGGCGCCGTCGTGCGGGACGAGCGGGGAGAGCTGCTCGATGGCGGAGGTGACGCGGTCGAGGGTCAGCTCCGCGAGGGAGCGGGCGGGCGCGCCCTCGCGCCCGAAGTCGATGGAGCCGTCCGTGCTCTGCCAGGTGCGGATCTCTTCCACGGCGTTCTTGAGCTCGGGCCAGGCGGGGTGATCGATCACTCGGGCTTCGGTGGATATCCCCCCACCGGTCATGTCCTGCTCAAGAATTTCCGTCATGCCACTTCCTCCACAGGAGAACCTCGCGTAAAGACACCGTAACCACCGACGGTTCTTCGCCACAAGAGGAGCATGGGAAAATTTCCGGTAACACCCCCCTGTCAACAGAAGTTTTTCCTGTTACTCAGGGGGGAATCCCTTCTTCCGCCGGAGGGCTCACGCCAGCGGCTTCACCAGGAGCTCGAACTCCAGGTCGTCACGCTGAGGCACCCCGAAGCGCTCGTCCCCGTAAGGGAACGGCGACATCCGCCCGGTGCGCCGGTAGCCGCGCCGCTCGTACCAGGCCACCAGCTCCTCGCGTACGGAGATCACCGTCATGTGCATCTCCCGCGCGCCCCACAGCTCGCGGACCCGGCGCTCGGCCTCCGCGATGATCAGCTTGCCCAGTCCCGCGCCCTGGAGCTCGGGACGGACGGCGAACATGCCGAAGTAGGCCGCCTCGCCCCGGTCCTCCAGCTGGCAGCAGGCCACCAGGACGCCATCGCGCTCCACCACCAGAAGACAGCTGCCGGGCGTGGTGATCACCGCCGCCACCCCCTCGGCGTCGGTGCGCTGCCCCTGGAGGAGGTCCGCCTCCGTGGTCCAGCCGCCCCGGCTGTCGTCGCCCCGGTAGGCCGACTCGACGAGCGGGACGAGTGCCGGGACGTCGTCGAGGACCGCCTCCCGGTAGGTGATCCGGCCGGTCTCGTGAGGCGTGGCGGTTTCCATGCGAGCAGGGCTCCCCTCGGGCGCTGACGATCGCGGTGCGCGACCCGGCCCGAGCCTAACGCGCCCCCCTCACCGCCCCTGCCGTACGCCCGTGCGCGACCGTGCGCCCGCGTGTGCCGGGCGGGCGGCGGGCATGCCTCCGGGGAGCGGACCGCGTCGAGGGGGAGGTGTGCCGTGCACGGAGCGGCCCTGTCCGGATGGCTGATGGTCGCGCTGTGCGCGGCCACGGGGGCGTACTGCCTGCTCCGCATGCGCGAGGGCACCGGGATCGAGCGCCGGGCGGCGGGCGGCGAGGCGGTGATGGGCTTCGGCATGGCCGCCATGGCGCTGCCCGCCGCCGCGCTCACCCCGCCCGAGTGGAGCTGGACGGTGTACGCGGCGGTGTTCGGCACGGCCGCCCTGCACGGCCTCTTCGCGATCCGCCGCGGCGGCCACCATCTGCACCACCTGGTGGGCTCGCTCGCCATGGTCTACATGGCGGTGGCGATGGCGGCGGCCGGCCCCGGAGCACACACGGCGCACCACGGGGGCACGACGGCGGGCGTCCCCGTACTCACCGGCAGCCTCCTCCTCTATTACGGGGTGTACGTGCTCCACACGGGCGCGCGGCTCGTCCCGGCGCCGGGACCCGCGCCGGGGCCGGTCCCGGGAGCGGTCCCTGCGGGCACCGGCGGAGGAGGGCCCGCCGGGAGCGCCCGGCCGGAACTGGCACGGGTCTGCCGCCTCTCGATGGCGCTCGCGATGGTCGCGATGCTGGTGACGCTCTGACCCGCCTTCACCGCGGGGAGCCCGGGGCTGGGGCTGGGAGCCCGGGGCTGGGGCTGGGACTGGGAGCCCGAGGCTGAGGCTGAGGCTGGGACTGGAAGCCCGGGGCTGGGGCTGGGCCTGCTTCTGAGTCTGCGGCCCGGCGGGAGGGGCCCGCGTGCGACGCCGCCCTCCCCACGCCGGGCCGCCCTCCCCGCGCCGGGCCGCCCTCCCCGCGCCGGGCCGCCCTCCCGGTGCCGGGGCCTTCCCCGGGCGGCAACGAAACCGTGGTGTGCGTCACTTGGCGTGCGAGGCCGTACCCCGGGCCCGTATCCCGCTCATAGGGTGACGCCCATGTGGGTCTCCCTCGCGCTGTTCCTGTTCGGCCTTCTGACCGCCCTCACGGCTCCCCGGCTCCTCGCGCGAGCGCACTGGGCGGAGCGAGAACCCGTGGTGGCCCTCTGGGCCTGGCAGTGCGTGGTCGCCGCCGTGCTGCTGAGCTTCGCGCTCTCCATGACGTTCAGCGCCTCCGCCGCCTGGCAGGCCGTCCGGGGGCAGCTCTTCGCGCCCGCACCGCGCGCGGTGGTCGAGGCCTACGAACTCGGCACGAGCGGCCCCTGGTCCGCCGTGCTCGCGGTGGCCCTGGCGGCCGGTGGGCTGTGGTCCGGGGCGATGCTCGGCCGGGAGATCGGCCTGGCCCGCGCCGGGCGCCGCCGGCGGCGCGGCGAGCTGCTCGTGCGCGCGCCCCTGCTGCCGGGCGAACAGCCGGGCGACGAGCGGCTCGTCGTCCTGGAGGGCGAGCGGGCGGGCGCCTGGTGGCTGGCCGGGGCGGCACCCCGACTGGTCGTCACCACGGCGGCGCTGCGGCGGCTGAAGGGACGCCAGCTCGACGCCCTCCTCGCCCATGAGCAGGGGCACGCGCGCGCCCGGCACGACTGGCTCCTGCACTGCTCGGCGGCGCTGGCCTCGGGATTCCCCGGCGTCCCGGTCTTCGCGGCCTTCCGCGAGGAGATGCACCGTCTGGTGGAGCTGGCCGCCGACGATGTGGCCTCGCGCCGCTTCGGACGCCTGACGATCGCCCTCGCCCTCGTCGAACTGAACGAGGACCGGGGCGTGTTCGGACCCGGCTCCGCCCCCGACGCGGACCTTCCGCAGCGGGTGAACCGACTGCTCTCGGCCACGCCCCGGCTCCCCGCGAGCCACCGCCTGCGCCTGACGGCCGCCGCCGCCCTGGTGCCGGTGGTCCCGGTGCTCGTGGCTTTCGTACCGGCGCTCCGCGCACTGGGATGACGGCCGGGGAGGGCGTGCCCGGTGTCGGGGTACGCCCGGAGCCGGGGGTCCGGCAGGATCGGGGGATGCGTACCTCCGCCGTGGTCACCGGGGTCCTGGCCGTTCTGCTGCTCGTGCTCGTCGCCGTGGGCTGGGCGCCGCTGCTCTCCTTCGACCGCTCGGTCTCCGTCGCCCTCCACCGGCACGCCGTCGCCCACCCTGGGTTCACCCATCTCAACCGGGTGCTCAGCGACTGGGTGTGGGACCCGTGGACCATGCGCGCCCTGGCCGCCGCGACGGCGCTGCTGCTGTGGTGGCGGCGGGAGTGGCGCACCGCCCTGTGGGTGGCGGGCGTGAGCCTGCTGACCGTGGGGCTTCAGCAGGGGCTGAAGGCGCTGGTGGGGCGGGAGCGACCGCACTGGGTGGACCCGGTGGACTCGGCGCGGTACGCCGCCTTCCCGTCCGGGCACGTCCTGACGGCGACGGTGACCTGTGGACTGCTGCTCTGGGTGCTCGCGTCGCACTGGCGGGACGAGTGGCGCGGCTGGGGCACCCTGACGGGCGTCGCCGTGTTCTCGGTGCTCGGGGTCGGCTGGACGCGGGTCTATCTGGGCGTGCACTGGCCCTCGGACGTCCTGGGCGGCTGGCTGTTCGGCTGGTGCCTGGTGGCCGTGACGGTCTTGGCGTACCGCCGGAGCGAGCGGCGCCGTACGCGGAAGGGACACGGCGGCACGGGGAGCCGGAGCGGAGGTGCGGTATGACGCCGTCTGTTCTGGACGATCCCCCGTGTCGCCCAGAACAGACGGCTGTTCCGCGGGTATGCCGCAGAGGCATGCCGACGGAATGCGCCGAGTATATTGGCCCGCAGCCAGTCAACGCAGGAGTCCAGCATGTCCCCGCGTAGCCCATCGGTCAATGAAGAACTGCGACGCAGGTCGCGGGAGCGCATTCTGCGCGCCACAGTGGACCTCGTCGACACCCGGGGTTACGAGGCGACGACGCTCGGTGACATAGCGGAGCGGGCCGGTACCGCGCGGGGACTCGTCTCGTACTACTTCCCGGGCAAGCGGCAGTTGCTCCAGGCGGCCGTGCACCGGCTGATGCACCTCACCCTGGAGGCGGGGCTCGACCGCGCGCCGCGCACGGAGGACGGCCGGGAGCGGATGGCCCGCGCGATCGACGCGATCCTGGGACTCGCGGCGGAGCGCCCGACGCTGATGCGGACCCACATGGCGGGCATCCTCCAGGCCGAGGGGTTCGTGCGGTGCGAGGAGCAGCAGCGGCTGGCCTTCCTGCTGCGGGACACCGTCACGCGGTACGGCTCCGACGACGTGGAAACGGACTATCCGCTGCTGCGCGCCCAGTTGATGGGTGCGGTGGTGGCGGTGCTGCTGCCGGGCGCGCCCCTGCCCTTGGCGCGGCTGCGGGCGGAGCTGTTCCACCGGTACGGACTGGACTGGGAGGCGGGCGTGCCGCCGGACGGGGGTCCGCCCGACGGCACACCTCCTTTCAGGCCGTCGTCTCAGTCGTCGAAGTCCGAGTAGTCGGGCTGGGTCTGGACGTTCAGCTCGTCCATCCGGAGACGGGCGGCGGGGTCGGTGCGGGGGTCGGAGAGCTTCAGGACGTCGAGTCCCTTGGCGATGTCGTTCGAGTAGATGTGGCCGTTGTAGTAGTACGCGGACCAGGAGCCGCCCGTCGCCATCTCGGTGGCGGAGAGCGGGCCTCGCTCGAAGTAGGCGATCTCCTTCGGCCTGGCGGAGTCGGTGAAGTCCCAGACGGAGACGCCGCCCTGGTACCAGGCCTGGACCATGAGGTCCCTGCCCTTGACCGGGATCAGCGAGGCGTTGTGGGCGACGCAGTTCTCGGTGTCCGCCTGGTGGCGCGGGATCTTGTAGTAGCCGCGGAAGACGAGCTTGCTCTTGCGGCCCTTGCCGACGATGTCGTAGATGCCGTCCGCGCCCCGGTTCGGGCCGACGGCCGCGTTGCAGGTGGCCGCGCCGCCGCCGCCCAGCTCGTCGGTGAAGACGACCTTGTCCGCCTTCTGGTTGAAGGTCGCGGAGTGCCAGAAGGCGAAGTTGACGTTGTCCTGGACGCGGTCGAGGACCTGCGGGCGCACGGGGTCGGAGATGTCGAAGAGGATGCCGTCGCCCATGCAGGCGCCCGCGGCGAGGTCCTTGTCGGGCAGCACGGTGATGTCGTGGCAGCCGGAGGTCTTGGAGACGCCCGGGTTGGTCGGGGCGCCGGGGTTGCCGCCGCCGTCCGGTCCCTCGCCCGGGAAGAGGACGGGGAAGCCGACGACCGCCGCCCGCTCGGGGGCGTCGCGGGGCACCTTGATGACGGAGATGCCGTCGTGCGGCGGCTGGCAGTCGGGGAACGCGGCGGCGGGACCGTACGAGGAGACGTAGACGTAGACGTCCTTCTTCCTCGGCACCAGGGTGTGGGTGTGGGAGCCGCAGTCGGTCTCGACGGAGGCGACGTACTTGGGGTCGGTGATGTCGCTGATGTCGAAGATCTTCATGCCCTCCCAGGACTCCTTCACCGACGCGGGCTGCGTGGTGCTGGCGCAGGAGTCGTCGCTGCGGGAGGAGTCCGTCGAGAGGAACAGCAGGTTCCCCGAGACGGAGATGTCGTTCTGGGAGCCGGGGCACAGGACCTGGGCGACGGTCTTCGGCGCCTTCGGGTCGGCGATGTCGAAGATGCGGAAGCCGTCGTAGTTGCCCGCGAAGGCGTACCTGCCCTGGAACGCGAGATCCGTGTTGAGGCTCGGCAGCGCGTCCTTGGGGACGTTCGCGAGGTGCTGGATGTTGGCGCTGTGGACGATCTCGTCCACGCCGGGTATCTCGCCGCTCCGGATGGCGGAGCGCGTGTCGGCGACCTGCCGCGAGGAGACCGGGGTCTCGACGGGGGTGTCCCCGGGGCCGGGGGTGGCCGAGGCGGGCCCGGTCGTGAACAGGGTGGCGAGGAGTCCGGCGGCGGCGGATGCCACGGCCAGCCGTCTCGTCCGTGCACGCGGGTCGCGTGTGGTGGATGGTGTGCGCGGGGTACGCAATGAAGTCACTCCGTCCTCCCTGGTGACCGTTCGGTGTCGAACGGTGTGGGACCCCGGCAGTATGTTCTTCGCCGTGTACATCTCAACAGATGGCAACACAGACGTCATGAAGGTTTTCGATCGCCCCCGCGAGAAAAGTGCCAGGATCGGCCCCATTCCGCCGCAAGTCCACCTGGAGGTCGTGTTGTTGATCCGCCGTCAGCGTCCGGTCGTCGCCGTCGCCGCCCTGTCCGCCGTCGCCGTACTCGCCCTGACCGCCTGCGAGTCGACACCCGGCGGGGACGCGCCTCGGTCGGCGCCGAGCGGGAACACGGTGGTGGTGCCGGGGAAGCCCGGCGGACCGGCCCGGCGGGTGTCGCCGGAGGAGGCGGCGCGGCTGCTCCCGGACGAGAGCCCGAACGGCGCGGACTTCCGGTACGCGCAGATGATGATCGCCCACCACCGACAGGCCCTGACCATGACGGCGCTGGTCCCCGAGCGGGCGGACTCCCCCCGGGTGAAGAAGGTGGCCGAGCGGATCGCGGCGGCGCAGGGGCCGGAGATCGGCGCGATGGAAGGTTGGCTGAAAAACAACGGCGGTCCGCGCGCCCTGTCGGGCCACGACCACGGCGCGATGCCGGGCATGGCGACCGAGGAGCAGCTGGGGCGGCTGAGGGACGCCCGGGGCAAGACCTTCGACGCCTTGTTCCTGAAGCTGATGATCACTCACCACGAGGGGGCGGTGACGATGGCGACCGAGGTCCTGAGCCAGGGCAACAACGTCCTGGTGGAGGAGATGGCGAACGACGTGATCGCCCAGCAGACCGCGGAGATCCAGCGGATGCGGTCGCTGTAGCGGGCCGGCCGGGCCCCGTACCTCCGGCCGGCTGAGCCCCTCTCCTCCGAGGAGGTCGCCGTGGCGGGCCCTTCCCCGGGGAAGGGCCCGTCCGCCGGGAGGTCGTCAGCGCGCGGCTTCCTCCCCGGCCGCCCGGGAGTCGGCGGCGGCCAGGACGGCGGCGAGGAGTCCGGGGAAGAGCGCGTCCAGGTCCGCGCGGCGCAGGGAGTTGAGCTTGGCCGTGCCCCGGTAGGTCTGCCGGATGACGCCGCCCTCGCGCAGGACCCGGAAGTGATGGGTCGAGGTGGACTTGGTGACCGGCAGGTCGAAGCACGAGCAGCTGAGTTCGGTGTCCTCGCGTGCCATCTCCCGCACGATCAGCAGGCGCACCGGATCCGCGAGGGCGTGCAGCACGGCTTCCAGGCGGATCTCCTCGCGCTCGGGGTGGTCGAGGGCGCGGGCACTGGTGGCGGTCGTCATGGCGGCGGCTCCACTTCTTCCGGGACGCCTCCCATTGTACGAGGACTCTCGTAGTTTGACAGGTGCCGTACTACGATGAGTACCGTACTAGCGTCCTTCGAGGCATCCGAAACGGAGTCCGTCATGAGCGCCGCCCTGTTCGAGCCGTACACCCTGCGTTCCCTCACCGTGCCCAACCGGGTCTGGATGGCGCCCATGTGCCAGTACTCCGCGGCGACGACGGGCCCGCTCACGGGCGTCGCCACGGACTGGCACTTCGCCCACTACGCCGCCCGCGCCACCGGCGGCACCGGACTCATCCTGATCGAGGCGACCGCCGTCTCCCCCGAGGGCCGGATCAGCCCGGCGGACCTCGGCCTCTGGAACGACGCCCAGACCGAGGGGCTGCGCCGGATCGCCTCCTTCCTCAAGGAGCAAGGCACCACCGCCGGGATCCAGATCGGACACGCCGGACGCAAGGCCTCGTCCCAGCGCCCCTGGGAGGGTCGCGGCGCCCTCCCCCAGGACGGCACCGGCTGGCAGACCGTCGCCCCCAGCCCCCTTCCCTTCGCCGAGGACCGCCCCGTTCCGGCCGAGCTGACCCCGGAGCGGATCCGGGAGGTCACCGGCCAGTTCGCGGACGCCGCCCGCCGCGCCCTCGACGCGGGGTTCGAGGTCGTCGAGGTGCACGGCGCGCACGGCTATCTCATCGGCGAGTTCCTCTCCCCGCACAGCAACCACCGCACCGACGAGTACGGCGGCTCCTTCGAGAACCGGACCCGTTTCGCCCTGGAGGTCGTCGACGCCGTCCGGGCCGTCTGGCCCGAGGAACTCCCCCTGTTCTTCCGCATCTCGGCCACCGACTGGCTCGCCGAGCACGGCTGGACCGTCGACGACACCGTGCGCTTCGCCGCGCTCCTCCGCGACCACGGCGTCGACCTCCTCGACGTCTCCAGCGGCGGCAACGGCGGCCCCGCCCGCATCCCGACCGCCCCGGGCTACCAAGTGCCCTTCGCGACCCGGGTCAAGGAGGAGACCGGGCTGCCGGTGGCCGCCGTCGGGCTGATCACCGAGAGCGCGCAGGCCGAGACGATCCTCGCCGAAGGCGCCGCCGACGCCGTCTTCCTCGGCCGGGAACTGCTCCGCGACGCCTCCTGGGCCCGCCGCGCCGCCCGTGAACTCGGCGCCCGGACCCACGAGGCACCGCCCGCGTACGCCTGGGCGATCTGACCCCACCGGTCCCCCGCGCGCCCCTCACACGGCCCCCTCCGGCCCCACGCGCCACGCCCCACCATCCCCACCGTGCCCGTGCGCCCCACCCCGCCGCCCCCGGGGCCGCGCGCGGGCCGGTCGCGCGGAACCCCGGAATCCCCCTGCCTTGATCAAGAACCGTATTCGAACTCAGGTATTGTGAGCGGTCTATCCGTTCGCTACGATCACAACCCTCAACGGCCGGAAGTCCGCTTTTCACAGGGGGCATTGTGGGTGCGTCAGCGTCAGCAATATCCCCCGAGCGGGAATCCTGATGGGCGAGGCCGAAGAGGCGTTAAGACCCTCCGGCCCCGAATTATCGAAAGAATCCCCCCGCTCTCCGTTCCGAAGACGGGACTTCTCGCTCTTCTGGCTCGCCGGGGCCGTCGACGGTCTCGGCACCTGCGCTTCCTCGCTTTTCCTTCCGCTGATCCTGCTGGGCGCCGGATACTCCGCCGGGCTCGCCGGACTCGTCGGCTCGACCGCCCTGATCAGCGGACTCGTGGTCTCCCCGGTCGCGGGCGTGTTCGCCGACCGCCGGCCCCGCAAGCCGATGATGTACGCGGCGGCCCTGACCGCGGCCGCCGCCATGGGATCGGTCTTCGTCGCCGTGGCCCTCGGCCGGGTCGTCCTCGTCCACGTACTCCTCGCCGCCGTGGTCGAGCAGGCGGCCAGCGCCACCTACGGGGCGGCCGCCTCCGGAACGATCAGGCGCCTCGTACCGCCCGGCGAGTACCCCCGGGCGATCGGCCTCCTCCAGGCACGCGACCAGGCCGTGCAGATCGTCGGACCGTCCCTGGGCGGCGTCCTCTACCAACTGGCCCGCTGGGTGCCGCTGCTCGCCGACGCGGTGTCGTTCCTGCTGGTCGCCGCCGCGACCAAGGCCATCCGCACAGACCTGACACCCGAACGGGAAGGCCCGGCAGGCTCCTTCACCCGCGACCTCTCCGAGGGGCTGCGCTTCGTGTGGGCCGAACCCTTCCTGCGCTTCGTGGTCGTGTGGACCGCGGGGATCAACGCCCTGCTCGGCACCCTCTACTTCCACGCCGTCTTCACCTCCCACGACCAGGGCGCGAGCCCCTCCTCGATCGGGCTCATCCTCACCCTGGCCGGCGTCGGCGGACTCCTCGGCGCGCTCGCCGCACCCTGGCTGGTCCGGCGGATCCCGGCCGCCCGGATCGTGACCGGCGCCTCCTGGGCCATGGTCCCGACCGCCGCCGGACTCGCCTTCGCCTCCCGGACCTGGACCTACGGGCTGCTCCTGAGCGGGGTGTCGCTGATCGTGCCGTCCGTCGTGGTCGTCCTCCAGACCCGGGCGATCCTGGTCACCCCCGACCGGCTGCTGGCCCGGATGGGCACGGTCCTCGGCACCGCAGGGCAGGCCGTCGCGGTCCTCGCGCCCGTGGCGGCGGGGGTCCTGGTGGCCTCGTACGGCGGCCGCCCGGTGGCCTGGGGCTGCGCGGGCGCGTTCGCCGCACTCGCGCTGTACGCGACCGTCCGCGCCGGACTCGTCGTCAAGGAGGCGCCGTGACCCCGCCCCCGCCCCCGAAGACGGCCGCCCGCACCTACGGCGTCTACCGGCCGGTCCTGCCCGTGACCAGCCCCCGCGACCCGGACCGGATGGTCTACACCGGCGACGCCGACGGCCGCTGCGAGATCTTCACCTGGGACCGCTCCACCGGCACCGGACGACAGCTGACCGACCGACCGCACGGCACCCTGCTCTGCGCCCTCGACGCCGAGGACGCCGTGTGGTGGTTCGACGAGGACCCGGGCGGCAGCGGCGCCTGGCGCACCCAGGACTTCGACGGCGGACCCGACCGCCCGGCCCTGGCCGGAGTGCCGTACGGGCGGCCCGCCGGTCTCGCCCTGACCGAGGCGGGCACGGTCGCCGTCGGCATCCGGGACCCCGAGGGGTTCAGCGTGCACCTGGGGCGGCGCGGCGGCACCGGCGTCCCCGTCCTGCGTACGAAGGAGTCCGGCACCCTCTGCGACCTGTCCCCGGACGGCGGGCTCCTCGCGGTCTCGGGACCCGCCCACTCCGCGCGGGCCGTGACCCTGCTGGCCCCGGACGGAACCATCGTCGACGTGCTCTCCGGGACCCGCGAACGCACCTGGGCCCTCGGCTTCGCCCCCGCCGCCGCGAGCCTGCCCGAAGCCGAAGCCGGGACCGCGCCCGCGTCAAGCTCCGCGACCGGGCCCGCGCCCGGCCCCTCGGCGACCGCACCCCCGTCCCCACCCGCCCCGGGCTCCTCCCCCGGCCGCCCCCTCCTCCTCGTGATGCGCGAGCGGGACGGCCGCTACCACCTGGGCACCTGGGCCCCCGGGCGCGGCCTCGACCTGCTCCCCTGGTGCGCCTTCGACACCGAGACGACCGCCCGCTGGTACCCCGGAACGGGCCGCCCCCGGGTCCTGCTCCGGCAGGACCGGCACGGCCGCAGCCGGCTCTTCACCGCCGACCTGGACCGCCGCGAACTGACCCCGGTACCCACCCCCGAGGGCAGCGTCCTGGACGCCGTACCCGCCGCCGACGGCGACGTCCACTTCCTCTGGACCGACGCCGTGAACGTACCGCGCGCGCTGTCCCTCTCGGGTGCCTCGCTCCCCGGGCAGAGCCAGTGGCGCCTGCCCCGCTTCGGGCAGCGCCAGGACCTGTGGACACCCGGCCCCGACGGACCGGTGCACACCTTCGTCACCACCCCCGCCGACCGGCCCGCCCCGTATCCGCTGGTCTTCCTCGTCCACGGCGGACCGGCCGACCACGACCGCGACGCCTACGACCCCATGGTCCAGACCCTCGTCGGCTCGGGATACGCCGTGGCCCGGGTCAACTACCGGGGCTCGACCGGCTACGGACCCCGCTGGCGCTCCGCCTACTCCGAGGGCGTCGGGCACACCCAGGTCGCCGACCTGGTGCGGGCCAGGGCCGAGCTGATCGAGCGGGGCATCGGCCGGGAGGGCGCCGTGGGACTGTGCGGCACCTCGTGGGGCGGCTATCTGACCCTGCTCGCCCTGGGGACCCGGCCGGAGCTGTGGGACGCAGGGGTGGCGGTCAAGCCGCTCGCCGACTGCGTCACGGCCTTCCGGCACTCCACGCCCGCCCTCCAGGCGCTGGACACCGCGCTGTTCGGCGGCACCCCGGACGAGGTCCCCGAGGCCTACGCCCACGCCTCCCCTTCCACGTACGCCTCCGCCATCCGCGCACCGCTCCTGGTGGTCGCCGCGCGCCGGGACGCCAAGTGCCCGCCGGAGCAGATCGAGGCGTATCTGGACGTGCTGCGCGCGGGCGGCGTGGCCCACGAGCTGATGTGGCTGGACTCGGGCCACGACGGCTACGACGGGGCCGACCACCTGGCCGTGATCACACGGTCCCTCAGATTTCTCGGCCGCGGGCTGCCTCCGGCACCCGCACCGGCCGAGCCGTCCTCGCACCGGGAGAGGGGGTGAACATCATGCAGAAGGACATCATCCACGGCGACCCGCTCGAGGGCGACGAGGAGAGCCGCAAGCCGGGCGTCGGCGTCGTCGTCTACCTCCGCTCCGCGGAGGAGATGGAGGACGAGGGCAAGTAGCACCGAGGGACCGGTCCCGCACCCGTGCGGGACCGGCTCCCCACCCACCCGACCCGACCGGTCACACGAGAAGAGGCGAGCCATGCGCGTACTCCTGGTGAACATGCCCTGGGCCCCGATCGACCTCCCGTCGCTGGCTCTCGGAATTCTCAAGCGCAGTGTCGACGAGCGCGTCCCGAACGGCACGGCGGACGTTCTCCACGCGAATATCGAATACGTGGACTGGATCACCAGCAACACGGAATTCACCCTTGAGGACTACTCCTACTACTCCCTTGGCTCCTATTTCCTCGGCTGTGGCGACTGGGTGTTCTCGTCCGCCCTTTACGACGACCCCGGATGGCGGGTCCAGGAATTCACCGACGCGATGCGCACCCGGGTGCGCGGGCCCCGTATGGAGATGACGAAGGCACTCCACACGACCGCGCCCGATTTCGTCCGTCACATCGCCGAGCGCATCGTGGAAATCGCCCCGGACGTGGTCGGTTTCACCTCGACGTTCCAGCAGAACACCGCCGCCCTCGCGGCGGCGAAGTACGTGAAGCGTCTCGCCCCGCACATCGCGACGGCCATGGGCGGCGCCAACTGCGACGGCAAGCAGGGCGAGGCGGTGCACCGCAACTTCCCCTTCGTCGACTACGTCCTGCGCGGCGAGGGCGAGGTGTCGTTCCCCGCCCTGCTCAACGCGCTGGACGCCGGAGAGCCGCTGTCGCAGGTCCCCGGGCTCTGCTGGCGCGACGCGGACGGCGCCTCCGTGGTCAACTCCATGAACACCCGCCCGCTGCCGCCCGCCGCGATCCTGCCGCCGGACTACTCCGGCTACTTCGAGCGGCTCGCCGCCTCCCACGCCCGGCACTGGGTCGAGCCCAAGCTGGTCGTCGAGGGCGCCCGGGGCTGCTGGTGGGGCGAGAAGCACCACTGCACCTTCTGCGGACTGAACGGCTCGTTCATGGAGTTCCGCAGCAAGAGCCCGGACGTCTTCTACGACGAGATCATGGAACTGGCCCGCGAGCACCGGATCCTGGACATGTACGTCGTCGACAACATCCTGGACATGGGGTACGTCAACACGGTGCTGCCGCGCATCATCGACAGCGGCTACGACCTGCGCATGCACATCGAGATCAAGTCGAACATGCGGCAGGGGCAGCTCCAGACCCTCGCCGACGCGGGACTGATCTTCGTCCAGCCGGGCATCGAGAGCCTCAACAGCCGGGTCCTGACCCTGATGGACAAGGGCGTGACCGGCGGCCAGAACGTCCGGATGCTCCGGGACGCCGCCACCGTCGGCCTCTCGGTGGCCTGGAACTATCTGCACGGCTTCCCCGGCGAGGACCGCGAGGACTACGACGACGTGGTGGACCAACTGGCCGCGCTCGAACACCTCAACCCGCCGGTGGGCCCGTCCTCCCGGATCGCCATCGAACGGTTCAGCCCCTACTTCAACAAGCCGGAACTCGGCTTCTCCGAACTGCGCCCGGCCGAACCGTACCGGCTCACCTACGACCTCCCCGAGGACGAGATGCTGGACCTGGCGTACGTCTTCGACGTGCCGCCGCGCGGCATCGGCGAGGACGTCGTCGCCCGCCTCGACGAGGCCATCGGGCACTGGCGGCGGAACTACGCCGGCAGCCGTCTCACCCACTGCGACCTGGAGGACCGGATCGTCCTCGTCAGCAGGCGCCGGGCCTTCGACTGGACGCACCTGGAACTGACCGACCCGCTCGAACTCGCCTTGTTCCGGCTGCTCGACCAGCCGCACACGGTGAAGGCGGCCGTCCGCAAGCTGGGCAAGGACCACACCCTCGACGAGGACGGACTGCGCGGGCTGCTCGCGCGGTGGCGGGCGCTCGGGGTGGTCTTCGAGGACGGCGGACAGTTCGTGCAGATCGCGCCCCCGGCGCGCAACGAGGAGTTCCTGCGGATCGACTTCATGCGGCACACCGCCGCCCGCGAGGCCGCGCTCGCCGTGCCGACCGCCTGACGACCGCCCGACGGAGAGACGACGATGACTCCTGCACTCACCGGCCCCGCGCCCTTCACCGTGACCGCCTCACGCGACTACGACCCCGAGGTGGGCACGCTGCCCTCGATGGCCCTGGGCCGCTACGAGATCGACATGTCCGGCGCCGAGGCCGCCCGGCGCCTGTTCGCCGCCGGAGCCCGGCATGTCACGCTCCCCCGCCCGGTCGACGTGACCGACCCCGCCGACGCCGACTGGACGGTCCGGGCGCTCGCCTTCGTGGGCGACCTGTCCAGCCTGGCCGTCTCGGTCGACTGGCAGCTCCACACCGGTCCGGACCCCGACGCCTGGCGCCACTACGGCCACCTCCACCCGCCGACCGCCGTCCTCGGCACCGACGCCCCCGCCGCGACGGCGCTCGCCTGGCGCGCCACGTACTACATCTGCAAGTGCGTCTACCGGTACGGCCCCGGCTTCGTCCAGGTCCGCGACCGGCGCTACGGGGAGCTGCGCCGGTTCACCATCGACGAGCCGGAGTACCACGAGGCCATCGAGAGCCTCGCCGACGGCGCGTCCGTCGACGCGGTGCCCCGGCCCGTCCTGGACGACCTCCTCTCCGAGAGCCTCGCCTTCCGCTTCGGCGACCGGCTCTGGTGGGCCCCGTACCGGGTCCGCCGCTGGTCGGAGGCGCCGCTGGTGATCTGAGCCCGTCCGGGTGCCGGGCGTACGCGCGTACTCCATGGCGGTCACCCTCGGCTCGGTTCCGGTGGCACGGGGTGTTCCGGAAGGTCGTCGTCGGCACACGGGTGCAGACTGGCCCGTATCCGAGACAACGGCGTCCTGAAGGTGGCAGCCATGCCCGACGTACTTCTCACCGTGGGCACCCGCAAGGGGCTCTTCATCGGTCGCAGGCAGGCAGGACGCTGGGAGTTCGACGATCCCGCCTTCCCTTCTCAGGCGGTCTACTCGGTCGCCGTCGACACCCGCGGTCCCTCCCCGCGCGTCCTGGTCGGCGGCGACAGCGCCCACTGGGGCCCGTCCGTCTTCCACTCCGACGACCTCGGCCGGTCGTGGACCGAACCGGCCCGGCCGGCGGTGAAGTTCCCCGAGGACACCGGAGCCTCCCTGGAGCGCGTCTGGCAGCTTCACCCCGCGCCCGCCCACTCGCCCCGGGTGGTGTACGCCGGGACGGAACCGGCCGCGCTCTTCCGGTCGGCGGACGGCGGCGAGTCCTTCGAACTCGTCCGCCCGCTGTGGGAGCACCCCACCCGGCGCCACTGGGTGCCCGGCGGGGGCGGCGAGGCGGTGCACACCGTGGTCACCGACCGGCGGGACCCGGACGCGCTGACGGTCGCGGTGTCGACCGCCGGGGTGTTCCGGTCACGGGACGGCGGGGCGGACTGGGACCCGTCGAACGACGGGGTGTCGGCCGTGTTCCTGCCGGACCCGCACCCCGAGTTCGGCCAGTGCGTCCACAAGATCGCCCAGGACTCGGGCGATCCCGACCGGCTCTACCTCCAGAACCACTGGGGCGTCTACCGCAGCGACGACGCCGGGGTCCACTGGACCGACATCGGCGCGGGGCTGCCCTCCGATTTCGGCTTCGCGGTCGCCGCCCACCCGCACCGCCCGGACACCGCGTACGTCTTCCCGATCACGGCGGACTCCGACCGGGTCCCGGCCGGGCGCCGGTGCCGGGTCTACCGGACGACCGACGCCGGGGAGACCTGGGAACCGCTCGCCGAGGGGCTGCCCCGGGGCGACCACTACGGCACGGTGCTGCGGGACGCGCTGTGCACGGACGACGCCGACCCGGCGGGCGTCTACTTCGGCAACCGCAACGGCGAGCTGTACGCGAGCGCCGACGACGGCGACAGCTGGAGCCTGCTCGCCGAACACCTGCCGGACGTCCTCTGCGTCCGGGCGGCGGTCGTCTGAGCGTCCGCGTGAAGCAGGGCCGGTTCACACGGAACCGGGGCCGCGGGCACGGACAGGGGCCGTACCGCGCGGACGCGGAAGGCACGTAGGCGCGGGCAGGAGGCCGTGGGAACGGGCAGGCGGGCCTGCCCCGGCTTCAGGGCAGGCGCCAGTCCACCGGCTGCGCGCCCTGTCCGAGCAGCAGTTCGTTGGCGCGGCTGAACGGCCGGGAGCCGAAGAAGCCCCGGTCCGCCGACATCGGCGAGGGGTGCGCGGACTCGATCGCGGGCAGGTCGCCGAGGAGCGGGCGCGCGTTGCGCGCGTCCCTGCCCCACAGGATCGACACCAGCGGCTTGCCCCGGGCGGCGAGCGCGCGGATCGCCTGCTCGGTCACCTCTTCCCAGCCCTTGCCCCGGTGGGCGGCGGGCTTCCTGGGGGCGGTGGTGAGCGCCCTGTTGAGCAGCAGGACTCCCTGGCGGGTCCACGGGGTCAGGTCGCCGTTGGACGGCCGGGGCAGTCCGAGGTCGGTGTGCAGCTCCCGGAAGATGTTCTCCAGGCTGCCCGGCAGCGAGCGGACCTCGGGCGCGACGGCGAAGCTCAGACCGATGGCCATGCCCGGGGTGGGATAGGGGTCCTGACCCACGATCAGGACTCTCACCTCGTCGAAGGGCTGCTGGAAGGCCCGCAGGACGTTCTGCCCTGACGGCAGATACGTCCGGCCCGCCGCGATCTCCCCCCGGAGGAAGTCGCCCATCTCCGCCACACGGCCACCGACGGGGCTCAAGGCCTCCGCCCAGCCGGGCTCCACCAGTTCGTTCAAGGGTCGCGCTGCCACGGTCGGCCACTCTACCGGCCTACAGTGACACCGTGAACGAGCCCACCGTGCCCCCCGAGCACGCCGAAGCCGTCGAATCCTCCTCGGTCACCGCGCCCTCCGCGCTTCCCTCCGGCGGGCTCTCCGAGGGTCTCGTGGTGGGAATCGACTCCGGCGGCTCCGGGCTCCGGGTGGCCCTCGCCGGGGCCGCCGACGGCACCGTCCTCGGTGTCCGCGCCTCCCGGGAGCCGGTGCCCACGGGCCCCGGCGGGATCTCCGCCCGGCACTTCCTCGGTCAGGTCCTGCCCGCCGTCGCCGCCCTCGTGGAACCGCACGGGGCGCGCCCGCTGCTCGCGGTGGCCGTGGGCGCCGCCGGGATGGCCACCCTCGGCGACGAGTTGCGGGCCGAACTGCCCGGGGCGCCGGCCGGGGCGTGGGGGGT
>NZ_MSJP01000030.1 GCF_014596525.1 Streptomyces sp. CBMA291
GTCGCCGCGCTCGCCCCGGTCACGGCGGCCGCGGCCCTCGGCGCCGTCCGCGGCGGCCTCGGCCTTGGCGTCGGTGCCCGTCTCGGCCTTGGCCTCGGTGCGGGACTCGGTCTTCACGGTCTGCGGGGCCTCGGCCTTGCCCTCGGCCTCCGGCGAACCGGCGGGGGCGGTGGCGCGGCGGCGACGGCGCTCGCCCGCGGGCTGCTCGTCGCCCGAGGACTCGCGAGAGGCACCGCCGGCAGGCTGGCCCGGGATGTCGATCTGCTGCTGGGCGGGGGCCTTCTCGGCCTTCTCCTGCTGGGGCGCGGCGCTCTCGGCCGCGGCCTCGGCCGTACGGGTCTTGGCGGTGGTGCGGCGCTTCGGCTTGGTCTCGGCCGCGTCGGCGGTCTTGGCGGGCGCGGCGGCACCGCCACCGGCCTGGGCCTCCTTGATGACCTCGATCAGCTGGCTCTTGCGCATCCGCGCGGTGCCCCTGATGCCGAGGCCGGACGCGACCTGCTGCAACTCGGCCAGGACCATGCCGTCGAGGCCGGTGCCGGAGCGGCGGCGCCGTGCGGTGCCGCCGGTGGCAGCACCTGCGGCGGGCGCGGGGGTGTCGACACTGCTGTCGGCAGTCACGCCCATCAGATCGGTGGTGTCGCTCACGAAGGGTCCTTCCCTGGAGCGGGCGTCGGCCATCTGGCTCGGCGACCGGTTGTGCTGTCCGGCAGCGGTCCCGTGTTCGGTGGACCGTGTCCGGGGCGGTGCTTCCGCCGGGTACGGCGGAAGAGAGAACGTGCTGTGGGTCCGGCCCGAGCGCCCCCTGCTCGGCCCTCACTCGAAAAGAAGAGAGCGAGGGGTGTCGTGCCGGTTCCGGAGCGTGCTCAAAACTGCTCAGGCAGGCTGCTCAGGCAGTTGAGGAGGCTTCCGGAAGAAAGGGTGGTCCCTGATGGGGACACTCCGCACCGCTCCACAAGGAGGTCGGGTGCGGACTTGAGGTTAACACTACCGGCTCCAACAAATATTCCCCCTCTCCGTCACCGGCAATCTCCCGGCCGGACGCCGCACGTGCGCCCGGCCGTCAAGACAGGACCTAGGGCGCCAGCGGCAGGACGCTCGCGCCGGGGGCGTCGAGGTCGAGCCGGTTCGCGGCCCAGCCCTCGCCCGCCAGCCGGGCGACCTTGTCGGCCGTGCCGTGCTCGGCCAGCGCGAGGACCGTGGGGCCCGCGCCGGAGATGACCGCGGGGACGCCGTCCGCGCGCAGCCGGTTGACCAGGGCGACGCTCTCGGGCATCGCGGGGGCCCGGTACTCCTGATGCAGCCGGTCCTCGGTGGCCGCGAGCAGCAGCTCCGGGCGGCGGGTCAGGGCCTCGACGAGGAGGGCGGCGCGTCCGGCGTTGGCGGCGGCGTCGACGTGCGGGACGGTGCGGGGCAGCAGGCCGCGGGCGGTCTCGGTCAGGACCGGCTTCCCGGGGACGAAGACCACCGGAACGATGGAATCCGAGGGGTCCATCCTGATGGCGCGGGCGGCGCCGGACTCGGTCCAGGCCAGGGTGAAGCCGCCGAGCAGACAGGCGGCGACGTTGTCGGGGTGGCCCTCTATCTCGGTGGCCAGCTCCAGGAGGGCGGCGTCGTCGAGCCGGGTGTCCCCGCCTATGGTCACGGCGCGGGCGGCGACGATTCCGGCGCAGATGGCGGCGGAGGAGGAGCCGAGGCCGCGGCCGTGCGGGATGCGGTTGGCGCAGACGACCTCCAGGCCGCGCGGCTGTCCGCCGAGCAGGTCGAAGGCGGTGCGCAGGGAGCGTACGAGCAGGTGGCTCTCGTCGCGCGGGAGCGTCTCCGCGCCCTCGCCCGCGATGTCGATGTGCAGCCCGGAGTCGGCGACACGGACGACGACGTCGTCGTAGAGGCCAAGCGACAGTCCGAAGGCGTCGAAGCCCGGACCGAGATTGGCGCTGGTGGCGGGGACGCGCACCCGGACGGGGGCTGCGCGGAACGCGGGACCGGCCATCTCTCGATGACTCTCCTTGATTGCGACAACGGGTTGTTCTGGCACAGCGGGTACGTCGGTGGAAGTACTCGGGGAACCCGGGGGCCGTTTCGGCCACGAAGGCGACAACGGCAACGACACCGCGCATATGCGTCGGGGCGGGTTCGGTACAGCCTATCGAAGGAAGGTTCCGCCGCGACATAGGGCGCACAGGAGGCGCACGATGCGTGTCGCGCGCCAACCTGTGCGCCAATGTACGTTCCTGATCGGGTTTCGATCAGGCGTTTCCCTCCCGTGGGAGGGACGGGATCAGGCCAGGCCGAGGCGTTCGGCGGCGGCGGCCGCGTCCACCGGGACGGTGACCGGCTGCGGCGCTCCGGCGACGGCCCAGTCGGGGTCCTTCAGGCCGTTGCCCGTGACGGTGCAGACGATCCGCTGACCAGGGTCGACCTTGCCCTGCTCGGCGGCCTTCAGCAGACCGGCGACCGAGGCGGCCGAGGCGGGCTCGACGAAGACGCCCTCCTGAGCGGCCAACAGGCGGTAGGCGCGCAGGATCTCACGGTCCGTCACCTCGTCGATGAAGCCGCCCGACTCGTCGCGCGCGGCGATCGCGTAGTCCCACGAGGCCGGGTTGCCGATGCGGATCGCGGTGGCGATCGTCGAGGGGTCCTTGACGACCTCGCCGCGGACCAGCGGGGCGGAGCCGGAGGCCTGGAAGCCCCACATGCGCGGGAGGCGGGTGGAGAGGCCGTCCGCGGCGTACTCGCGGTACCCCTTCCAGTACGCCGTGATGTTGCCGGCGTTGCCCACGGGCAGGACGTGGATGTCGGGGGCGTCGCCGAGCATGTCCACGATCTCGAAGGCGGCGGTCTTCTGGCCCTCGATCCGGACCGGGTTGACCGAATTGACCAGCGCCACCGGGTAGTTCTCGGACAGGTTGCGGGCCAGCGTCAGGCAGTCGTCGAAGTTGCCGTCGACCTGGAGGATCTTCGCGCCGTGCACGAGGGCCTGGCCCATCTTGCCCAGCGCGATCTTGCCCTGCGGGACCAGGACGGCCGAGACCATCCCGGCCCGTACCGCGTAGGCGGCGGCGGAGGCGGAGGTGTTGCCGGTGGAGGCGCAGATGACGGCCTGCGCGCCCTCCTCCTTGGCCTTGGTGATGGCCATGGTCATGCCCCGGTCCTTGAAGGAGCCGGTGGGGTTGGCGCCCTCGACCTTGAGGTGCACCTCGCAGCCCGTGCGCTCGGAGAGGACCTGAGCGGGGACGAGCGGCGTACCGCCCTCACGGAGCGTGACGACCGGCGTCGCGTCCGTGACCGGAAGGCGGTCCCGGTACTCCTCGATGATGCCGCGCCACTGGTGGGTGCCCTTGTGGGTCATGGGTCCTTACTCCCCTTCAACACGCATGATGCTGGCGACACCGCGTACGGTGTCGAGCTTGCGCAGCGCCTCGACGGTCCCGGAGAGGGCGGCGTCGGGCGCGCGGTGGGTGACGACGACGAGCGAGGCGTCGCCGCCGCCGTCCTGGCGTCCTTGCTGGCGGACCGTGTCGATCGACACGCCGTGCTCGGCGAAGACCGTCGCGACCTGGGCGAGGACGCCCGGCTTGTCGGCCACGTCGAGGCTGATGTGGTACCGCGTCACGACCTCGCCCATGGAGCTCACGGGCAGCTGGGTGTACGCGGACTCTCCGGGGCCTGTGGCCTCGTTGAGCTTGTTGCGGCACACGGCGACGAGGTCGCCGAGGACGGCCGAGGCCGTCGGGGCGCCACCGGCGCCGGGGCCGTAGAACATGAGCCGCCCGGCGGCCTCCGCCTCGACGAAGACCGCGTTGTATGCCTCGCGGACGGAGGCGAGCGGGTGACTGAGCGGGATCATCGCGGGGTGCACGCGCGCGGTGACGGAGCCGCCGTCGGACGCCCGCTCGCAGATGGCGAGCAGCTTGATGGTGCAGCCCATCCGCTTGGCGGAGGCGAAGTCGGCGGAGGTGACCTCGGTCATGCCCTCGCGGTAGACGTCGTCGAGGCGGACCCGGGTGTGGAAGGCGATCCCGGCGAGGATGGCGGCCTTGGCGGCGGCGTCGAAGCCCTCGACGTCGGCGGTCGGGTCGGCTTCGGCGTACCCGAGGGCGGTGGCCTCGTCGAGCGCCTCGGAGTAGCCGGCGCCGGAGGTGTCCATCTTGTCGAGGATGAAGTTGGTGGTGCCGTTGACGATGCCCATCACCCGGTTGATCTTGTCGCCCGCGAGGGACTCGCGCAGCGGGCGGATCAGCGGGATGGCTCCGGCGACGGCCGCCTCGTAGTAGAGGTCCTGGCCGTGCTTCTGGGCGGCGGCGTAGAGCGTCGCGCCGTCCTGGGCGAGCAGCGCCTTGTTCGCCGAGACGACGGAGGCGCCGTGCTCGAAGGCGGTGGTGATGAGGGTGCGGGCGGGCTCGATCCCGCCGATGACCTCGATGACGACGTCGATGTCGCCGCGTTTCACCAGGGCCGTGGCGTCGGTGGTGATCAGCTCGGCGGGGACGCCGCCGCGGACCTTGTCGGGCCGGCGGACGGCCACGCCGGCGAGCTCGACCGGCGCGCCGATGCGCGCGGCGAGGTCGTCGGCGTGCGTCGTCATGATGCGCGCCACCTCTGAGCCGACCACTCCACAGCCCAGCAGCGCCACCTTCAGCGGACGCGTACGCATCATCCGACCTCTTTCTCGTCCTGCTTCGTATTTCTCGACCGTAGGTCCATGTCCGCCTTGGCGGGCGATTCGCTACGGTTCTCCACGGTGGAACCAGTCTCACTCACCGGACGAGGGTTTCCGCCCTCGGTCCGGATCCTGAGACATCTATTTCATCACCTGATCATTTCATCATCCGACGTCGAGACGCAGGAGATCTTCCTCCGTCTCACGCCGTACGACGACCCTCGCTTCACCGTCCTTCACGGCGACCACGGGGGGCCGGAGCGCGTGGTTGTAGTTGCTGGCCATGGAGCGGCAGTACGCCCCGGTGGCCGGGACCGCGAGCAGATCGCCGGGCGCCAGGTCGACGGGGAGGAAGGCGTCCCGTACGACGATGTCACCGCTCTCGCAGTGCTTGCCGACCACCCGGGAGAGCATCGGCTCCGCCGCGCTGGCCCGCGAGACGAGCGCCACGCTGTACTCGGCGTCGTACAGGGCCGTACGAATATTGTCCGACATTCCGCCGTCGACGCTCACATACGTCCGCAGCCCTTCGAGGGGCTTGATCGTGCCGACCCGGTAGAGGGTGAAGGCGGTCGGGCCGACGATCGCCCGGCCGGGCTCGACGGAGATCCGGGGGGCGCGCAGCCCCGCCGCCTCGCACTCCCGCGTGACGATCTCGCCGAGCGCCTTCGCGATCTCGTGCGGCTCGCGCGGGTCGTCCTCGGAGGTGTACGCGATGCCGAGGCCACCGCCCAGGTCGATCTCGGGCAGTTCCACGCCGTGCTCGTCGCGGACCTCGGCGAGCAGCTGTACGACCCGGCGGGCGGAGACCTCGAAACCGGCCATGTCGAAGATCTGCGAACCGATGTGCGAGTGGATACCGGTCAGTTCGAGCCCGTCGAGCTTCAGGGCCCGGCGCACCGCCTCGGCCGCCTGTCCCCCGGCCAGCGCGATGCCGAACTTCTGGTCCTCGTGCGCGGTCGCGATGAACTCGTGCGTGTGCGCCTCGACGCCCACGGTGACCCGGATCTGCACCCGCTGGCGCTTGCCGAGGGACTGCGCGACATGGGCGACGCGCACGATCTCCTGGAAGGAGTCGAGGACGATGCGCCCCACCCCGGCCTCGACGGCCGTGCGGATCTCCGCCTCGCTCTTGTTGTTGCCGTGGAAGGCGATCCGCTCGGCCGGCATCCCGGCGGAGAGGGCGGTGGACAGCTCCCCGCCCGAGCACACGTCGAGGTTGAGCCCCTCCTCGTGCAGCCAGCGGACGACCGCCCGGGAGAGGAACGCCTTCCCGGCGTAGTACACGTCGGCTTCCGTGCCGAAGGCCTCGGCCCAGGCGCGGCAGCGGGCCCGGAAGTCGGTCTCGTCGAGGAAGTAGGCGGGGGTCCCGAACTCCTCGGCGAGGTCGGTCACGCGCAGACCGCCGACGGTGACGACCCCGTGCTCGTCCCGGGCGACCGTCCGGGACCACACCTTGGGGTCGAGGGCGTTGAGGTCGGCGGGCGGCGCCGCGTAGTGGCCCTCGGGGAGGACGTCGGCGTGACGGGGGCCTGCGGGGTGGGCGGAACGGCTCATGTCTGCTCTTTCAGATCCGGTCGGGTGCGCTGATGCCGAGCACGGAGAGGCCACCGGCGAGCACCGTCCCGGCGGCTTCGGCGAGCGCGAGCCGGGAGCGGTGGGCGGCCGAGGGTTTCTCGTCGCCGAGCGGCAGGACGGTGTGCTGGAACCCGAGCAGCGCGTCGGCGACGGCTTCCAGCTGCCGGGCGACCCGGTCGGGGGCGCGGTGCCGGGCGGCGGCGGCGAGCACGAGGGGATGGTCGCCGAGGAGCCGGAGGAGCGGGACGGCGTCCGGGAGGGCGTCCCGGAGGGGCTCCTCGTACAGAGGGGTGAAGCCGAGCTGCCCGCCGTTGACGAGCAGCCGCCGGGTCCTGGAGTACGCGTACTGGACCCGGAAGAGGCCGTTGCGCTCGTGCCGGGCGAGGAGCGGGGGCCCGTCGAGCGGCCGGTCCTGGGGCGCGGCGCGGAGCAGGGCCCAGCGGGCGGCGTCGCTCCCGAGGGCGCCTTCCGCGTACGCGCCGGGCATCACATGGATCCGTTCGGTGCCGCCGTACCCGGCGTCGGCCCCCTGCCCGGCGAGCAGCCGGACGACGGTCCCGGTGACGAGCGCGGCACGCGGCTCGACGGGCTCGGCGAAGCGGACGGCGGTCCCGGCGAGGGCGGTGCCGGTGCCGTACGCGGTCCCGGCGTCCCGGATCGCACGGACGAGGTCGGCGGCGGTGTCGGTGTCGCGCCGAAGGCTGAAGTTCAGAAAGCCGGGCCCGGTGATCTCGACGCCCCGGACGCCGGGTGCCCGGAGAAGGCGCTCCTTGAGGATTCCGGCGACGTCGAGGGCGGTGCGCCCGGCGGGCCTGGCGAGGGCGAGGGCGACATTGCTCGCGTACTCCCCCACGCCTCCGGGCCGGGCCCGCTCGACCTTGACCCGAGGGGGTACGTCGACCCGCAGCGCACCGTCGTCGACCGCGCTGCGCACGGCGTGCAGCACGGTGAGGGAGAGGTCCGCGGGGGTCACGGGTCAAGCCTAGGGGAGGAGGGGGGTCGGAACGCGAACCGGTTTCGCCATGCGGGCACTACGGGGAGGGAAGGACACCCCGGGAGCATGGATTGTGCGGTTTTCGGGGATGCCGGGCGTTACGTCCCTGGGGGCTCCGGACGGAGCGCTCCACCCGTTCGTCGACCGCGACGGGGTCCTCTCCGCCGTCGGCCCCACCTGCACCGGCGCCCCCGGGCCGGTCGCGCCGCTCGCGGTGCATCAACTGCCGGACGACCCGGACGAGCTCCACGGGCTCGAAGGGCTTGGCGAGAAAGGCATCGCCCCCGGAAGCCTCGCGCTCCCCGCAGGCGCTGATGATCGCGACGGGCAGATGACGCGTACGGGGATCGGCACGAAGCCGCTCGACGGTCGCGGGCCCGTCGAGACGGGGCATGACGACATCGAGGGTGACGACGTCGGGACGGACCTGGTGCACGACGTCCAGGCACTCGGCACCATCGGCCGCGGTCACGACCTCGAACCCCTCAAGTTCGAGATTGACCCTGATCAACTGCCGGATCACCTTGTTGTCATCGACAACGAGCACCCGACCGAACACGCCTGACACACGACGAGAGTAGGCCGCTCCGGGCGACCGCGTCCGGGTTTTGCCCACTTCCGCCCCGTGCGGGGGACCCGCCCCCTGGTGACGCCCCGGAAATACCTGTTCACAGCCACTCCTCAGGAGCTGGTAGGGTTCTATCCGTCGCCGAGAAACACGGCGAACGCCCCCGTAGCTCAGGGGATAGAGCAACGGCCTCCGGAGCCGTGTGCGCAGGTTCGAATCCTGCCGGGGGCACTTCGCAGGAAGTGCCACACAGACCCCGTGATCAGCGGAAACGCTGAACGCGGGGTCTTGTTGTATGTGCGGGTATCCCCTTCGCCGCCAGCTCCGCGCGAACCCAGACGCCGCCCCCGGTGGGGCATCAAGGCGGCCTCTTCGAGTGACGGCCGCCGTTCGCGATCCCAGGGCGAGCGCGGCGCACGAAACGATCTTCCACAGCGGTTCGGCATCCGCGTCGAAGGCGGCGGTCAGCACGTATCCCACGAACGTGCCCCACGGCTCGGAGAGGGCACCACGTCGCAGCCACCTCGATGGAGAGGTCGACCAAATGCTCACAAGCATGGACATTTAAGGGTGGATTCACTTCCGGCGCCTCCAACTCCACAGCCACATCTACCCGAACAGGTATTCCCATTCCATAATTACTACGATATGATCTTCGGCACCCAACTTCGGTTGGGCCCGACCCTCTTCCAGTCACACAGACTCGCTGAGGGGCGGCCCACTGCACCCTCCCTCAAGGGAGGCCGAGTGAAAGAAGAGTCGTGCCGCAGACCGGATACATCTACGTTCCCGCCCCGTCGGGGAAGCACCTCGAGATCGGGCTCGACGCCGGCCTGTGGGGCTGGCGCACCAGCGCGCTCGACCGGGCCGACTCCAGGCAGATCATCCGGAACCTCGTTCAAGGCGACTTCCTCGTCTTTGGGCACCGAGGCCCCAACAGCAGGGTGGCTCCGGGCGGATGGGCCGACGCCGCACTCCAGCGCGTGATCGTCGCGCAGATCACCCGTCCGCTGTTCGAGGCGACGAACTACGTGTGGCCGGGTGACACCTACCCCGAGCGCATTGGATTCGACGTCCTCAGCGAGGAGGAGAACGTCACCGGTCCGAGCCTCGGCGCCGACGCCATGGAGGCCTTGCGCCTCTCCGCGAACAAGCAGGGCACCGCTGTCGTCTTCCAGGGCTCCGGAACACTCGTCAACCTCGCGGCCGAACCCCTCTCCACGCAGGACGGTTCGGGACTCGGCGACGTGAGTCACGACGGCGACACGAGCGCGGTGGCTCAGGTGCTCGTACGCCGCGAGCAGCAGAAGCTCCGCAGAGCCCTCATCGGGGCCCGCGCGACCCTCACGTGCGCCTTCTGCGGCCGTACGCTGCCCAGTCGACTCATCCGCGCGGCGCATATAAAGCGTCGCAGCGAGGCGAGTCGGCAGGAGCGTCTCAACCTGAACAACGTCCTGCCTGCCTGCCTGATGGGCTGCGACGAGTTGTTCGAGCATGGGTACATATACGTGGGAGCCGACGGCACTGTCGCCGCGAGTCCTCACAGCTCAGCGACCAGCGACCTCCGGCGAATAGCCGACGGCATAGCCGGCCGGACAGTCTCCGACTTCGCACACCGCGCGGACTTCTTCCGTTGGCACCGAGAACGAACCGCCGGTATCAGCGCATAACGGTCGCTCGCACGAGCAGCACGCCCCGCACCCCGGCTCGACGTTGACACCCCACGCCTATCCCGGTGCAGCGCCATGCGTTCATACGTATCCGGTGCCGACGGGGCGGTCCCCATGACTTACAGAACGCCTGGCCGTCCCACGACGGCCGGGGCGAGACCGAAGGAGTCCACACTCCAGTGGCGCCCTCCAAACCGACCCCTACCGAGCCCGCGCCGACGAGTGCCGACGCGGAGCACCGCATGGCGTTGCCCGCCGCCCACTACGGCCGGCTCCCCAAGCTTCACGTCTACATCGACGAGACCGGTGATCGCGGGTTCAGCACCGCGAGCCGCGCCCGGTCGCCCTTCTTCGCCATGACCGCCCTGATCGTCCCGCAGGAAGACGAGTGGAACGTCAAGATCACCGCTGGGGGGCTCAGGGCCTACGTGCACGGCGCTCAGCCACAGCAGGCCGTCAAACCCATCCACTGGGTTGATCATTTCAGGCCGAAGCGGCCCGAGCGCCGGGAGCACGCGGCACGAACCCTCGCGATGATGCCGAACGCGAAGGTCGTTCATGTCATCGCCCACAAGGACACCGTCAACAGCGACGACGGCATGCGGAAGGACCAGGGCCTCTTCTACAACTACACGGCGCGCCTCCTTCTGGAGCGGGTGGCCTACACCGCGAAGCACTGGCCTGGCGGCGAGCGGCTCGCTCTCGTCCGTCTCGGCCTGGTCAAGCACATGGACCACGCGGCGGCCGAGGCGGCTCTGAATGGCATGCGCCAGGACAGCGACTCATCGCTGTGGGGCGTCCCCTGGCAGCACATCTCGTGGCCACCCACATGGGAGGGAACGCAGCGCGACGGAATCCAGCTCGCGGACCTTCACGCCGGACTCCTCAACACGGCGCTCAGTGGAGACCCTGCCGACTCCCGGTGTGCACAGAACCTGCTGCTCTGCAGCCACCAGCTTCGTAGAAGCGCCACAGGCAAGCTGCTCGGCTACGGAGTGAAAATCATCGGAAACGCCGATTTCGTGACCACTCGATGCTGGTGGGGTGAGTGGCAGGGGCAGTAGAGCCCGTAAACGCGAAGAACCCCAAGGGGACTCCCGGGGGCTACAACCACCTCAAGGGTGGAAGGATCCAGTTCCCTGGTTCAAGCCCTGCTCCCGGCAGCCCCTGAGGGGTTCTTGCTTGCCATCCAAGACTAACCGAGATGCAACCTCGCATCCAGCGGTAGGCGTATAACGCTCGCTCTTCCACCCAAGCGGTCTCATGTCAGGCTGTGCTCATTGAATCGCTGACGGGGATGCCGTCCACCTCGCCGAACGTGCCTGGCTGGTGATGGCACAGAGTCGTCCGCTATCGAGCTTGGTCATCGCGTGTACGGCATTCGTCGATGGGGTCGACAGTCCGGGGCCGCGGGAGAAGCTGGTGGCCGACCTATACGGGCTCACCTGAGAGATCTTCCGGGGTGAGGCGGTCATGGGCTCGTGTCGTAAGACGAGTTCCACACGGTGGCCGTCGTGTTCCTCCGCTTCCTCCGCGCGCTTCTCGCCGATCCGAGCGCGCCGCCCGAAGTTCGGCCGGCGTCCCGAGATCGTCAGGGGCGGTCGTCGTCCGCGGGAGGTTTGAGGGTTACGCCGAGCGGGACTACGTGCCGTACGTATTCCTCGAAGTCGTGCGCGTCGTCCCTTCGCGTGAGGTCCGTCAAGGGGGCCGAGCGGCCATACCAGCCGGTCGTCGACGAAGGGGAACGCCCAGGGGGTCCCGGGGGGGGGCGCGCAGTCGCGCCGTGCCGTGCGGGGGAAGGCGGAGGGCGCTGGGGGGATGGCCAGCACGGCGGTCGGGCGGTCTTCGCCCGGGGGGGGCAGCACCAGTCTGGTCGGCTCCTCCACCGGCCACTCGCTGCCCGGCAGGATCAGATGCAGTCCGCGGGTGAGACCCGGGTCGCTGGGGACCCTCGCGGCCGACGGCGAGCCCGTCGCGTACTCGATGTCCACGGTGCCGCCCTCCACCGGGGCGGATTCCGGGAGGATCACATCCGTTTCGACCGGCCACCTCTTCTTCCGGGCACGCGCCCGCGCCGTCCTGCGCGCCGAAGAGGCTCAGGCCGAGCGCGGCCGTCAGAAGGAGAGCGGCGCTCGCGGGGACCCGTATCCGCCGCCGGAGGGGGACGCGCGGGATCTCGTCCTCGCGCGGGATCCCGTCCCCCGACGCCCTGCCCGTCGGCCTCCCCGTATCCGGAAGGGGCGTTGACCAGCAGGTTTCCCGGCAGGACCGGGGGCAGGGAAACTGCTTGGACCTGGCAGGGCCCGTCATCCTCGGCGTGGCAGGAAGGGCTCTAGTCGCTCGGCCCCTCTCCTCCCGTGTGTTTCCGGTCAGGTTCACTCGACAGCGGGGTGGATCGTTCGTTTCCGGGACTCTTGAGGGCGGCGGCCGACACAATGCGCGCATGGACGAGGACTGGAAGCAACGGCTGGACGCCGCACGGGCGGGGCTTGTGCAGAGGGAGGACCCGGTCGCCTGGGTGACGGAGGTCGATGCCGCCGAGGCCGCGGTGAAGTACCCGGGGCTCAGTGTGCGCGGCGCGCTGTTCGGAGTGGCGGCGCAGGAGCCGGGCGAGCCGTGGCGGATCGTCCTGCCGGTCCGGACAGGGATGCCGCAGGAGACGCGGGACAGCCTCCAGTCGCACTTCTTCTTCCGGGCCAAGGACGAGACGGACGTTCCCGCCGAGCGGCGCGCGCTGATGGCCGCAGTGGACGTCCTGACCCGGGAGCGCGTCAACGACCTCGACGTCCTCGGCGTGCGGTACCGGGTGATCCGGGGCGACGAGTTCGCGCGCTCCAACGACAGCGGGCTCGAACCGCCCCGCCCCACCGACCCCGAGCCGGTCTTCCGCGTGTGGGAACGGCAGCCCGTGTCCCGCCGCTGTCCGGACACGGGGCTGGTGCTCGATCCGGATCAGACGCGGGGACCGATGGCCGAGGCGCTGCGGTTCGGGATGCGGGACTTCCACTACACGGGGAAGCGGTACCCGTCCGGGGTCCGGGACGATTCGCGGAAGGCGATCCAGACCCATCCGGACATCGCGCTGCTGCCGGTCACCTACGGCATCGTCGAGCGCGAGGACGACGTGTGGCTGCCGCGCAGCGGGCTCGAACCGACCCCGCACGACGCGCGCCGGGGGCTGTACGACGATCTGACCGACCTCTGGGGCCGTATCTACGAGTGGGACGACGACAAGCGGGAGCGGTACCGGCGGGCCGGTGAGCTGTTCCGGGCCGCCGGCAGCTCCGACGAGGCCACGGTCGACGGGCGGGTGTTCCGCATCTGCCGGGTCGAGCGGATGGTCCGGTTCGGTCCCGACGGGCCGGAAGGGCCCCGTCATTCGGACGTCGACGAGTACGACCCGACGACGATGCATCCCCGTATGGACGACGACGGAACCCTGCACTACGACTGAGCCGGGCCGACGGGCCGACAGGGCGGGGTCGTTCGGGGCGGGGCGGGGTGGGGCGGGAATCGACGGGGCGCCCTTGCGGCGACCGCCGGGGAATGCCGGGTGTCCGGTGTTCCCCGGCGGTTTCTTCGTCTCAGGCCAGCGCCATGGCTGCGCGTCCAGACCCCGTGCGGCCTGCACCTCTCAAGCCGTACGGCTGCGCGGCGGCGCCTTCTTCGGCGCGGATTTCTTCGTCGTGGCTCGCTTCGTCGTGGCCTTCTTCGGCGTGGCCTTCTTCGGCGTGGCTTTCGCCGTGGACCTCTTCGTCGTCGCCTTCGCCGCCGGTTTCGTGCCCGGTTTCGTGCCCGGCTTCGTGCCCGGCTTCGTGCCCGGCTTCGCCGCCGTCGGCTGCTTCTTCGCCGCGTCCGGCTCCTCCGGCGTCCCGCGTGGCTTCAGTTCCGTCACCACCGCGTCCTCGCCGCGCGCCTCCTTCGCCGCCCGTACGCTCCTTTCGAGCGCCGCCATCAGGTCGATGACCTGACCGCCCTTCTCCTCCCCCGCCTCCGGCGCCGCGACCTCCTCGCCGCCCTCCGCCTTCGCCGCGATCATCTCCTCCACGGCCGCCCGGTAGTCGTCGTGCAGGCTGTGGATGTCGACCTCCCCCAGGGTGTCCATCAGGGCGTCCGCCAAGTCGAGTTCGGTGTCCCGCACACGGACCGGGGTCTCCGGGGCCACTCCCTCGGGGGCGCGGATCTCGTCCGGCCAGAGCAGTCCGTGCATGGCGATGACGTCGCCGACCACCCGGAGCATCCCCAGCCGCTCCCGTCCCCTGAGCGCGAACTTCGCCACGGCCACCTTGTCGCTTCGTTTGAGCGCCTCACGGAGCAGGGTGTACGGCTTGGCGGCGGGGACCCCGTTCGCCGAGAGGTAGTACGCCGCGTCCATCTGGAGCGGATCGATCTCCCCGGCGGGGACGAACGACACGATCTCGATCGTCCTCGCCGTGGGCAGCGGCAGCGCGGCCAGGTCCTCCTCGGTGACCGGGATCATGCTCCCGTCGGCCTCCTCGTACGCCCGGCCGATCTCCGCCGCGCCGACCTCCTCGCCGTCCAGCTCGCACACCTTCCGGTAGCGGATGCGTCCGCCGTCCTCCTTGTGGATCTGGCGGAAGGAGACGGAGTGGTTCTCGGTGGCGTTCACCAGCTTGATCGGGATGCTGACCAGGCCGAAGGATATGGCGCCGTTCCAGATCGATCGCACGGTTCTTCCTCCCGGTCCTGCCCACCCGCACTCCGGACAAAAGATATGAATGGTGTGAATCGTGGGATTCTCATCGTATGACGCCGATCACGGAGGTGGCGGGGCGGCGACTGGCGCTCAGCAACCTGGACAAGGTGATCCACCCGGCCACCGGCACCACCAAGGGCGAGCTGCTCCACTACTACGCCACCGCCGGAGCCGTACTCCTGCCGCATCTGCGCGATCGTCCGGTCTCGTTCCTGCGCTATCCGGACGGTCCCGACGGGCAGCTGTTCTTCAGCAAGAATCCGCCGCCGGGCACACCCTCCTGGGTGAGGACCGCCCCCGTGCCCCGCTCCGAGGACCCCGGGGCCCGGCAGGTGGTGGTCGAGGATCTGGCCTCGTTGATGTGGGCGGCGAACCTGGTCGTCGAGTTCCACACCCCCCAGTGGCGAGCCGCCTCCCCCGCCGTCGCCGACCGGCTCGTCCTCGATCTGGACCCGGGGCCGCCCGCGACGGTCGTCGAGTGCTGCCGGGTCGCGCTCCACCTGCGGGAACGGCTCGCCCAGGACGGTCTTGAGGCCTTCCCGAAGACCTCGGGCTCCAAGGGGCTGCACCTGCTGGTGCCCGTGGTGCCGACGCCCTCGGCGCGGGTCTCCGCCTACGCCCGGCGGCTGGCCGTCGAGGCGGAGGCGGCGCTGCCGGGGCTCGTCGTGCACCGGATGGCGCGGGCGCTGCGGGCGGGGAAGGTCTTCGTCGACCACAGCCAGAACGCCGCCGCCAAGACCACCGCCACCCCCTACACCCTGCGGGCCAGAGCCCTGCCCACCGTCTCGGCCCCCGTCACCTGGGAGGAGGTCGAGAGCTGCGCCGACCCCACCGCCCTCACCCTCCTCATGGGTGACATCACCCCTCGCCTGGAGCGGTACGGGGAACTGCTGGCCCCACTCTTCACACCCGAGCGGGCGGGGAGCGTGCCATGAGGGGACGGGGCGGGGTGACCGTGAGGGAGCGGGGCGGGGTGACCGTGAGCGGGCGGAGTGGAGTGGCCGTGCGCGGACGGTCTGGAGTGGCCGTGCGCGGGCGGAGTGGAGTGGCCGTGCGGCAGCGGATCCGGGTGGCCGTGAGGGGTGGGGCCGGGTGGGCCGCCCGCGAGGAGGGGCCTTCCCTCGCCGGTGGCCTCCCGTGAAGGGGGCCGTCGAGCCCGGTGGGCCCGTGCCGACCCCGCCCGTCGACGTCATGCGTCCCCGGCCCGCCGACGCACTCCCCGCGCAGTCCGAGCCGCCCCATGACCTCCAGTACTCGCTCAAGCTCGACGGGTTCCGCGCGCTGGCCTTCGTCCTCGGGGACGGGAAGACCGTCCTTCAGTCGCGTTCCCGCCGGAACCTCGCCCCCGAGTTCCCCGGCATCGCCGCGTATCTGGGGTCGCGGCTGCCGCCCGGCATCGTCCTCGACGGCGAACTTTGCGCGTACCGGGAAGGTCGGCTGAGCTTCACCGATCTGCTGCGGTCGCCCGCCGAGCGGGAGAGGGAGGGCGTGCCCGTCTCGTACATCGCCTTCGATCTGCTGGCCGTGCCCGGCCGGGACATCCGGGGGCTGCCGCTGCGCGACCGCTGGGAGCTGCTCGGCGCCGCCCTGCGCGAGACCGGACCGCCGCTCCAGCGGGTCCTGGCCACGCGCGACGAGCCGACCGCCCGCGACTGGTTCCGCGACCTACGGGGAACCGGCGTCGAGGGGATCGTCGCGAAGCGGCTCGACTCCGTCTACCGGGCGGGGCCCACCTGGGCCTGGCGCAAGATCCGGTACGCCGACACCTCCGACGGGGCGCTGCTCGCCCTCATCGGCCCGCCCGACCGGCCCAAGGCCCTGGTCGTACGGCTCTCCGACGGGCATACGGTGACCACCTCGCCCCGGCTGACCCCGGCCCAGGCCCACGAGGTGGGCGCGCTGGTGGCCGACCGCGCGGGTCCGCCCACGGTGGACCCCGAACACGGCCCCGTCCACCGGATCGACCCACCGGTCCGGGTCGAAGTCCGCCGCCGGGAGGGGCGCCGCCGGGAGGACGTCGCGGCGTTCGTGCGGGTTCGGGGGGAGGAGTGAGGGGGGGAGGGCGGGATGGGTGAGGGGGGGATGGGTGAGGGGGGGGATGGGTGAGGGCCCAGGTATCCCGAAAGCCCCCGCCGCAAGCCCCCGCCCGCACCGTAAGAGCCGGCGGGCAGAGGGGCGCCCGGGGTTCCAGGGGCCCGGATGCCCCTTCAGCCTCTCCTTCGGCGCAAACCGGCCCGGATATCGTTCCAGCCACTCCGTGGTCACTCGCGCGGGAAAGAACGGCGCGCCGCCTGGCCTGAGCGGCGCTCCCATGCCAGGGAAACCCGCGTCTTCGCGCGCAGGTCCTGACGCCGCAGGCCCCTCCGCCCGCTGCCGCTCCCTCCCCGCCCCGGTGGTCCGCAAGCCGGACCCCGTCGAAGGCACCCCCCGGCGGCCGACTGACGGTCCCCCATCTCCGCGCGTGGTCCAGTGGGGGCGCGTACGGCCGACGGACGGCGCGGGAAGGCGCTCCCCGCGCCCCGGCGCGTACCCCGGGGGCATGACCGCCCGGGTGGGGGCCGGACGTCGTTCCCGCACATCATCGCGACGGTCCCTCGCGCCTCGCGCCCCCGGAGCGACCCTCGGAGGAGCGGGTGCCGTCCCGCTCCGCGGGCTCCGGGGCCCTCCGGCTGTCCCGTACGGGACACCCCCGACCGGGCCCGGACGGCGGCGGGGCCGTACGGCCGGAAAACGGGACGGCCGGCCTCCGATCCGGCCCCTCGCGGCCCTGTCACCCCCCTTGACCAGCCCTCGCCCGACGCCCGAAGGGCGGCCACGGAGCGCGACGGCCGCACTTCGGAACGTACATGGCGCAAAGAGAGCGCAACTCGGGCGCCCGGCGGAGAGGGTGCCGTTTGTAAGGCCTTGCTGTCGGTCACTTGGTGCACACTTGCTGCCTGGTACAGCGCTCATGGGGAAGGCGGCCTGGCAATGCTGACGGGGATCGAGGAGGTCGACTGGGCCTCGTTGGGGCACGCGTACGGCCCCGCGGACGATGTGCCGGAGCTGCTCCGCGGACTCGCGTCCGCCGATCCCGCCGAGCGCGAGACCGCCCTCGACGGCATGTACGGCTCCGTGCACCACCAGGGCGACGTGTACGACTCCACCCTCGCCTGCATCCCCTTCCTCCTCGAACTCGTCGCGGACGCCGGGGTCCAGGACCGGGGCTGCATCGTCGAGTTGCTGACCAGCATCGGCGGGATCGAACTCGACGACGACGAGGAGCTGGACGAACTCGACCCGGACGACGAGGAGTTCATCCCCGCCGCCAACTATGCGATGGCCGCCGCCGCCATCGCCGCGGGCGCCGACGTCTTCCTCGGCCTCGCCTCCGACCTCGACCCGGAGGTCCGGCTCGCCGCGCCCTGCGCGCTCGCCTCGCTGCACCCCGAGCCTTCCCGCGTCCTTTCCCTGCTCCGGGAGCGGCTCACCGTCGAGCAGGACACGGAGGTACGGCTCGCGCTGGTCGCCGCCGTCGGGCGGATCGCCCTGCGCCACGCGTCGCTGCGCGCCGAGACCGTCGACTGGCTCGGCTGGCTGGCCCGCGCGGCCCACGACCCCGGGCTGCGGCTCGCGGCCCTGACCCAGCGGGCGCGGTGCGCGCCCGGCGACATCCCGGACGACGTGGTCCCGTGGGTGACGGGGCTCCTGGAGGAGATCCGCACCAGCGTCAGACAGGAACCCCCTCCCGGCGCCGAGCGGGCGGCGGCCCCGACGCTCATCGGGCAGGTCCGCGAGCTTCTGGAGGAGCACGCGGCCGGCCGGCCCGCGCCGTGGACGGAGGAGCTGCTCCGGACCCTGCACGCGGCGCTCGACGACCGGGTCGACGACCGGGTCGCCCTGATCCTCGCGCAACTGCGCAGCCCGGACTGGGGGCAGCGCTCGGACGCGATCTGGCTGTGCGGCGGGTTGATACGCGCGTGGCGGGGTCAGTACGAGGAGGTCGTCCGGCTCGTCGGCGAGCAGCTCCACGATCCCGAGCCCCGCCTCAGGGAAGCCGCCACCACCTTCCTTGAGCGCCTGTTCGAACTGGGCGCCCCCGCCACCGACGCCCTCGCCGCCCGCCTGACGACACCCCCGGGCGGCACGCCACACCGCCCCGGCCCCGCGCCGCAGGCCGGGCCCCCTCCGATCGACGCCACCGGCATCGGCACAGCCGTCGGCACCGGCGCAGGCGCTGGCACCGCCGCCGCCGACACCGACCACCTTCCGGCCGACGGCACCAACCCGACCAGCCCCCACCCCGCTCCCGCTCCCGCCCCCACTCCCACTCCCACCGACGAAACCGCCGGCACCGCCAACACCGACCCCCAGCCCTCCCCCCTGGGCTCACTCAGCCCACTCGGCTCACTCGACCCACTCGGCTCCCTCGACTCCGCCCGTCTCCTCCCCGCGCTCCCCGGTCCCGGTGGTCCCCCGCTCGTGGATTCCCGTGACGGCTCCGGGCCGGAGGCCGGTGGGCGGGTCGGTGGCGGGGCGAGCGCCTTCGTCGGGCGGTCGGGGCGGGACGGCGCGCTGCTCGCGCTGGCCCGCGCCGGGGACCCCCGGGCCGTACCGCTGCTCGCCCGTGCCCTGGAGGAGCGCGAGGTGCGGCGGGAGTTGCTGTACGCGATGGACGCCCTGGGGCCCTCGGCCGCGATGCTCGCGCCCCCGTTGCGCCGCCGTCTCGCCGAGGTCGACCTCGACGAGCGGCTCTACGACAGGGCGGCGCCGCTGCTGTACGCGCTCGCGGCGGTACGGGGCTCCCAGGCCGTTCCCGAGGTGCTGCGGGTGCTGTGCGGGGCGCCCGAGAACCGGCGCGACTGGGTGCGGGAGGCCGCCCTGCGCACCCTTGCGGCCTTCGGCCCGGCGGCCCGGGAGGCCTTACCGGACATACGGCGGCTGCTCGACGCGGACTCCGCAGCCGTCGCCGCGATGGCGGCCCGTGCCCTGTGGGCGGTCGAGGGCGACCCGAGCGAGGTCCTGCCCGCCCTCGAACGGTGGCTCGCGCCCGGCGCCCCGGGGGCGGACCGGTGCGCGGCGGCGCAGACGCTCGGCGAGATCGGCCCGGCGGCGGCCGGGGCGGCGGCGGCCCTCGGGCCCGGCCTCGCCTCGCGGGACCTGTGGGTCAGGGTCCGGTGCGCGGCGGCCCTGTGGCGGGTGTCGGGGAACACGGCGGAGACCCTGCCGGTACTGCTCGCGGCCTGGGACGAGAACCGGCACACCCGGGTCGCCGTGGCGGAGTGCCTGGCGGAGATGGGCCCGGCGGCGCGGGACGCGCAACTGGTGCTCCTCACCGAGCTGACCCGGCGCCGCCGCCACAACTCCCGTGAGGGCGCCTCCGGCAGCCATGACCTCCACCAGGACGAGAAGCTCCTGACACTGTGCCGCGCGGCCCTGGCGAGGATGGAGCGGGACGGGTTCTGAGGGAACGGGTTCCGTGGGCCGCACCCCGAGAGGGTGGGTCCCGGGGGCGTACCCGGAGAAGGCGGGTCCCGGGGGCCGTACCCCGAGAAGGCGGGTTTCGAGGGGCCGGTTCCGGGAGGACAGCCCCTGACGGACGGGCCCCCAGGGGACGTCCCCCAAGCGGGGCGCATCCCGGTGGGCCCGGTTCGTGGCGGGGCCCGCTTCCCGCCTCAGTCCGCCCCACGGCACACCGCCTCGCAAAAGGGACATACCGCACGGCTCTTGCTACGTTGCGGCCATGACCGCACCGCGCACGGACGCTCCCCCGCCCGGGGTACGCGTCCCGAAGCGCCGGGGCGTGGAACTCTCCCTGCTCGTCTGCGCCGTCCTCATCTGCGTGTACGGCTACGCCGAGGTCGGTCTCGCCCGGAGCGGCGCCGTGCCGCCGGACGCCCTCCGGTACGGCGCCGGGCTCGGGCTGCTCTCGCTCGTCGCACATCTCGCGGTCCGCTTCCGCGCCCCGTACGCCGATCCCCTGCTGCTGCCCATCGCGGTCCTGCTCAACGGGCTCGGTCTGGTGCTGATCTACCGTCTCGACCTGGAGACCCCCGGCGACCACGCCGCCGCCACCCAACTGGTCTGGTCGACGCTCGGGGTGGCGCTCTTCATCGTGGTCGTCCTGCTGCTGCGCGACCACCGCACCCTCCAGGGGTACGCGTACGTGTCGGTGGCCGCCGCGCTCGCCCTGATGATCCTGCCGATCTTCTTCCCGGCGGTGAACGGCGCCAGGATCTGGATCAGGATCGACGGTCACTCCTTCCAGCCGGGCGAGTTCGCCAAGATCCTGCTCGCCGTCTTCTTCGCCTCCTACCTCGCCGCGAACCGGCACGCGCTCGCGTACACCGGCCGCAGGATCTGGAAGTTCCAGTTCCCCACCTGGCGGGTGCTCGGGCCGCTGGTGGCGATCTGGCTGCTGAGCGTCGGCGTTCTCGTCCTCGAACGGGACCTCGGCACCTCGCTGCTCTTCTTCGGCCTCTTCGTCGTCCTGCTGTACGTGGCGACCGGCCGGAGCGGCTGGATCGCGGTCGGGCTGCTGCTCGCCTCGGCGGGCGCCTTCCTCGTCGGCTCGCTCGAACCCCACGTCCACAGCAGGGTGCAGGACTGGCTCGACCCCTTCGCCTCCATCCGGGCCGGTCAGGGCCCCGGGCAGCTCGCGCAATCGCTGTTCGCCTTCGCCGCCGGGGGAATGCTCGGCGCCGGGCTCGGGCTCGGGCACTCCATCCTCATCGGCTTCGCCGTCAAGTCCGACTTCATCCTCGCCACCGCGGGCGAGGAACTGGGGCTCGCCGGACTGACCGCGCTCTTCCTGCTGTACGCGCTGTTCGTCGCCCGGGGCTACCGCGCCGGGCTCTCCCTGCGCGACCCGTTCGGACGGCTCCTCGCCATCGGGCTCGCCTCGATCGTCGCCCTCCAGGTCTTCGTCATCGCGGGCGGGGTGACCGGGCTGATCCCGCTGACCGGCATGGCCATGCCGTTCCTGGCGCAGGGCGGTTCGTCCGTGGTCACCAACTGGGTGATCGTGGCGCTCCTCGTCCGGGTCAGCGACTCGGCCCGCGCGCCCCGCCCCGGTCCCGCGGACACGGGCGCGTCGGCGCCCGTCAAGGAAGGCGCCTCGTGATCCGCTACGCCCGGCGCGCCGCCGCCTTCTGCCTCCTCCTGCTCGTGGCGCTGCTCGTCAACTCCGCCCGGGTGATGGTCTTCGAGGCCGACTCCCTCGACGACAACCCGGCCAACCGCCGGATCGCCATCACCCGGTACGCGCAGCCGCGCGGCGAGATCGTCGTGGACGGCAGGCCGGTGACCGCCTCCCGGGACAGCCGCCAGCAGCTCCGCTGGGAACGGACCTACCCCCAGGGCCCGTTGTACGCGCCCGTCACCGGGTACTCCTCGCAGACGTACGGCACGAGCCTGCTCGAACACGCCGAGGACGCCGTCCTGTCCGGCACCGATCCGATGCTGGCGCCGCTGCCGCTCTGGAACGAGCTGACCCGGAGCCGTCAGCCCGGCGGAGACGTGGTGACGACGATCCGCGCCCCGATGCAGGAGGCCGCCTTCCGGGGGCTCGACGGGAAACGGGGCGCGGTCGTGGCCGTCGAGCCGTCCAGCGGGCGTCTCCTCGCCCTCGTCTCCTCCCCCTCGTACGATCCCGGCGTCCTCTCCGGCACGGGCAAGGGCGTCGAGGACGCCTGGCGGCGGCTCAACGCCGCAGCCGGGCAGCCGATGCTGAACCGGGCGCTGCGGCAGACGTATCCGCCGGGCTCCACGTTCAAGATCGTGACGGCCGCGGCTGCGCTCGACGCGGGCGTGGTCCGGGACGTGGACGCGCCCACCGACACCCCCGATCCCTTCGTGCTGCCCGGCACCCGGCAGGTGCTGCCCAACGAGGCGAAGGGGTGCGCGGACGCGTCCCTCGCCGCCGCGATCCAGTGGTCCTGCAACACGGTCCTCGCCGGTCTCGGGGTGAAGGTGGGCCTGACCGGGATGGTCGACGCGGTGGAACGGTTCGGCTTCAACGACACGGGGCTCCAGGTGCCGTCCTGGGTCGCCGCCTCCCACTTCGACCGGGAGATGAGCCCCGATCAGCTGGCCCTCTCCTCGATCGGGCAGTTCGACACGACGGCGACGCCGCTCCAGATGGCCCTGGTGGCGGCGGCCGTCGCCAACGACGGGGAGATCGCGGAGCCGTATCTCGTCGAGCGCACCACCACCTCCGGGGGCCGGACGGTCCGGCGGGCGGGCGGGCACGGCTACCGGCAGGCGATGAGCCCCGCGACGGCACTGCGGCTCCGGGAGCTGATGGTGCGGGCCGTCGAGGAGGGCACGGGCACGAACGCGGCGATCCCCGGCGCCCGGGTCGGCGGCAAGACGGGCACCGCGCAACACGGTCTCGGCAACACCGGCACTCCGTACGCCTGGTTCATCGCCTGGGCGCAGGACGAGCAAGAGGCCCGCCCGGCGGTCGCGGTCGCGGTGGTCGTCGAGGACGCGGAAGCCTCCCGTACGGACATCAGCGGGGGCGGCAGCGCGGCCCCGATCGCGAAGGCGGTGATGGAGGAGGCGCTACGACTGGAGACGGAGGGACGGGGGTGAGGCGGGCGGGGCAGGAGGGCGAGCGGCACGGGGGTGAGCGGCGGGGAGGCCACTCTCCGCCTCACCCGGACGCCCCCAACCTCACCCGGCCACTCCCCTCCTCGCCCGGCCGCTCCCCCGCCCGCCCCCGCCGGACGGCTACTCCCTCTCGCCCTCCGCGATCGCCTCCGCGACCTCCGTCACCCGGGCCTGTTCCTCGGCGGCGAAGCGCTCCGCGTCGAGGCGGTCGGCGATCTCCTCGTCCTGGGTCATCAGCAGGTCCAGGTTCGAGTCGCCGAGGTCGAAGACGCCCATGTCCACATAGGCCTTCTGGAGGCGTTCGCCCCACAGCCCGATGTCCTTGACGCAGGGCACGATCCGGCTGAACAGGAGCTTGCGGAAGAGCCGGAGGAACTCGGTGCGCTCGCTCAGCTCCCCCGCCTCCTTCTTCGGGATGCCGAAGTTCTCCAGGACCTCGACCCCGCGCAGCCGGTCGCGCATCAGATGGCAGCCCTCGATGACGAACTCCTCGCGCTCACGGCGTTCGGCGTCGGTGAGCTGCTTGTAGTAGTCGCGCAGGGCCATCCGCCCGAAGGCCACGTGCCGGGCCTCGTCCTGCATCACGTAGGTGAGGATCTGCTTCGGCAGCGGCTTGTCGGTGGTGTCGCGGATCATGCCGAAGGCGGCGAGCGCGAGGCCCTCGATGAGGACCTGCATGCCGAGGTAGGGCATGTCCCAGCGGGAGTCGCGCAGGGTGTCGTCGAGGAGTCCGCGCAGGTCGTCGTTGATCGGATAGAGCATGCCGATCTTCTCCTGGAGGAAGCGGCCGTAGATCTCGGCGTGCCGGGCCTCGTCCATGGTCTGGGTCGCGGAGTAGAACTTGGCGTCCAGGTCGGGCACGGACTCGACGATCCGGGCGGCGCAGATCATCGCGCCCTGCTCGCCGTGGAGGAACTGGCTGAACTGCCAGGAGGTGTAGTGCCGGCGCAGGTCGCCCTTGTCCGCCTCGGTCATCTTCGCCCAGTGGCGGGTGCCGTGGAGGGCGAGGAACTCGTCGGGGGTGCCGAGCGGGTCGTACGGGTCGACTTCCAGGTCCCAGTCGATACGGGTGGCACCGTCCCACTGCTTGTCCTTGCCCTTCCGGTAGAGGGCGAGGAGGCGCTCGCGGCCGTCGTCGTACTCCCAGGAGAAGCGGGCGGCGCCGGTGGCGGGGACCTGCCAGCCGGGGGCTTCGGGGGCCGTGGTGTAGAGGTCGCGCGTGGACACTGGCGTCTCCTTCGGGGGCTCGTGCCGTTCCCGTGGTGCGGTTCCGCGGCCAGGCTCACACGGTGGTAGACGGATCGTCAACAAGGCGCGCACAGGGGATTGACGGCTTTGCTGACGAGGAGTCTCATAAGGGGTGACCCCCGGTAACCGATCACGGCGAGCCCAGCGAGGTGCCCCGACGATGACCCCTTTCACCGAGCCCGACTTCAGTCTCCTCCGGGACGCCCTGGGGCCGCTGCGCGACCGTGAGCAGGTCGCCGAGCGCCTCCTCGAATCCTCCCGCAAGCACTCCTACGACCCGGACGTCGAGCTGGACTGGGACGCGCCCTTCGAGCAGGGGCTCTGGTTCTGGCCGCCCGAGCTGGTCTCCCTCTACGACACCCCGCTGTGGCGCCGGATGTCCGAGGAGCAGCGGATCGAACTCTCCCGCCACGAGGCCGCCTCGCTCGCCTCGCTCGGCATCTGGTTCGAGATCATCCTGATGCAGCTGCTCGTCCGGCACATCTACGACAAGCCGCCGACCAGCCACCATGTGCGGTACGCCCTGACGGAGATCGCCGACGAGTGCCGGCACTCGATGATGTTCGCCCGGCTGATCCGGACGACCGGCACGCCCGCGTACCCGGTCCCGGCCCTCCATCACAACCTCGCCCGGTTCCTCAAGAGCGTGTCGACCACCCCGGGCTCCTTCGCCTCGACCCTGCTCGGCGAGGAGATCCTGGACTGGATGCAGCGGCTGACCTTCACCGACGAGCGGGTGCAGCCCCTCGTCCGGGGCGTGACCCGCATCCACGTGGTCGAGGAGGCACGGCACGTGCGGTACGCGAGGGAGGAGCTGCGCCGCCAGATGGTGACGGCTCCGCGCTGGGAGCAGGAACTCACCCGCCTCGGCTCGGGCCAGGCGGCCCGGGTCTTCTCCGCCTGCTTCGTCAACCCCCGGGTGTACGACGCGGTGGGCCTCGACCGGCGGGAGGCCATGGCGCAGGTACGGGCGAGCGGACACCGGACGGAGATCATGCGCACCGGGGCGAAGCGCCTGACGGACTTCTTCGACGACATCGGCGTCCTGCGCGGCCCCGGCCGCCGCCTCTGGAAGTCCTCGGGGCTGCTGGGCTGAGGGGGACGGGACGGATGCCGGCCGGCGACGGGAAGCGGGCGGTCCCGGTCGGCAACGGCAGGCAGGTGACCCCGACCGGCAACGGGAAGCGGGCGGTCCCGACCGGTGATGGGAAACAGTCGGTCCCGACCGGCAACGGCAAGCAGGTGGCCCCGACCCGCAACGGCAAGCAGTCGGTCCCGACCGGTGACGGGAAACGGGCGCCAGGACCGCCGGGCGTCGCCGGAGAGCCGTCGGCATCGGGGCGGCCCGGCGCCGACGGGAAGCAAGCGGCACCAGGACGGCCGGGCCTCACCGGCAAGCAGTCGGTTCCGGCCCGCCCGCGTGGTCGTGGCGGCTTCCGGCCGGACCGGTCGCCCCCTTCCGCCGTTACGCTGCGGGGCATGACGAGTGCCGCCACTCCCGCGTACCGCAGGCTCAGCGTCGAGGAGCGGCGCGGACAGCTGCTCGACGCCGCCCAAGGGCTCTTCGCGCACCGGGCCCCCGAGGACGTGTCACTCGACGACGTCGCCGAGGCCGCCGGGGTCTCGCGGCCCCTCGTCTACCGCTACTTCCCCGGCGGCAAGCAGCAGCTGTACGAGGCCGCCCTGCGCTCCTCCGCCGACGCCCTGAACCGCTGCTTCGCCGAACCGGCCGCCGGACCGCCCACCCAGCGGCTCTGCCGGGTGCTCGACCGCTATCTGGACTTCGTCGACGGTCACGACGCCGGGTTCAGCGCCCTGCTGCGGGGCGGGAGTGTCGTCGAGACCTCGCGCACCAGCGCGATCGTCGACGAGGTCCGGCGGGCCGCCGCCGCGCAGATCCTCGTCCATCTGGGGGTGGAGCGGCCGGGCCCCCGGCTCTCCCTCCTGGTCAGGGCATGGCTCGCGGCCGTGGAGGCGGCCTCGCTGATCTGGCTCGACGAGGAGCGGCGGTCACCGGCCGGGGAGCTGCGGGACTGGCTGGTCGACCAGCTTCTCGCGCTGCTCACGGCGACGGCGGCCCGCGACGGGGAGACGGCGGGGGTCCTCGGGCGGCTCCTCGCGCAGGAGACGCCCGAGGGCCCGGTGGCGCGGCTCGCGCGCCGGGTGATGCCGGTGATCGGCGGGGCGGCCCACCTGCTCTGAGCCGCCCGGGGTCCGGGCGGGGAGACTGGAGGGGTGAGAAGCGAGAACACCCCTTTCCGCGGCGGCCCCCTCGACGGCCGGGTCCTGCCGATCCTGCTCGGCGCGACCGGCCACCCGCCGAAGTGGTACGAGGTCCCGGTCCCGGCGCACGACGGCAGGCCGCCGACGGTGTACGCGTACCGGCGCGAGCCCGCGGGCCACACCAGGCGGCTCGGGCTCCAGCGGGGCTGGGTGTACGTGTACGCCCCCGACGGCCGCGAGCGGCGGGAGGTGCGCTGGCCCTGGTCGAAGCCGAGGACGGCGGACCCGGCGGGGAGGGAGAGCGCTGACCCGAACGGGTGAGGGGACCAGACGCGCCCCTTTTCGTGCGGTAATCAGAAGAATTGACAGGTCATCATCCCGGTGGAGGTGATGACGTGTCACGACGACTCCTGCGCACGGTCTGTACGGGGGCGCTGGCCGCGGCGACGGCCCTGACGGGGGCCGCCGCGGCGCACCCCGCGCCCGAACCCCCGGCCGACTCCATCGAACGCCCCGACACCGCCGAGGCCTTCGCACCCCCCACGCCACCGGAGACCCTGGAATCCCACGAGTTCCCGGAGGCACCGGGGCCCGTGGAGCCCCCGGGACCAGCGGAGCCGCCGGGGCCCGTGGAACCCTCGGGACCCTCGGGACCCTCGGGACCCATGGAGCCCCCGGAGCCCCCGGAGCCCCCGGCGACCGAGGCGTCCCCCACCGGATCCCTCCCCACCTCCCCGGACACCCCTCCCGCCCCGGATTCCACCGACCCCACCGACTCCCCTGGCTCCCTCGACTCCCTCGACTCCCCGGAAAACGCCCCGGCCTCCGCCTCGGGCGGTGACGACGCCGCCGCGCTTCCGGCGTCCGGGGGCGGGTCCCTCTCCGGCCTCCTCACCCGGATGCGGACGCTCTACCAGCAGGCCGAGGAGGCCACCGAGCGGTTCAACGCCGCCGAGGAGGCCCTGAAGGTGCAGACCGCCGACACCCGGAAGGTCGCCGCCCGGCTCGTCGCCGCCCGGACCGCCCTCACCCAGGGGCGCGCGGCGGCCGGGCGGATCGCCCGGGACCAGTACCAGGGCAGGTCGGAGTTCTCCTCGTATCTGCGGCTGCTGCTCGCGGCCGACCCGCAGGCGGCCCTGGACCAGGGGCATCTGATGGCCCGTGCGTCACGGGCGCGGGCCACCGCCGTCTCCCGGCTCACGGGGGCCGAGCGGCGCGCGACGGCCCTGGCGGACGCCTCCCGCAAGGCCCTGGAGCGGCAGCGGAGCCTCGCGGCGACCCAGCGGACCCGGCGGGACGAGGTGCGGACCCGGCTCACGGAGGTGGAGAAGCTCCTCGCGGGCCTCTCGCCCGAGCGCCTGGCCCGGCTCACCGACCTGGAACGCACGCAGACGGCGGGCGCGCAGCGGGACCTGCTCGGCACCGGTGTCCTGGAGGGGCACCGCAACCCGACCCGGGCCGGTGCGGCGGCGCTGCGGTACGCCGTACGGCAGATCGGCAAGCCGTACGAGTGGGGGGCGGAGGGCCCGGACACGTACGACTGCTCGGGTCTCACCCAGCAGGCGTGGGCGGCGGCGGGCCGGGAGCTGCCCCGGACCAGTCAGGAGCAGTGGGCGGAGCTGCCCCGGGTGTCGCTCGCGGAGCTGCGGCCGGGCGATCTGGTGGTCTACTTCCCGGGCGCGACGCATGTGGCGATCTATCTGGGCGAGGGCCTGGTGGTGCAGGCGCCGAGGCCGGGCACGCGGGTGAAGGTCTCCCCGATCGCGGCGAACCCGCTGCTCGGGGCGGTCCGCCCGGACGAGGAGGGGGAGCCGCTCGCGGAGTACACGCCGCCGGACCTTCCGGAGGGCTCGCGGGAGGGCGGGGACGAGGGGTACGACGCCCCCTGAGGGCCTCGCGGGAGAGGGGAGGGACCGGGGACCGGCCCACGGGAGTGCGAGGCCGGTCCCCGGTGGTTCGCGGGGGTCAGTTCGGCGCGATGGACGCCAGATAGGCCGCCGTCTTCTCCGGCTCGTAGAAGAAGTTCTCGAAGTCGGCCGGGTCGTTGAAGCCGTTGGCGAAGCGGTCGGCGATCGGCTGGAGGACGTTCCCCGCGCCGAGGAGGTTCAGGACGTGCTCCGGCGGCGGGGCGAGCATCGCATTGGTCCACTTGGTGACGTGCCGGGCCGTCTCCCAGTAGCGGTCGAAGGTGGCGCGCATCCACTCCTCGTCGAAGGGGCGCTCGCCGTGTTCGACGATGGCCGCGAGGTAGGCGGCGGCGCACTTCGAGGCCGAGTTGGAGCCCTGTCCCGTGACCGGGTCGTTGGCGACGACGACATCGGCGACGCCCAGGACGAGACCGCCGCCGGGCAGCCTGCCGACCGGGTTGCGGACGGTCGGCGCGTAGCGGCCCGCCAGGGTGCCGCCCGCGTCGGTCAGTTCGACCCGGGTCGCCCGCGCGTACTCCCAGGGCAGGAAGGTCTCCATCAGCTCCAGCGTCAGCGCCAGGTGCTTCGAGGGGTCCTTGACGCCCTGGAAGGCGTCGACGGGTCCGCCGGGCACGCCCTCCCAGAAGAGGATGTCGGCGCGTCCGCTCGTCGTCAGCGTCGGCATCACGAAGAGTTCGCCGACGCCCGGCACCACGTTGCAGCGGACGGCGTCGAACTCCGGGTGCTCGGGGCGGGGCCCGAGGCCGTGGACGTACGCCACCGAGAGCGCGCGCTGCGGTTCGGCGTACGGGGAGCGGGCGGCGTCCCGGCCGAACATGGAGACCAGTTCGCCCTTGCCCGCCGCCACGAGCACCAGGTCGTAGCCTCGGGAGAAGTAGTCGAGGTCGCCGACGGCCGCGCCGTGGATGACGAGCTGTCCGCCGCGCCGGGCGAAGACCTCCATCCAGCCGGCCATCTTCACCCGCTGGTCGACGGATTGCGCGTAGCCGTCGAGCCTTCCGACCCAGTCGACAAGGCGCGAGGAGTCCGGCCCGGCGACCGAGACGCCGAGCCCTTCGATGCGGGGGGCCTGGGACTCCCAGAAGTCGATGCCGAGGTCCCGCTCGTGCTGGAGCGCCGTGTGGAACATGCACTGGGTGGACATCACCCGGCCGGTCCGGATCTCGTCCGCCGTACGGTTGGACATGAGGGTGATCTCGTACCCCCGCGACTGGAGTCCGAGGGCGAGCTGCAAGCCTGACTGGCCTGCGCCGACTATGAGTATCTTCCGCATGGGGGCTCCTGGCGTGACGGTGGCGCCACCTGGCGGCGGCTATTCGGGAGTGGCGTCGAGAGCGTGCGCGACCATCGCGAGCAGGCACTCCACGACGCTGTACCGCTTGCGCGCGTCCATGATCACCACCGGTACGTGCGCGGGCACGGTCAGGGCCTCCCGGACGTCCTCGGCGTCGTAGTGTGCGGTCCCCTCGAAGTGGTTGACCGCCACGATGTACGGCAGCGCGCAGCTCTCGAAGTAGTCGAGGGCGGGGAAGCAGTCCGTGAGCCTTCGCGTGTCGGCCAGCACGATCGCGCCGATCGCGCCCCGCACCAGGTCGTCCCACATGAACCAGAAGCGCTGCTGCCCCGGCGTGCCGAACACGTACAGGACGAGGTCGTTGTCGAGCGTGATCCGGCCGAAGTCCATCGCCACCGTGGTGGTGAGCTTGTCCGGGGTGGCGCTGAGGTCGTCGGTCTCCTCGCTCGCCCGGGTCATCAGGGCCTCGGTCTGGAGCGGGGTGATCTCGGAGACCGCGCGGACGAAGGTGGTCTTGCCGACGCCGAAACCGCCCGCCACGACGATCTTCGTCGCGATCGGGGCGCGGCTGTGGTCGAGCTGCCAGTCCTGCGCGCCGTCCTCGGGGTCGGGGAAGGCGGCGGTCCGGCCCGGCACCGTGCCCGGCTGGGCGGGGACGCCCGGCGCCGTGAAACCGGGGACGGAGGAGACGGCGGTGGCGTCAGAGACGACGGAGTCCACTCAACACCCTTTCGAGGAGCGCGCGGTCGGGCTGCCCGGTGCCGTGACCGGTCCCGTACACACGGATCTTTCCCTGGTCGGCCAGGTCGCTGAGCAGCACCCGGACGACTCCCAACGGCATCTTCAGGAGCGCCGAGATCTCCGCGACCGTCCGCATCCGGCGGCAGATTTCGACAATAGCCCGCATTTCCGGCATCAGCCCCCGGGCCACCGGTCCGCCGTCGGTCAGGACCTTGCGCACGGCGGGGGCTTCCAGCGCCGCCACGAAGGTCTCGACGAGCAGGACGTGACCGAAGCGGGTACGCCCTCCGGTGAGCGAGTACGGGCGGACGCGCGCGGGGCGCCGTCCGTCTCCGCGTACCGGCAGCCGGGGGGCGTGGGACGCGGTCGTCATTGGGCGCTCTCCATCGATTTACGCAGCTCGCTGCGGACTTCGGGGGTGAGTACGTGTCCGGCGCGGCCCACGAAGAGCGCCATGTGGTACGCGATGACGCTCATGTCGCAGTCGGGTTCGGCGTGCACGCCGAGCAGCGAGCCGTCGCTGATCGACATCACGAACACGCTGCCCTGGTCCATGGCGACCATGGTCTGCTTGACCACTCCGGCGTCCATCAGCCGTGCGGCGCCGACGGTGAGGCTGCCGATGCCCGAGACGATGGTGGCCAGGTCGGCGCTGGACCCGCGCGGCCCTCCGGGACGGCCGGCGTCAACGGCGGCCGGGATGTGCTGGGTGACCGGGTCGGACGAGAGCAGCATCAGTCCGTCGGAGGAGACCACGGCGACCGAGCGGACCCCGGGCACCTCCTCCACCAGGTTGCCCAGCAGCCATTGCAGGTTGCGGGCTTCCGTGCTCAGTCCGTACGTTCCCGTCGCGGTCAACTGCGTGCCTCCTCGACTGTGTCCCCCGTCGTCTCCTCCGTACGGGCAGTCCTTATGGCGTCCGTACGTGCCGTGTCCAGCTCCGCTTCCACATCGCGGCGGCCCGCTTCGGCCCCCTGGTGGAATCCGCCCAGACGGCGGCGGAGCGTCTCCGGGTCGACACCACCCTTTCGGGGGGTCGTCGCGGGGCCGGCCTGCCGCACCACCTGGGGGGTGCGCTTGGGCAGGCCCTTGCCCGTGATCCGTTCCCAGTGGGCGGGCCTCGGGCCGGGCAGCTCCGGCTCGGGAGCGGGCCCGGCGGGGGCGGGCCCTGCGGGGGCTTGGGGCTCCGACCGCGACGGCTCCGGGTGCGGGGTCTCCGCGTGCCGGGGCTCCGCGTGCGGGGCGGGGTCCGCGCCCGCGTCACGGGCGCGCTCGTGGGCGTCCGGCTCCGGCGGCGGGGCGGGCAGCCGCACCTGGAGCGTGGTCTCGGAGACGGACTCGACGGGCGGGGCGGGGGTCTGGGGGGCGGGCGCCGCTTCCGGAACGGGCGCGGACTCCTGCCGGGGGGCGGGCACGGACACGGGCGCGGGCGCCTGCCCGGGGGCGGATGCCTGCCCGGGGGCGGATGCCTGCCCGGGGGCGGCCGTCCGCTCCGGCCGGGGGGCGGGCGCCTGCTCCGTCGCGTACGCCTTGTCCGTCGCGTACGGCGGCTCGGGCTCGTACGGCAGCTCGGGCTCGGGCTCGTACGGCTGTCCCGGTTCCGGCTCGTGTGAGGTCTCCGCCGCGTACGGCAGCCCCGGCTCCGGCTCGTACGCGGGCTCCGGCTTGGGCGGCTGTTCGGCCTCGTAGGCGCGCTCGGCTTCGGGCATCTGCTCCGGGAGGGTCCCCTCGGCCGTCTTCGCCGCCAGGAACGCGCGCTCGGCCGCCTCCACGAGCGGGTCCCCCGAGCCGGACGGCAGGCCGTCCGGGTCGGTCCCGGCGGCCGGGAGCGGGGGCGTGACGGCCGCACCCGGCACGGGCTCGGTCTCCGGGACCGTCGGGGCATCGGGCAGCAGCGGCGGTGGCAGGACCACGACGGCGGCCGTGCCGCCCGGCTGCTGCGGCCGCAGCTCGACGCGGACGCCGTGGCGGGCGGCGAGCAGGGCGATCACGCGCATGCCCAGGCCCTCGCCCTCGAAGGCGGCCGGGTCGGCATCGGCCAGGCGCGCGTTCAGCTCGGCGAACCGGGCGTTCGTCATGCCGATGCCCGAGTCCTGCACGGAGAGCATGACCTCGCCGGTCTCCAGGAGCCAGCCGGAGAGCCGGACCTCGGCGTCGGGCGGCGAGAAGGAGGTGGCGTTCTCCAGGAGTTCGGCGACCAGATGGCTCAGGTCGTCGGCGGCGAAGCCCGCGATCTGGGCGTGCGGCGGGAGGGAGTGGATGCCCACCCGCTCGTACCGCTCGATCTCGCTGACGGCGGCGCGCAGCACGTCGACGAGCGGGACCGGGCCCGCGTGTCCGTGGCCGTGCTCGTGCCCGGCGAGGACCAGCAGGTTCTCGCTGTGGCGGCGCATGACGGTCGCCATGTGGTCGAGCTTGAAGAGGGTCGCGAGGCGGTCCGGGTCCTGCTCGCGCTCCTCCAGCTTCTCGATGACGCCGAGCTGCCGCTCCACGAGCCCGAGGCTGCGCAGCGAGAGGTTGACGAAGGTGTGGTGGACGGTGTCCCTGAGGCCTTCGAGTTCGGCGGTGAGCAGGGCGACCTGGCCCTGGAGTTCGGCCCGCTGGGTGGCCAGCTCGGTGCCGAGGGTGCTCCTGGCCTCGGCGAGGTCGGCCTCTCCCGTGCCGAGCCGCTCGGTGAGCGCCTCGTTCCGCGCGGCGAGGCCGGTCAGCGTGCCGTGCAGGGTGTTGAGCGAGCGGACGACCCGGGCGAACTCGTCGTTGCGGCCGGTGAAGCGGACCGGCTCCTCGGCCCCCGGGGCGGGCGAGTCGGCGAGCCGGGCGGCGCCGATACGGAGCGCGGCGAGCGGCCGGGTGAGGCTGCGGGCCACGAAGGTGGAGACGCCGACGGCGACGAGCAGACAGCCGCCGAGGAAGGCGACGCGCAGTTCGAGCCCGGTGACGTCGTCGTCGCGGAGCGCGGCGAGCCGCTCGACGCGCTCGACGGCGAGGGCGGATTCGACACCGCGCATCTGCTCGATACGGGCGGAGAGGGCGGCTTCGAGCGCGCGGGGGTCGGTGCCGCGCTCGGCCTCCGTCAGCCTGGGCTGATCGGTGAGGGAGGTCAGGGAACGCTCGGCGTTCTTGACGTCGGGCCCGGTCACGGTGGCGGCGAAGGAATCGCGCGCGGTGGCGCCCGCCGCCTGGTCGAAGTCGCCGAGGGCGGCCAGCTCGCGGACCCGGGTCTGCTGGGCGGCGGCGGTGAGGGCGTCGCGGGCCCGGTCGGCCTCGGCGGCGCCCGGGGGGACCTCGGGGACGTAGGTGCCGGTCTCGGGGTCGTAGCGGACCTCGCCGGTCGGCTCGGGCTGCGGTACGGAGAGGGCGGCGAGGAGCAGGCCCCGGGTGGCGGAGGCCTGCTCGACGGCGCGGCCGAGGGCGGCGGGGGCGCGGGTGGCCTCGGTGAGCGCGGTGTCGTCGGCGCGGGCCGGGGTCTGGTCGGCCAGCTCGTCGGCGAGGGCCTGGAGCTTGCCGATGACCTCGGTGTAGGCCCGGTGCGCTTCGAGGGCGGTGCCCTTGCCGCCGAGGGCGCCTCGGCGGATGGAGGGGACTCCGGCGAGGTCGCGGCGGAGTTCGGCGGGGGCGGCGGGACGGATCTCGTCGATCTGCCGGTCGACGCGGGTGGAGCCCGCCGGGGTGACCTGGCGCTTGTGCCGGGCGTCTCCGCGCTGGTTGTCCCGGCCGGCGGCGATGTAGGCGACGACCTCGTCGCGTTCGTCGGCGAGGGAGTGCGCCAGGGTGACGGCCTGCCGGTCCAGCTCGGCGAGGGTGACCAGGCTCTGGGCGTCGTTGAGCTGGGTGGAGGCCGCGAGGAGCGCGGGGGCTCCGGCGACGATGACGGTGGCACCCACGAGGGCGACGCCCGCGACCAGCCGGTTGCGGACGTGCTTGGGCCGCCCGGCGGGGGGCGCCGGGGCCGTGCCGTCCGGGGTGGGTGCCGCACCGGGGTTCCGGCTCCGCGTGCCGTTCTTGCTCCCAGGCCGCTTCATCTGCACCGGTGCTCGCATTCTTGACTCGTCCGCCCACAAAAGCAGAGGTGACGACCGGTCACGTGGAGCGCCTCCACCCCTGGTACGGCTCCTGACCATTCCAGCGCTTCTGGGAAGGAGGCGCGCATCGGCCGCTCCGCCACCCGAACGAGTGAACAACACTCATGAGTTGGCGAACAACTTCCCGGGAAGGGCGGGACGGGGCCCGACGGTGCGCCGGTTGGATCTTACGGGCGGCCTTTGGCAGGATGCCCGCCCGCAGTCCGGCCGGGGGCTCCTTCCCTTGTCCGGGCCGGGTTCCGGCCGTTTGGTACAGGCCTTTTCCGGTCATTTGCAGGTCCGGTGAAGGAGTGCGGCGGGGCGGGCACACTGGACGTCATGCGCAGCGACGTCGCCTCCCTTCCCGGCAGCCCCGAACGCCCCAACGAGGACTGGGTGGCCACCGCCCTGCCCGCCTCGGGGCGTGGGGGAACCGTCATCCTCCTCGACGGCGTCACACCACCTTCGGGTGATGACGGTTGTGTGCACACCGTGCCATGGTTCACGGCCCGCCTCGGTGGCGCTTTGACCGAACTGTCCGCTTCCTGCCCGGACATGCCCCTGTCCGAGATCCTTTCGCGGGCCATCCGGCGCACCGCGGACGCCCATCGGGACACCTGTGACCTTTCTCACGTACGCACTCCCCAGGCAACCGTGGTGCTCGCACGGTGGGACGACTCCTCCGTCGAGTACCTCGTCCTCTCCGACTCCGTCCTCCTCCTGGAAGCCTCCGACGGGACGGTGCGGGCGGTGCTCGACGACCGGCTCGACCGGGTGCCGGACGAGATCCTGCGGTCCCACGCGGCGACGGACCGGCTGCGGAACCAGGAGGGCGGGTTCTTCACGGCGGCGGCCGATCCGGCGGTCGCGGCGCGGGCGGTGACCGGCACGACCCCGCGCGCGGGGCTGCGCTCGCTGGCCGCGCTCACGGACGGGGCGAGCCGCTGGGTGGACCTGTTCGGCGCGGGCGACTGGACGAAGTGCGTCGGCGTCCTGCGCGAGGAGGGGACCCTCGGACTGCTCCACCGCGTGCGCGCCCTGGAGACGGCGGACGCACTCACCGGCGGCCCCCGCCGCTGGAAGCGCCACGACGACGCCACGGCGGCGCTGGTGGAGTTCGGGGGGTGAGGGGGCGCCTCGGGGTGAGGGGGTGGGTGCCTCGGGGTGCGTGGAGGGTGCGAGGTGAGGGCGTGGGGTCCGGGTGGGCCTCAGGGCTGGCACGGAGTGCCTAGGGGGAGGCTCGGGGTACCGGGAGGGCGGTCGCCGGAGAGGCGGGGCGCGGGGAGGAGCGGGCACCGGAAGGGTCGGGGCGGTCGCCGCAGGAGCGGGGCGCTGGAAGGTGCGGGCGGCGGAAGGGGGCGGTCGCCACGGGAGCGGGGCGCCGGAAGGGTCGAGGCGCGGAGGGAACGGTCGCCGGAAGGGTCGGGGCGACCGCCGCAGGAGCCGGGCGCCGGAAGGGTCAGGGCGCGGGAGGGGCGGTCGCCGCAGGAGCAGACAGGCGTCCCGGGCGAGCGCCCCGGGGTCCGCACCCTGACGAGCGTCCAGGAAGGCGGCTCCGGCCTGCGCGCCCCCAGGCGAGCCCCTACGGCATCCCCTTGCGGCAAGCTCCTCGACCGCGCCCCCGGCCGCGCGCCCTCACCCCTCCGAGCGGACGTTGAAGTGGTTCAGGAGGCGGGCCAGTTCGGCGACCTCGACGCGGTCCCAGTCGGCCAGCTGGTGGACGTACCGCTCGCGCCGGGCGTCCCGTACGCGCCGGAAGCGGGCGCGGCCCTCCTCCGTCAGGCGGACGAGCGAGGCGCGCCCGTCGGCGGGGTCGGGGTCGCGGGCGACGAGCCCGAGGTCCTCCAGGGCGCGCAGCTGCCGGCTCATGGTCGCCTTGCCGACGCCGAAGTACCCGGCGAGTTCGGTGGCCCGCTGGGGACCGGCGCCGTCGAGCCGTACGAAGAGGCCGTAGGCGGCGGGTTCGAGGTCGGGATGGACCTCGCGGGCCATCTCGATGGACTGGGCGCGGGCGCGCCGGAGGAACACGGCGAGTTCGCGTTCAAGCGCGAGGAACTCGCGGTCGACCGGAGCGGGCACGACTGCCCGCCCTTCGCTTCCCGTACCGCTTCCGTGCACGTCAGCACCTCCCACGCGTTCCACCGCGAGCCGTCGGCCGCTTTCGGGCCGCTGAAAGTTTCCTGGGGCCGAGGCCATCGCCGCAGCTCCCCCAGTATTTCGCAGGAGTAGACCAACGGCGGCCCCCCGATCCCTTCCCCGGGCTTTTCTACGTGCGTAGAGTCTGACGCGTTGTCGATGTTGGCATGTCCACACCATACGACGGCCGGCATCTCCCCCCACCAGACTTTCGGAGGCACGCGATGCGTGTGCACGGATCCGGAACGACCCTCGCCGGCGCCGCCCTCGCGGCACTGGCCCTCCTCCTCCCCCTCGCCGGACCCGCCGGCGCCGCGCCGGACGCGGGCGAGCGGGCCATGCCCCCGCGCGGCTCCGCCACCATGGGCATGGGCGTCCTGAAGCACGACGGGCGCGGTCCGCTCGACGGGGGCATATCCACCCTGGCCGCCCAGACGGAAGGGGTCGACGTCTCCAGCCACAACGGCAACGTGGCCTGGTCCACCCTCTGGAACAGCGGCGTCAGGTGGGCCTACGTCAAGGCGACGGAGGGCACCTACTACAAGAACACCTCCTTCGCCCAGCAGTACAACGGCTCGTACGACGTCGGGATGATCCGAGGCACGTACCACTTCGCCACCCCGGACAGCACGACCGGAGCGGCGCAGGCGGACTACTTCGTGAACAACGGCGGCGGCTGGTCGAAGGACGGCAGGACCCTTCCGGGCGTGCTCGACATCGAGTGGAACCCGTACGGCGACACCTGCTACGGCAAGTCCCAGGCCGGAATGGTCGCCTGGATACGCGACTTCGTCACCCGGTACAAGGCCAGGACCGGGCGGGACGCCGTCATCTACACGGCGACCAGCTGGTGGACCCAGTGCACCGGCAACTCGTCCGCCTTCTCCGCCACCAACCCGCTGTGGATCGCGCGGTACGCCTCCACGGTCGGCGAACTCCCGGCGGGCTGGCTCTACTACACGATGTGGCAGTACACCTCCTCCGGCCCGACGGTCGGCGACCACGACTCCTTCAACGGCGACTACTCGCGGGTGCAGGCGCTGGCCAACGGCTGACGCGCACCCGTCGGCACCGGCCTCCGGACGCGGGGGCACCCCACGGGCGGGCGGTCTCCGGGCGCGGGATCGCCCCACCGGGCGGGCTCCGGACGCGGTGGCACCCCATGGGTGGGTCGCCACCGGACGCGGCGACTCCCCACGGGCGGGCGCCTTCCGGACGCGGCGGCTCCCCACGCGGGGACGGGTTCCGGACCCGGCGGCGCCCAAGGCGGCGGTCTCGGGGCGCGGCGGCGTCCGGAGACCGCTTCGGGCTTTTTCCGCCCGACCTCTTGCTCATTGGTATGGACCAATGCGACTCTCTATCGCGATCGCCCGGGATTCAACTTCCGGCTACTCCCCACGCGTTGCCCCGCCTTTTCCTCCCCCCACGAGAAGAGCACCCGCATGCCGTCCTACCGCCGTGCCGCCACCGGCGTCGCCGCACTGTCCGCCGCCACCGCCCTCGTCGGCCTCACCCCCACCTCCGCCGCCGCGCACGGGGCCGTCTTCAACCCGGTCAGCCGAGTCGCCGCCTGCTACGCCGAGGGCCCCGAGACCCCCAAGTCCCAGGTGTGCAAGGACCTCGTCGCCGACTCCGGCACCCAGCCGCTCTACGACTGGAACGAAGTCAACATCGCCAACGCGGCCGGTCAGCACCAGGCGCTCATCCCGGACGGCAAGCTCTGCTCGGCCAACCGCGAGAAGTACCGGGCCCTCGACTGGGCGCGGATGGACTGGCCGGCCACCTCGGTCGCCAAGGGTCCCTTCGACTTCAAGGTCCGGGTCACCGCCGCCCACGCGGGCACCATGACCGTCTACATCACCCGGCCCGGCTTCGACCCCACCAAGCCGCTGAAGTGGTCGGACCTGGACGCGACCCCCGTCGCCGTCTACAACACCACCCGCACCGCCACCGACGGCTACTACAACTTCACCGGCGACCTCCCGGCCCGCAACGGGCGCCACATCGTCTACAAGGTGTGGCAGCGCAACGACAGCCCCGAGGCCTTCTACAGCTGCTCGGACGTCGACTTCGGCGGCGGCACCACCGTCCCGCCCGTGAAGGCGCAGGCCCCCACCGAGGCGAAGATCGCGGCGGGCGCCACCCTGTCCACCGTCAGCCACGCGGGCCACGGCGGCGACGAGCAGGCCCCGGCGCTCTCCGCCGAGGCCGCGGGCACCCCGTCCTCTCCGCTGCTCCCGGCCCTCGCGGGCGCCGGTGCCCTCGCCGCCTTCGCCGGAGGCAGCCTGCTCCTGAGCCGTCGCCGGAACGCCTCGGCCGCCTGAGGAACCGCCGGGCCGTGAAGGCCCCCGGTCCACCGGGTCCACCGGCTCCCCCACAGGTCTGGTCGGACCCGGGGGAACCGGTCCCTCCGCCCGCCTCCTGATGACGATCAGGGGGCGGGCGCCCCGACCGGGAAGAGGGCGGCGAGGCGGGGTAGCGCCACCCCCTCCGGACGAGACCTCCGCCGCTCGCCGTCCTCTTCCCACCCTTCCCCCGGGCCGCCCGGCACCTCCCCGTCCTCGGGCGCCTCCCAGCCCTCGGGGTCCTCGCGCCGTCCCCACTCCCCGGCCGCCACGGCCGCGTCCTCGGCCTCCTCCACGGCGTCGAGGAACGCCTCCCCGTCGTCCCCCTCCTCGCCGGTCAGCTCGTTGAACGCGTCCTCCGCCGCGTAGTCCAACTCCTCCCACTCGGGCCACTCGTCGTCCGCCCAGGTCTCCACGTGCCGCCCCGCGAGCGCCCGTATCCCCGGCAGCTCCGCGAGCGCGTCCGGATCGGCGAGAACCGCCCCGTACACCCCGCTTCCCTGGGCGACCAGCCAGAGTGTGAAGTAGTGGAAGCCGTCGTCGCCGCAGAAGCCGCCCTCGATCCGGTTGGCCGCCCTCCACAGCTCCCTGGTGTGCGCCTTCTCGCACGCCCGCTCAAGGCGTGTCTGGAACTCCGCGCTCTCGGTGGCCGGCCGCCGCAGCAGCCGCCCGGTCAGCCACTCCAGCCGCTCGTCCCGGTCGCCGGGTCGGCGGCTCAACTCGTCGATGAGAGCCCAGAAGGCATCGTCGTTCATGCCTTCGAGCATCGCACCCGCCACTGACAACGGGACACGGCGAAGCGGGGTGTTCCGTACGGAACACCCCGCCTGCCGCTCGCTGTTCACGCCACCGGCACGCCCGCGACGCCGGGGACACCCCGCCGACACACCGGCGCCGCCCGGCCCCGCCGGTATGCCCGGGTCACCGGGGGCACCCCGTCCCCCTCCCCGTCCCCGTCCCCGGGGTTACGCCGCCACGCCCACCGGCACCTCGGCCGGGGCCAGGGCGATCTCCAGGACCTGCCGGACGTCCGTCACCGGGTGGACCTCCAGCTTCTCCAGGATCTCGGCCGGGACGTCGTCCAGGTCGGCCTCGTTCCGCTTGGGGATCACGACGGTGGTGATGCCCGCCCGGTGCGCCGCCAGCAGCTTCTGCTTCACCCCGCCGATCGGGAGCACCCGGCCGGTGAGGGAGACCTCGCCGGTCATGGCCACGTCCGTGCGGACGAGCCGCCCGCTCAGCAGGGAGGCCAGCGCCGTCGTCATGGTGACGCCCGCGCTCGGACCGTCCTTCGGCACCGCGCCCGCCGGGAAGTGGATGTGCACGCCCCGGTCCTTCAGGCCGGTCACGGGCAGCTCCAGCTCGGCGCCGTGCGAACGGAGGAAGGAGAGCGCGATCTGCGCCGACTCCTTCATCACGTCGCCCAGCTGCCCCGTGAGGGTCAGCCCGGCGGCGCCCGTCTCCGGATCGGCGAGGGACGCCTCCACGAAGAGCACGTCACCCCCCGCGCCGGTCACGGCGAGCCCGGTGGCGACACCCGGCACGGCCGTCCTGCGCTCCGCCGGGTCCTGCGCCGACTCGGGCACGTGGTGCGGCCGTCCGATGAGCGCCCGCAGATCCTCCGGGGTGACCGTGAACGGCAGCTCCCGGTCGCCCAGTTCGTGCTGGGCCGCGATCTTGCGGAGCAGCCGGGAGACGGCCCGCTCCAGGGTGCGGACACCGGCCTCCCGGGTGTACTCGCCGGCCAGCTTGCGCAGGCTCGTCTCCTCCAGGACGACCTCGCCGGGTTCGAGCCCGGCGCGCTCCAGCTGCCGGGGCAGCAGGTGGTCCCGGGCGATGACGACCTTCTCGTCCTCCGTGTAGCCGTCGAGCCTGACCAGCTCCATCCGGTCGAGCAGGGCCTCCGGGATGGCCTCCAGGACGTTGGCCGTCGCCAGGAAGACGACGTCGGAGAGGTCGAGTTCGACCTCCAGGTAGTGGTCGCGGAAGGTGTGGTTCTGCGCCGGGTCGAGGACTTCGAGCAGGGCCGCCGCCGGGTCGCCCCGGAAGTCGGAGCCGACCTTGTCGATCTCGTCGAGCAGGACCACCGGGTTCATGGACCCGGCCTCCTTGATCGCCCGCACGATACGGCCGGGCAGGGCGCCGACGTAGGTGCGGCGGTGGCCCCGGATCTCGGCCTCGTCCCGTACGCCGCCGAGGGCGACCCGGACGAACTCGCGGCCCATCGCGTGCGCGACGGACTCGCCGAGGGAGGTCTTGCCGACGCCGGGCGGGCCGACGAGGGCGAGGACGGCTCCGCCGCGCCGCCCGCCGACGACGCCGAGCCCCCGCTCGGCGCGCCGCTTGCGCACCGCCAGGTACTCGGTGATCCGCTCCTTCACGTCGTCGAGGCCCGCGTGCTCGGCGTCGAGGACGGCGCGGGCCCCCCGGATGTCGTACCGGTCCTCGGTCCGCTCGTTCCACGGCAGTTCGAGGACGGTGTCCAGCCAGGTGCGGATCCAGGAGCCCTCCGGGGACTGGTCGCTGGACCGCTCCAGCTTCTCGACCTCCTTGAGGGCTGCGTCGCGGACCTTCCCTGGCAGGTCGGCGGCCTCCACGCGGGCGCGGTAGTCGTCGGACTCCAGGCCCTCGGCCTCGCCGTTGAGGTCGCGCAACTCCTTGCGGACGGCTTCGAGCTGACGGCGGAGGAGGAACTCACGCTGCTGCTTGTCGACGCCTTCCTGCACGTCCTTGGCGATGGTCTCGGCGACGTCCTGCTCGGCGAGGTGCTCGCGGAGCTGGGCGGTGGCGAGCCGCAGCCGGGCGACCGGGTCGGCGGTCTCCAGGAGGGCGACCTTCTGCTCGACGGTGAGGAAGGGCGAGTAGCCGGAGTTGTCGGCGAGGGCGCCGACGCCGTCGATCTGCTGGACGCGGTCGACGACCTGCCAGGCGCCGCGCTTCTTGAGCCAGCTGGTGACCAGCGCCTTGTACTCCTTGACCAGGTCGGCGACCTGGCCGGGAAGCGGGTCGGGCAGGGCCTCCTCGACGGTCGAGCCCTCGACCCAGAGCGCGGCCCCCGGTCCGGTGGTCCCGGCACCGATGCGGACCCGGCCGATGCCCCGGATCAGCGCTCCGGGGTCGCCGTCGGAGAGCCGCCCGACCTGCTCGACGATGCCCAGGACACCGGTCCCCGCGTAGGTCCCGTCGACCCGGGGCACGAGCAGCACCCTGGGCTTGCCCTCCCCGGTCCGGGCGGCGGCCTGAGCGGCCTCGACGGCGGCCCGCACCTCGTTGTCGGAGAGATCGAGCGGCACCACCATCCCGGGCAGCACGACCTCGTCGTCGAGCGGCAGCACAGGCAGAGTGAGCGGCACGGACGGCTTGGACTCAGAAGCCATGATCTCCCCTTCGGCAGTCAAGTTGAGCTACATGGGCTCAATGCTTGTGAGCGGGGGAATGTTCCCGGGGAGTTGTTCGCTCTGAGCGATCATCGCGGAGGTGTCCTTTGACGTGGATCTCTTCGTTTTGCAGCTTCATCCTTCGTATGGTCGTTCGCTTTGCGGAGTGACCTTTCGTCCCCGGCTCGGGTTAGCGAGTCGTGGCAGGTTCGTTAGGGGTACTGCCGGGGTGGTACCTCCGGGCCGCCGACGGAGGGGTTCGAGGTCGCGTACGCCGACCGGTACGGGTCTGAGTTCCGTCGCACGCTGGTGGGCGCCTGGACAGTGCGGTTCGAGGATGTCGCGCCGGTACGCGCGTTCAAGTCGTACAGAGGCCAACGGCATCTGCCGGGCTTGTGATGGTCGTCCACGGTGGGCAGGCACATTGGATACGAGTCCTGGCTGGAGCGTGATCATGTGATGCTGCTGGACTTCGACCTGTCGGTGGTGGGGATCTCGTCTCAGCCGTTCTGGCTGTTCTGGCGGTCCGACGCGGGCAAGGGCATCTCGCATGCGCCGGACTACTTCGCCCGCCGCGAGGACGGCACGGCGGTGGTGGTCGACTGCCGTCCGGCGGATCGGCGTAACCCCCGGGACGTGGTGAAGTTCGAGGCGACGCAGGCAGCCTGCGCCCAGGTGGGATGAAAGTTCCGACTGGTGGGGGCGCCGGATGTGATCGTGGTGCGCAATGTGCGCTGGTTGGCGGGCTACCGCCACCCCCGGCACCGGTTGGAACCTGTGGCCTCCGATCTGCTGACGGTGTTCGCCGAGCCACATCCAGTGATGGGCGGGGCCTCTACGGTGGGGGACCCGATCAGGGTGCTTCCGGCCTGATCGGAGCTGACTGCGGATCGAGCAGCCCACTCGCCGACCCGATAGTGCGCAAGTCGACGTACAGGGCCAGATCGCCGAATTCGGAAGCTTCGGAACCCAAGCAGCTGAGGGCATGCGTCTTCCCGGTGCCACGTCGACCGTAGTTCACCTGGTGGTCAACCGTGTTGATCACATCGACCACCCCCGAGTCAACGAAGGTTTCGTGGAGCTGCGGGCCTTCCTGCTTCTCCGCCCGCTTCGGGATCTGGTTGAAGGCACGGTTCAGTGGCGAGAGAGCTGGCATGAGGGGAAGGTTGGACGCATCGGCGACGAGAGTGGTGCGTTCGAACTACGTCCTCAACTTGCCACTGTGTCGCGTCGACTTCCCGGTCGACATCGTTCACGGCGAGGAGGAGGCCCCCGGGCTAAGGGCTGGGGTTACGGGCCCCGCTCTCTCAGCCCAGAACGCGTGCGTGGCGCAGCGGAGACGCTCATCGCTACGCCGCTCGATGCCCTTGTTGAGGGCGCTCGTCCGGCAGAACTCGCCAAGGCCGAAACCCACCCCACCTTTGCCGGGGAGCGTGGCGAGTCGCTCGACGACGTGACCAGCCACTACCCAGGCGTCGGATCCGTGCACAAACCGGGCCGAGGCGGGTCGCTCAGAGCCAGGAGACCCAGGGGTCGTCGCACGGTTCGGGCTCTTCAGAGTGGAGCATGCAGCGAATACAGCGCAGAAGTCCCGGTTCACCGTTTCCGGCGGCGGCGTACATCCACGGCAGGGCGTCCATGGCGTGCGCGCGTTCGTCTGTGGCGAAGGTATCGATGGTCTGGTGGAGGTCCTCGGGGGCGGGCTCATCCGTGAGGCAGAGCCAGCCGATTGCCGCGGCCAGGCGGACTTCGGGGGCCTCTGCTCGGTCTTGCCACCGCTCACGGAACCACGAGACGGCCGGCGGCTGTACGTGAGCTCGGGTGGTCTCGGCGACGGCGAGGAGCAGGGCGGCGCGGACCATGGCGTCATGCTCGGTGGCGAACCTGGCGGCAAGGGCGGTTCGGACCACAAGGTCGGGGTCGGCGGCGGTGGCCAGGGCATAGGCGGCGTCAATGCGGATGGTGGGCTCGGAGTCGTTGAGAAGCGGCAGGAGTACGGGTGTTTCGGCAGTGATCGCGGCTCGGGCGGCGGCCACCGACCAGCCTGCCGGGTAGCCCGTCACCTCGACGCCGTAGTCGTCGTAGTCGTCGGGGGCGTGGTGCCGAGGATCGTTGCGATGGAGAAGGAGTTCATCGCGGGAGGCGACGCCATGGTGCCGGGCGCGGGCCGGGCGGGAGAGCACGGCAAGGGCGGCGGCACGGTGAGGGTGGTGGGCATCGGCGGCGATGGGGATCAGGAACGGTACGGCGAGGGCAGCGGCGGCCCGGCTGTCGTTGGCGCACAGACCGCCCAGCGCATCCGCCGCATGGCGAGCGGAGTGCCCGCCGGTGCGCAGCAGATGAACGGCTGCCCGAGCATCGTCACCGTGGGGGAAGTTCCCCCATGGGACGGCGTCGAGGAGCAACCCGCGTTGGGCACCGGACGGGATGCCAGCCACCACCGCCCGCACATCGAATGCGCCTCCCGCGAACGGGGCCAGATCCGCTCCGTCCACCAGCGCCCGGCACATCGCGAACGTCGGATCGGTCCGCCAATCCCTCACACCGCACCCCCACCATCGAATCTCGGGAGACTCGATCATGCCGTGCCCGACCGCCCGCCGACCGACGGCCGGACGTCCAAGGGCACGCCCCGACACACCACGAACTGCCAAGGACCCCCGCCCCTTCTGCGGTGCCCAATCAGCCGCAGGGCGTCGCCGGGGCCCGTTCCCCGAGCCACTGTTCGGCGTCCCAGGCGTGGAACCGTTCCACCTCGGTGAATCCCAGCCTCGCCGCGAGGCGCGTCGAGGCGGTGTTGGCGGTCCGGGTGGTGAGCACCACCGGCTCGCCGGGAAGGACGGAGGCGAACCAGTCGAGCGCCGCCGCGCACGCCTCGCGCGCGTAGCCGTGTCCCCAGGCTCCCGGCAGGAACAGGTAGCCGAGTTCGGCCTTGCCCTCGGCCGCCGGACGGCAGGGCCCGGTCGCCGCGCCGAGCAGGACCCTGCCGATCATCGCCCCGTCGAGTGCGACGACGAAGCTCCCGGGACGCCGTCCGGGCACCTCGGGCAGCTCGCGCTCCAGCGTCTCGCGCGGGTGCGGTCCGCCGAGATACGTGTGCACCTCCGGCGACGCCAGCAGTTCGACGAAGGCCGCACGGTCCCCCGCCTCCGGCTCGCGCAGCACGAGCCGCTCGGTCCTGATCGGGGCGGGGGGCCAGACGCCGGGTCCGAAGTCGGTCATGCCCGCCACCCCACCAGCGGAGCGGGCGCGGCACAAGACGTGTGAAGCGATCAAGCCGTCGGCCCGCCGCTCCCGGCCGACGGCTCGCCTGATGGAATCCCCCGCATGACCGACTGGACGAAGCTCAGCCACGCCTACGGCTCCGCCGAGGACATCCCCGGCCTGCTGGAACGGATCGCCTCCGGTCGGGAGCCGGGGCTCTGGACCGATCTGTGGTCCGCGCTCTGCCATCAGGGCAGCGTCTACCCGGCCAGTTTCGCGGCGCTGCCCCGGCTCGCCGATCTGACCGAGAGCGAGGATCGGGCACAGGCCGTGAACGCCCTGAACCTGGCCGGGGCCATCATGGCGGGCGCCGAGCAGCCGGGCACCGCCGAAGACGTCCGCGCCCGGCACGCGGCGACCGTCGCCCGCCTGCTGGCCTCGGTGAACCGTCACCTCAGGACGGCGACCGGCCCCACGGAGTACATCGAGCTCCTGGAGTCCATGCTCGGATTCGAGGGCGTGCCCGGATGGAGCGAGAACCTGTCCTGGGGGATCGTGAACGAGGAGTACGAGATCTCCTGCCCCGGCTGCGGGACCGACCTCTACATCGTCCTCGGCGAAGCCGGGTTCTTCTGTACGAGCACGGAATACGCCCTGCCGGACGACACCGCGGACGCCACGGGCACCGCGGACCCCGCCGGGACCCGGCCGCTCCGCCCTGCGGTCCCCACCGATCCGCACGGCATCGGAGGGCGTCTCCACGCCCTCGCGACCGCCGATGGCCGCCACGAGATCGCACACGTGCTCACCCATGTCTTCGGCGACGCGACCTGCCCGGACTGCTCGGCCGACTTCACCGTCGCCGACCGGGTCGGCGCCGACTGAGGCCGCCGTCCGGCCGCGCCCGCCCGAGCGCCGGCACACACCCGCCGCACCGGGAAACCCGCGCGTACACCTGCGCCCGGTGCCCGCGAGCGGGCATGCTCGGGGGATGACGCGAGGCGTACGGGGAAGACGACGGGGCACCCTGCTGCTGGCCGGGATCCTGGGCATCGGCGTGAGCGGCTGCGGGGCGGAGGCGTTCCCGTCGCCCGACCCGCCCGCATCGTCGTCCGCCTCGCCCGAGGCCACCCCATCCTCATCCTCATCCGCCCCACCCTCGCCCTCATCCGGCCCGCCCTCCTCGTCACCCGGCCCGGCCTCGTCCTCATCCGGCCCGCCCGCGTCCGAGACCGTTCCCGGCACCGTTCCCACCACCGGCTCCGGCGCCCCCGCCACCGATCCGCAGCCGGGCGAGGTCCTCGTCGAGGTGCTCGCCAGTGGCGGTTTCGCGGGCGTCCGCAACCGGCTCGTCGTCCACCACGACGGCAGCTGGAGCACCGGCAGGCCCGGCGAACCGCCCGCCCGCACCGGTCGGCAGACCCCCGCCGAGACCGCCGAGCTGCGCGCGGCCCTGGAGGACCCCGCGTACGCGCAAGTCCCCGACCAGCCCACCGGCCGCCCCATCGCCGACGGCTTCCGGTACGAGGTGACCTACCGCGACCGGCTGGTCGTCGCGGCCGACGGGGAGCGCCCGCCCGCGCTCCAACGGGTCTTCGACGCCCTCCCGGAAGGCGGCCCGCCGACCGGCCGTTGAGGTCCCGGCCCTGGCCGGGTGTGCGCGTGCGCCGGAGCGTGCCCCCGAAGGCGCGCGCCGGGGCGTGAGCGGTGGCAGTCCGCGCCCCGCCTCCCTCCCCTCCCCGCGTCCAGAATGGCCGAAACTCCCCGTCGAGAACCCGCCACCCCTCCCCCGTAAACACGTTTGTCCCGTCGGCGGCAGCCCCGTAAGGATGGTGCGGGAGTGACCGCCGAGTCGTGAACGGAGAGAACGCCCGTGTCCGAACCCCTGACCCTCGACCGTCGTGAAGGACCGCACGGAGAGGTCGTGCTGCGCCGCCGTGACGAACACTTCGAGATCATCGCCAACGGGACCTTCCTGATGGACACCTCCGACGGGCGTTCGGAGCGGCTGCTCGTCGACGCGGCGCGGGCGGCGCTGCCCGAGGAGGCGCGGCCCGGTGCCGCCGTGCTGGTCGGCGGGCTCGGCGTCGGCTTCTCCCTCGCGCACGCCGCCGCCGAGCCCTCCTGGGGCCGGATCGCGGTGATCGAACGGGAGGAGGCGATCATCGACTGGCACCGGCAGGGCCCGCTCGCCGCGATCTCCGGCGCCGCGCTCGCCGATCCCCGGACCGTGATCCTCCACACGGACCTCGTGGAGTACCTGCGCACCTCCCCCGACACCTACGACGCGCTGTGTCTGGACATCGACAACGGGCCGGACTGGACGGTCACCGAGGACAACGAATCCCTGTACGCGGCCGACGGGTTGGCGTCGTGCGCGGCACGGCTGAAACCCGGCGGTGTGCTCGCCGTATGGTCGGCTCGGCCCTCGGTCGATTTCGAAGAGTCCTTGCGAAATGCCGGTTTCAGCGGGGTACGGACGGAAGAGATCCCCGTTGCCCGGGGCGTCCCCGACGCCGTCCATCTCGCGGTCCGTCCCGGGTAGCTCCTGGATAGCCGGGACACCGCCGGTACCTCTAGGCTGCTGCACCGACATCGGCGACACGAGGCGGGGCAATGGAGCAGACACACACCACTCACCACGGTGCGGCGGCCACTCCCGGGGCCCAGCGGCGCGTCCTCGTGGTCGAGGACGACGCCACGATCGTGGAAGCGATCTCGGCCCGGCTGCGCGCCGAGGGTTTCCTCGTGCAGACCGCGACCGACGGCCCCGCGGCCGTCGAGGCGGCCGAGGCATGGCAGCCGGACCTGATGGTCCTCGACGTGATGCTGCCCGGATTCGACGGTCTCGAAGTGTGCCGCCGGGTCCAGGCCCAGCGGCCCGTCCCGGTCCTCATGCTGACCGCCCGGGACGACGAGACGGACATGCTGGTCGGTCTCGGCGTCGGCGCGGACGACTACATGACGAAGCCGTTCTCGATGCGCGAGCTGGCCGCCCGGGTGCACGTCCTGCTGCGCCGGGTGGAGCGGGCGGCGCTCGCGGCGGTCACCCCGCGCAGCGGCATCCTGCGCCTGGGCGAGCTGGAGATCGACCACGCGCAGCGCAGGGTGCGGGTGCGCGCCGAGGACGTCCATCTGACACCCACCGAGTTCGACCTGCTGGTCTGCCTGGCGAGCACCCCCCGCGCGGTGCTCTCCCGTGAGCAGCTCCTCGCCGAGGTGTGGGACTGGGCGGACGCCTCGGGCACCCGGACCGTGGACAGCCACATCAAGGCGCTGCGCCGGAAGATCGGAGCCGAGCGCATCCGTACGGTCCACGGGGTCGGGTACGCGCTGGAGACCCCCGCACCGTGAGCCGGCGCGAGCCCGGGGACCCACGGAAGCGGCCACGCCCGGGGACGGGAGACACGGCCGGAAGCCCGGGGACGGGTGCCACCGGGACCGGCGGTGCCTCTGGGACGGGCGGTGCCTCTGGGACGGGCGGCGAGCCCGGGACCGGCGGTGCCACCGGGACGGGCAGCACCCCTGGGACCGGCAGTGCGCCTGGGACGGATGGTGCCACCGGGACGGGCAGCACCCCTGGGACCGGCGGCGAGCCCGGGACGGGCACGTCCGGAGCCGTGAGCCCCGGCGCGGGAGGAACCGGCGCGGGAAGAACCGACGCGAGAGGGTCCGGCGCGAGAGGGCCCGGCGCGGTCAGCCCCGGGACGAGCGGATCCAGCACGGCCGGACCCGGCCCCGGACCCGCCACGCACCGCCCCGCACCACCCCGCCACGCCCCACACCACCCCGCACCACCCCGCCCCGCCGCCCGCCGCCCCGCTCGCGAGCCCCGTGCCGGAGCCCCCCGGCGGCGCCGGATCGTCATCTCGATCAAGACGAAGCTGGGCGCGCTGGTCGTCGGGGCGGTGCTTCTGACCTCGGCCCTCGCGCTCGTGGCGATCCGTACGTCCACCGAGTTCCGCTACATCACGGTCTTCGCGATGATCGCGACCCTGCTGATCACCCAGTTCGTGGCGCAGTCCCTGACGGCTCCGCTGGACGAGATGACCACAGTGGCGGGGACGATCTCGCGCGGGGACTTCAGCCGCCGGGTGCGCGGCGCGGACCGGCGGGACGAGCTGGGCGACCTCGCGTCGACGATCAACCGCATGGCGGACGACCTGGAGGCGGTCGACCGGCACCGCAAGGAGCTGGTCGCCAATGTGTCGCACGAGCTGCGGACCCCGATCGCCGCGCTCAGGGCCGTACTGGAGAACGTCGTGGACGGGGTGTCCGAGGCGGATCCGGAGACGATGCGGTCGGCGCTCAAACAGACCGAGCGGCTGGGCCGGCTGGTGGAGACGCTGCTCGACCTGTCCCGTCTCGACAACGGTGTCGTGGCCCTGCGGGTGCGCCGCTTCGAGGTCTGGCCCTATCTGTCGGGCGTGCTGCGGGAGGCGAACCTGGCCGCCTCGCAGCGCGGTCTGTCGTCCACCTCGGGCCTGCACAACCGGACCGACGTGCATCTGCACCTGGACGTGTCGCCGCCCGAGCTGGCGGCGAGCGCGGACGTGGAGCGGCTGCACCAGGTGATGGCGAACCTGATCGACAACGCGGTGAAGCACTCGCCGCCGCACGGCCGGGTCACGGTCCGGGCCCGGCGCGGCCCGTTCCCCGACTCGCTTGAGCTGGAGGTCGAGGACGAGGGGCCCGGCATCCCGGAGTCGGAGCGGCACCGGGTCTTCGAGCGGTTCAACCGGGGTTCCGCGCCGCGCCGCCGGGGTCCGGGGAGCGACGGCGGCACGGGTCTGGGGCTCGCGATCGCCCGCTGGGCGGTGGATCTGCACGGCGGCGGGATCGGCGTGGCCGAATCGTCACGGGGCTGCCGGATCAGAGTCACTCTTCCAGGAAGCTTTCCGCCACCGGATTGACGTAGGGTTCGAACCGGAAGAGCACGTTCTGCGTGCAGGTGAGCAGGGGTACGTCCGAAGGCGGACGTGCCTCCGGTTTTCCGTACCCGGAAACCGGGGGAACCACGCTTGTTTCCCGCCATTCGCGACCCCGAAACACCTCGTCAAGTGTGACATGCGCGACGTTGGAGCGCCTGGCCTGCACCTCTCGGCCGGACAGGCGTAGCCTTTATTTCCGCTGTCCATCACCTTGTGAAGCGGAAGAGGGCGGTTGCCGCCGTGTCGTCTCAGTCCCCCAGTAACCCGAGCTCCCCGACCGACCAAGACGGGCAGGGTAAGAACCCTGCGACCGCCTTCGGTGCCAATGAGTGGCTCGTCGACGAGATCTACCAGCAGTACCTCCAGGACCCGAATTCGGTCGATCGTGCCTGGTGGGACTTCTTCGCCGACTACAAGCCGGGCTCGTCGGAGACTCCGACCGCCCCGGCCTCCACCACCCAGAGCGCCTCCACCACGCAGAGCGCCCCCGCCGCGCCGCAGACGGGCCCCGCACAGGCCGCGCCTGCCGCTCCGGCGGCCGCTCCGGCCCCCGCGCCC